>JACRBH010000260.1 GCA_016234535.1 Chloroflexota bacterium
AGTGGTATATAAGCGGATAAAGTCACCGACAGATGCGATGTCTTTAGTGAAGGTGTGCCACTCTGCAGATTTTTCACCTTCAACCGGGCGGCTGAAACCTGTGCTCATCGGGTCGATGAAAACGAGGTCAGTTTCATCGAGAATGGAATATTGATTATCTGTCAGCTTGAACGGCGGCTTGGGCATTTCGCCCTCGTCAGTGAGGACTACGCGGCGCGGTCCGAGTACGCCCATATGCAGCCACACGGACGAGGAGCCTGGGCCGCCATTGAAAGAGAAAGTGATCGGGCGTTTGGATTTATCCTTCACACCGTCTTTGGTGTAGGCGGTAAAAAAGATTTGCGCGCGTGGTTTTTCAACCTCTACGCCTTTGTCAACGGTTTCCTCTTTAAGAACAATTGTCCCGCTAACGGCGGTATATTTGACTTCTTTACCGCCAATTTTGACCGAGTGTTTGGTTTCCACCAAATGGTCAGTTGTGGGATTTTTTTGGGCAGTGGATTCTTTCACTTCCCGTGTTTCTTTGATTATCTTAACTTCTGGTTTTTTAATTTCATCTATCATTCAAGACTCCTGTTCATTTGAGTTTGCTTACCAAACTGTATACTTCTTTTTTATTCCAGCCGCTTTGTTCGGCCAATTCAGTGGAAATTTCTTTTGCGGGTCTATCTTTTTTCAATTCTTTTTTTATGGCTATCAACAATTCTTCTTCCGTCCAAACGCTTCTTTCTTCTTTCGTCTTTCCTTCGATCACCAGCGTAAACTCACCGCGCGGGTCTTTGGATTTGAAATGTTGAATCGCGCCGCTGACTGGTCCGCGCCAGTATTCTTCGTAGAGTTTAGTCATTTCGCGGGCGATGCAGATTTGGCGGTCACCGAGTACGGAGAGGATGTCTTCGAGCGAGTCCACGATGCGGTGAGGGGATTCTAAAAAGATGAGGGTGTAAGTCAGGTTGGAAACCTGACCTACGGCTTTGCGGCGTTCAGTTGATTTATTGGGGAGATAGCCGAGATATAGGAATGAATCAGTGGGGAGCCCGGAAACTGTCAAGGCGGCGATGGGGGCTGAGGGACCGGGAACAGGCCGAACGTCGAAGCCTGATGCGAGGGCAGCTTTTACCAGTTCATAGCCGGGGTCGTTGACCGCAGGAGTCCCCGCATCCGAAACCAAAGCCACATCCCCCTCTGAAAGTTTTTCAAGGATGAAATCCAGTTTGTTGAGTTTGTTATGTTCGAAATAACTGGTGAGTTGGGATTTTATTTCAAAGTGTTTGAGCAATGTGCCGGTATGACGGGTATCTTCGGCGGCGATCAGAACCGATTCACGCAGGATGCGCAAAGCGCGGGGCGACATATCTTCGAGATTTCCAATCGGCGTGGCAACGAGGTAAAGGATTCCCATTGAGTTATTTTATCACCGCGCCCGGGGAAACCATAACCGGGCGGAAGCGCCCGGTTATGGTTAACAACCTTTTAGTTTGACAACAAAGATCGTACAGCCTGCGCCTTCCGGCGGCGCGGCAATACAGCATTGATTGGTTGAGTCAAATGTATCGCCCTGCGAACATTTATTAAGATCAGAGTCGGGAATCACCGGCGGGGCGCAAACTTTCAGATCATAAACAAGGAATGACGGGCCTGAACAGGATAAGACAGTTCTCCCATTGCTGGTGGCTTCAAAAATACAGGATGCCTGCGGGTCGGTCACTTCAAAGGTTGCGCCTTCCGGTATGGTGATCGTGGTATATGGCAGTCTCTTGATACAAACATAATTGGTCTCTTTTATGAGAGGCGTTGGGACGGTTATATTCCCGGCACAAAATGGCGCAAAAGCCGAAGTAGGACTTATATTCAATGTGGGCGTGGAAGCCAGGGTTGGGACGGTTACAAGCACAGGCTCGGAAGTTGCTGTGGACGCTGGTTCAAGAACGAGCAATTGATTACGCAGCAGGAAAAAGCCAATCACCATGATCGCCATCACAATGCCGATTACCATCAGTCCAGCCCGTCCGCGGGCCTGTTGAGCGGTAGAAAGGTTCCAACCTGTGTTCATATTGAAGTTACCGCTCCTTTCATCTCCGAATGCGACGAGGTTCAACGCCTTGGCCAGAGCAACCGGGGTGGCATAGCGTAAATTCCTATCTTTTGCCAGGGCGGTTTTAATAATGGCATCCACTTCGGCAGGCAGGGTTGAGTTGTTAATCAATATCTCCGGGATGGGGTCAATAATATGTTTGACCACCACTCCCATGGGAGTGTCAGCTTTATAAGGCTGTTGACCGCTCAACATTTGATACACGATCACGCCCAAACTATAGACATCGCTCCTGTCATCGACGTCGCTGCCTTTGGCCTGTTCCGGGCTCATGTAGGCGGGTGTGCCGACGATTCCGGTTCCAGTCAGGCCGACAGCTGATTCTGCCAATTTGGCAACGCCGAAATCCGAGATGAACGGATCGCCGTTCGCGTCGAAGAGGATATTATCCGGTTTAAGATCGCGGTGAATCACGCCTTTTTTATGGGCATACGCAAGTCCCAGCGCGATCTTTTCAATGATGCGGGCCGTATCTTGCAGGGAAAATTTACCTTTATTGATCAGGCTCGAAAGCGGACCGCCGGTCATGTAGCGCATGACGTAATACGGCTGTCCATCCTCTTCGCCGACATCGTAAACAGGCACAATCGACGGATGCTCCAGGCCGGCTACGATCTTGAGTTCACGCTCAAAGCGTGACCGAAACTGCGGGTCATGCAGCATTTCACGCGGCAGGACTTTGATCGCAACTTCGCGGTCAAAACTCGGGTCATAAGCCTGGTATACAGCAGCCATGCCGCCGCGGCCAAGTTCTGATTTGATTGTGTATCGTCCAATCTTCTCTGGAAATGCCATGCGCGCAAGTATAAACCAGATGGATATGATGGCGCAAGCAAATGAAATATTTCGCGAAATTTGTCCGCTTATCTGCTTAAAAATAAAAGACCCTTTTCCTGTCTTTGTGGATCAAACAAGGAAAAGGGAAAAGATGAAGTGTGCTGAATTCTTATTCAGAAGCTGCGGGTTCGGATTTGCCCGAAGTGGCCATCATGAAGCCGATATACATCAGGATCGCGCCCACGAACTCGCTGAGGTATAGCATATCAACCAGACCGGCCTTCAGCAGACTCCCACCCATGGCCGGGGACAATGCTCCAGCCGCGATCAGGATATTGCCGAACATGCGGTTCGCCAATACCTTCTTCCGCCAAAAAAGGAAGGCTGAATATATTGCGCCGCCCACCAGGGTCAACGTGCCATAGATGTTAAGCAGGATTGTCAGAAAAATAGTCAATCCGCCGCGTGTTAGGAAATCCTTGTATTGCTCCGAGGCCGGATGGGTCACATCATATTTCCCAACCAGGGCTGGCGCTGACAAAACGAGGAAAAATGCCAAAGCTGAAACAGCAGCCAATACCCAGGTCAGGATTTGAGCCGTATTGCCCTTGCGGATAAGCAGGTGGACGGTCCCCATGCCAAGCCAGGCGGCTGTCAACATTGCGCCGGTCAGGTACCAGATTTTCAAAACCAAAATATTGAATGTCAGGCTGAGGATAACTTCGCTGAGCGTGCCAAGTCCGTAGAAGAACAAGCCAACGGCCCAAAGCAAAAGGTGGATTCCGCCGCGTTGACGATAGCGATTGTAGACGGCAACAACAAAGGCAAATGTGACAACGGTGGAAAGATACGGAATATAGTTCATAAGATCTCCAGGTTGGGGTGGATTATGCTGATGCGATGACACCCATCAGCGACAGACCAATGATAATGAACACAGCCAATAAAATTAATAACAGCGCAACCAGAAAAACAGGGACAAGTTTTTCCATTACAGACGAGGGAGCAAAGCGCTTGGAACGGCGGGATACGGACATAATGTTTTCTCCTGAGGCTTAACGATTGGCATTCCCCAGCGACTCATAAGTGTGTAAAAGGCTGATTAAGATTTCATCAGTAAAGGTGTACATTTTCCCGAAAGTCTCCGCCGTTTGTCCCGAAGGGACATTCGCATCGCGATAGACCTTTATCACCGATTCGATCAGGGTATTCCTGAAAAATAAAAACGCGCGGACCGCGTCGACATAGCTCAAACAATAGCGATGCGCGCGCGATGCGTATTCATATCCGATGGCATAGGATTCAGATTCGGCATCAGCCCCGCTCGTGGCCACATAATTCATCAGCCCATGAAAAAGCGAGCGCGCGCTCAGGCGATATTGCATGCGCGCGTCATCATCCAATTTTTTATACCAGGCTTCGGCCTGCAAACGTCCCTCCGAAATTTGCATACGGACGGATTTGATGACTTCCTGCATCATGCGCTCGGTTTCGATCTCGTGCGATCTCTGTTTCGATTCTGCCCAAAGGGAAATTTCACTGCTCTTGTATCGGCGGTGCCCGCCTTGTGTTTTGTGCGTGGGCAAAACACCTTTATCAGACCACAACCTTACGGTGCTGGGATGCACTCCCAACACTTTTGCCGCATCACTAAGAGAAAGCCATTCGTCAGTCATGTTTTACTCCGCCGCCAAAGCAACCTTCTCGATAAAGGATGGTTCTTCAGCGCCTTTCTGAAATTTTTGGATATCAATACGCGTGAGCATGACCGCCGCAACAAGCAGCATCAACGCTTCGATACTGAACACGACGAGATACCCGCTCAATGCCGCGCCTGTGGCCTGATTCACCACATCACGCACCACCCCGCCGAGAATGGATCCTGTCAACCGCGAGAGCGCATTCGAGAATCCCCACGCGCCAATATACAAGCCGACCATGCCCGGCATGGTAAAGTCAAACATCAGGGATAGATTCGCAACGGTGGATAGGCCTGTGCCAAGCCCAAGCAACGTCACCCCCGTGTAGAAAATACCTGTCGAGCGAGTGAGACCGCTGACTACGATCACAGCAAATCCCAGCAATGCGCCGATATTGCCGAACTGCGCAACGCTCTTCTTTGCGACCCGTCCTTCGAGAATGCCGGCAACAAGAATGGCAATGAGCACGAACGTGCCCCAAATGGATGTGATGCGCGTGGTTTGAGTCACAGTCATGTTGAAGGCTTCCGCGCCGAAGGGTTCAAGTAAAACATCCTGGCCTAATATTGCGGCGAGCAATAAAAGAAGATAGATAAAGAAAGTCCGCGCGGTTGGGTTCGATATGATGGCTGCGCTCATTTGCTTAATGGAATAAGCCTCGGAGCGCAGGCTTGAGTTGAAATTGTTCGAGCGTGGCTCCAGCCTGATGAGGCCGAGCAGGCCCAAGGTCAGGGCTGATGCGGCTACATATCCAAAGGCGCGAATTAATGCTTCGGGTGTGTATGGGTCCACCATGCGGCTGAGGCCAATAGCCGTCGCAATAATGGATACGATCATCATGAACCACATGGTTGCAATCGTTTTGCCGCGTTCGTTCTCGCCTGAAAGTTCAGAGGCAAGTGAAAGATAGGAAACCGCTGAAAGATTGAAGCCCATGCCCCAAAGGCCAAACGCAAAGATGCCCGCAAATAAACCAAGCGGGAAATTCTCCGCCATTAGGAATGCAACTTGAGGAGAAACGATCACGCCGATCACGCAGAGGATCAGCCCGGCCAAAATGTATGGCGTGCGGCGCAATCCGAAAATGGGATGGCGGTCTGAGTAGGAACCGATGGCAACTTGTATGGGAGCAAAAAGGTAGGGGAGCGATGCAAGGATGGCAACCAGCGTCGCTGAAAGCGAAAGCTCTTTGATCATGACGCGGTTGAGCGTGCTGTTGATCGGCACGAGGGTCATTGCAACGGCGACATGAATAAGTCCGAGTTGAAGGCGTTTGAGGAGCATGATTTCCCTTGCGAAATAGTTTAATAGTTCTCTTGCCTAAGCAGCCACAGAGACCTTTGAGAAAAGATTCGTAAATCTCTTTTTTCTCTGTGGTCTCTGTGGCACAAAAGACTTTTGCAAGTTGTCAAACAAAGCAGGAACATTTTCCATGTTCTCGCCTTTGATAATTCGATTTTACTTTTTAGGGCAGAATTCGCAATGTAGATTTATGTAGAATTTTACTAGAGTTTGGTGAGCAAATTGCCCCAAAGAAGCCGTACATTTATGGTCTGGCGATTTACAGGTGTTGCTTTAAAACTTACGAATTTTCCGCAAGGCAACAACTTGGATTAATTATGGTTTGCGCGTGCCGACGATTTTCTTTCTGCGAAAAAGATTGGCAAACAGGCTGATACCCAATTTCATGAGCATCCCCAAATAATAGATACCATTGAACACAAACCAATAATCTTTGGCAAAGTGTTTGCGGTAATAAAGATAATAAGAGCGGTGCCACTCAACAATGGAGCGGAAAGGCCGTACCCCTGAGCCGCCTTCTCCTGCAAAATGGACGATCTGCGCCGATGGGTTGTAAAAGATCTTCCAACCAGCCAAACGAGCACGGCGACAAAAGTCAGTATCTTCCTGATAGGCAAAAAATTTTTCATCCTGATATCCGATCTGCTCAATGACCTTGCGGCGGATCAGCATACAGGACCCGGAAACTGCTTCCGCTTCATGGGCAGTATCTTCGCTGAGATAGGTCATCAGGTAACCTGCAAAGCGTTTATCGTGCGGAAATATTTTGGAGAGCCCGGAGAAATAGCAAAAAGTATCCCATGGACGGGCTTCACTGCGGCGGCATTGCTTCTGTAATGTCCCATCACGGTTGAGTACCTTCGGGCCAACGATCCCAGCTTCAGGATGTGCGTCAAGAAATTCCATCAACTCAGATATGGCGGCGGGTTTTACCAGCGTGTCTGGATTGAGGAGCATGATATAACGTCCACGGCTTTCACGCATGGCTTGATTATTCGGGCGTGTATATCCAGTGTTTTCATCATTAACTGTTAGGTGAACATTGGGAAACTCATCGCGAAGCATCTCCACCGTACCATCCTCGGAATGATTATCAATGACGATGATCTCAAAGGGAAACGAACCAGCCGTCCCGTAGATGGACCGCAGGCAGTCACGCAGAAGATCGCGGGCGTGATAGGTCACGATGCAAACTGAAATGTCAATGCTCATAAATTATCCGTTCCTGCGTTTAATGGCAGTAATAAATGGAGTCAGCCAGTTGCGGGACATGATTTGATGAAGTTCCGCAATCGAAATTTTTCGCCCAAGTTGAATGGCCTGACGTTTTTTCAACATGGCAGGCAGGCCGCGTAACGCATCCCATTTGGCGCGCCAGATGGCACGTCCCTGACCTTTGAACGAGAAATAAATCAAAAAGAAAGAATTGATCGCAATATGCAAGGGGAGATAAAACCAAAATAACGCAGCCGGCATATCCTTGAAATAAGTCCATACCAGGTTGCGGTGACCGTGATAGACGGAAAAATCGCTCCGCTTGCCGGTGCTTGCCGACCCCACATGATGCACAATTGCCTGCGGCACAAAAACGCAGCGCAATCCGCGCAGGCGCAAACGAAATCCCAGATCAACATCTTCATGATACGAGAAGTAATCCTCGTCGAAGCCGCCCGCATCTAAAAATTCCTGACGGGGGAATAAAGCCGCCGCACCGCAGGCGCTAAAAACTTCTTGATTCTCATTCAAAGGATAAACAGGAAGATTATAGTTCCTGCGCCATGCCAATCCACTGACGTGGTACACATCGCCCTCGCCATCAAGGCGAGTTGGGTTATCCGCCTGTATCTGGCGCGAGGTAAAAAAGGCGTTGGGATATTTTTCCGCCGCTTCAAGCAAACGCTCCAACCAGTCAGGCTCTGGAAAGGCATCCGCGTTGAGAAGGGCGATCCATTGTCCGCGCGCAAGGCGGGCGCCGATGTTGTTGGCGATGGAGAAGCCGAGGTTTGAGTCCAATCTATGAACATGAAGGTGGAGCGCGGGGTGTTTCTCCTGCAACGCATTCAGCGCATCGTCTTCGGAGCCGTTGTCAACAATAACGATATCAAAGTCTTTGTAAGTTTGCAAAGATAACGCTTCAAGGCAGCGCAACAGATGCGCGGCGCTATTCCAGGCAAGAACCAAAATTGAAACTGGGAAGCGGGGCGGGGCGGTTTCGATGCTCATAAAATCCTACACGTCAGGAAAGCGGGAGAGTGGCAAAGTTATCGCCTAGGTTTCAGTCATCAAGATCATCTCTTATCATATTAGATCTCTTGCATAAGCAGCCGCACACCTGCCCTGGCGGGTGGTGCCAGGGCAGCACACGGAGACCTTTGAGAAAAGACTCTCAAACCTCTTTTTTCTCTGTGGTCTCTACGGCACAAAAGACTTTTGCAAGAGGTCAATTATCTTTCCTTGATGGCTTCGAAGACAACGCCGTTTGGCCCAAGTATCCCGTTAATGGGGTTGTACAAGTGATACATGTTGGTGCGAAACCCAAGATGCGCAAGCTTCCCCAACATCTCAATGGAGAAGATATTGAAAACAAGTACGCCATCGCTCCTCAATGGGTCAACATGATAGAGGGGTTCCTTGTGAAAGACCAGTTTTCCCTCGTTATCAAGAGATGCTCTTTTCTCATCCAAAAAGTCGGTCTGGTAAAACGGCACAGTAAATATGTGGCGTCCTCCCATCCTTAGTACCCGATGCACTTCTTTGTGCGCAATATAAGGATCAGCGACATGCTCGAAGACGTCCGTGGAAATTACAACGTCGAACCGGGCATTCTCGAAAGACAGGAACATTAAGTCCTGGTGCATTTTTCCATCGACAAACTCACCGCCTTTATACTGATCGCCGAAATATTCCGAACACACGTAATCATTCATTTGTGACAAATAATTATGCAATACGCCGCCCGCTTCCGTGTTGTACACAGACAAACCGACCTTGTTGACAAATTCATTGAGGGTGCCTATGCTCCCATTTGTGATGCCGTTACACAGCACAAACGCGATTTGTCTTTGCCTATTGAATGAATGACATCTTCTACAAATACAGTTTTCCCTGAAATTATCGGTGGTAATACTGATAACCGAAAGTGATCCGCAGATGTTGCACTTTATCGGCAAAAGTTTAAGGGTAGTGGCCAATTTTTCGGCCAATGTCAATGGTCTGGCATAAATGGGGTATTTTACATTATCGACTAAATTATTTTTTTTCATCACTGCTCCAAATTCTTTCAAGATGGCTCATCTCTTTAAATATGATAAAGTACGTATTGAAGCTCATTGTTAAATCAACCCGGACATCCATTTCCAGGTTCGTTTCAATCCTTCAGGCAGGGAAACCTTTGGAGACCAGCCCAATTCATTGCGAATGAGTTGCGTATCCAAGACGATCGTCTTTGGGTCGAATTTCCGCATCGGATATTGTTCGATGATCGCCTTCCTCTCCACGATTTCTTCGATCCAGTTTAAAAGTTGAATAAGCGACACTCCCTCTCCTCCACCCACGTTGAAGACGCGCCTGCCATCATGCAAGGGGTGATCGGCGCACTTGATCATTGCATCAACCAGGTCGGAAATATAAAAATAGTCACGGATAATACTCCCATCCCCCCACAGGGTCACCGGCAATCCGCTGGCCACCCGATAAAGAAAGACAGCAACCGCGCCCTGCTTCCCCATATAATCCTGCCAGGGGCCAAAAGGAGTGGATGGTCTGATAGCCACATAATCAAGCCCATGCAGGTATCGATACATAGACAAATATTTTTCCACCATAAGTTTTTCAATACCATAAGGGCTGATCGGTGATGTTTCGTGAGTCTCGGAAATATGAGGCTGGTTCGTGGCCCCGTACACAGCTCCCCCTGATGAAGTGAAGACAAGCTTTGTTCCGGCCTTCGCGCATACACTGATCAAATTCAATGACGGGGTGAGATTAATGCCAATATCTCTGACCGGGTTTTTCATCGAAGTTTCGGGGAGCGTCTTCCACGCCAGATAAAAAACAACATGTGGAGCAATTGCCTCGAATACCTTCTCGATCTCTGTAATTGAATGATCAATATCAGTCTGAATAAAATTAACACCTTCCGGAATTCGGCTGAATTTCCGGTTAAATTTGTCAATTACAGCCACATTCCATTGATCACCAACCAGCGAGTCTACCAGGTGCGATCCAATAAAGCCGTTTCCGCCGATAACCAAAGCATTTCTCATAAACCGTCCTTCCATTCTTCCATAATTTAGCACAATTCCAGCCGTGTCGGATTCAATAACATCCACTTGGCACGGCTGGAATCTAGGCCTCGCCGTCAGAATGGATACACAACTTCCTGTAAACTTCCAAATATTTTTCTGCAATCGAATCCAGGTCAAACTTATTCTTTAATATCTTTACTGATTCAACGCATTCCTGGTAATAGTCTTTATTATTGACCATTTTGATCAAAGCTGAAGCAAGGTCTTCCGGCCTCACCTTACCCTTATGCAACTTTACCAGCGCCCCACCGACCCTATCGTCATCCGTTGTTATCATATCGGGAATCTCACCTATTTTACTGGCTATAACCGGTTTTTCAGCCATGAAACATTCGATCATGACCAATGGGAAGCTTTCCCCTTTAAAGTAAGAAGGAAGGAAACCGATCTGTGAGGATGCAAAATAGTCAACCAGATGGGATTTAAAGCCCAGCAAATGAATGTAATCGGGAAGCTGGGTGGCCTTTAATTTATCGTATACCGGTCCCTCTCCGATCAGCAGAAGATGGATGTCTCTTCCAGTGGCTTTCCTTGCAATGGTGATCGATTCAATGGCCTCGAACCATCCCTTGTCAAACAGGGCACGGGTGGCAAGACATATCGTAAATGAATTCTCGTCTATCCCATATTGACTAAGATCGGCCTGATGGATTTCAGGAATCCTCATTCCGTTATCCATTTTCGTAAAGTTGTTAGCACTAAATATTTTGTATTTTCTAAACGGGGCGAGGTTCTTATCTGCGGTGTAGAACCAATGATCGATCTGCCTTACAAACTCCCTGGTGTTATTCAGGAAATCTTCCATCATCTCATACATCCCATGCATGGTGGTCACGTGCTTCGAATTTACATAGACCGAAAGCATGCGATCCATCGAGGCATGATGGCTGTGCGTAATTTCTACACCATACTCCTTCGCTATTTCATTAAGATCCATCGTTGGGTCGTAGTTGATAACGGGGATCTGCGGATGTATCATCCCGCGCACCTTGGGATGGGTCGGTTCAAATCCGCCGTTCAATATGACCACACTACCGCCCTTTTCCTTGATCACATTAGCGAGGCGAATAGGGAATACCTCTCCGCCGCCGAATGAGAAAGCGAAGACACCCATAAGTATATTGGGGGTTCTTTTACTTTTGCATCCTCTGATCTTCTCGATATCAAAAAGGCTTTTGAAACGTTGAATATCGCCGCCCTTGACCGTGTTCACATAAAATTTTTCAAGCAAAAGGTAATTCTTGAACAACAACTCGTCGGAAACTTTGTACAAAGTGGCAATGGCGCAGGCAACGATCTCATGCTCGCGATAATACACATCCTGAACATGTGTCTTTTTAGAGGAACTAGACTGGTGTATACGATAATAATTATTTGTCTCCCGACAATATGCGACCCTTCCTCCGCGGATGATGTTGAGGTAGAAGAGCCAGTCTCCGCAGACTTTCATCTTCAACCAATTCTGATCATTCAATATGGGGATATTTCCCTTTGGCCTTCTGAACACCACGCTGCTCACATTGGGGATAGTGTTCTTCAATCCCAAACTTGAACTCACCTCGTTATGAGCAGAGGCAACATAGGAAGCCTCCCATTTGTAACGGTCGATCTCAGACAAATAATGTTCGAAAGCAAAGGGATGTTTTTGGGAATTTTCATCCACGAAGACCGAATGAGCATAACCGAGCAAAACGGTTTCATCGGCGAATGACGGCACCATTTTCTCCAGAAAATCCAGATCACAAAAATCATCGCTTTCAGCGATCCAGACCAACTCACTTTTCGCATTTTCAATGCCCTTTTTCCATTGTGCAAACGCCGAGCCAGAATTGATCTCATTGAACAAGCAACGGGTTATCGATGGGTATCGGCCCTGATACTCTTCAAGTATTTTCCTGCTTCGGTCACTGGAACAATCATCGAGAAGAAGCACTTCATAATTTTTGTATGACTGGTTATAAATGGAGGATAATCTTTTTTCAAGGTAAGAAGCATGGTTAAAGTTCGGGACAACAATTGTCACCCGTGGGTAGTAGGAACTATTTTTACCTGACGCATTGTCATTGACTGAAGCATGGATCGGAGCACCGCTTCTACCCTCGCTCCTGCCGAACTTGATGAAATGAATCAAAGGATTTATCCCCGCTTCTTTCACATCAGAATAAGTGGAAAGATATGAACTGCTGCTAAAAAGAGGGCTTGGGTCGCGTCCCTGAAAACCACCATAATGAAGATAATGAGAAGCTGGATCAATATTCTTTTGAGCTATGTCAGGGTTGTTATCCAGATACCACCCCGCATCAAACAGGTCTGATGCACCAAGCAGGGCCAGATCCTTTTTTGACTTTATATTTTTTGCAATCACCATTATTGGAACAACAGTAATATTGAAAACACGCCGCGCCATCCTGGTTTGAAAACTGCTGGGAGGAAAAGCCGCAAGGCGCACTCGGCGAATAAAAAGTCCAAGTCTCCATATCTTGCTGGCTTTGATTTCAGCAAGTTCAAAGTTACGGCCTGATAGCTGGGTTCTGATTGATGACAGGATCTGTTCCTTCTCCATCATTTGAGATGAGAGGGTTTGCAAAGCCTGATTCCTTTCCGCTATTTGAGACGAGAGGGTTTGCAGGGCTTGCTCCTTTTCCATTTTTTGAGCTGTAAGTTCTTCCTTCTGGATCCACTCCCGTTCGGTCATCTGTGCCTTGAGACTTCGCGATTGCTCGGTCATTCGCGCTTTGAAGCTTCGCTCCCGCTCAGCTATCTGCGCCTTGAAGACCCGCTCCTGTTCAGCCAACTGCGCCTTGAGGATCCGCTCCTGTTCGGTCATTTGCACTGTCAGGGCACGTTCCCTTTCAGCTGCCTGAGTCGTAAGCGTTCGCTGAACTGCGACATTTTCCGCATTGAGCCATCCTATTTTTTGGTCGCGCTTAGATATTTGCTCAAGGAGTTGTTGCATTACCTTTTGCAACAAGCCGGGATCGTCGAAATCCCGATTCTTATTATGTTTTTGTTTACGCATACTTCACCTTTCAAGATTTAATCTTCTGTTATGTTTTTCAAGGCAGTGTTGAATAAAACCTTTAATATATTTACATCACCGATCCTCATCGACGGGTCCTTCGCCATCATTAAGGATATAACCCGATCAAACTCCTGATAGCGCTGTCGGTTAACATATTTAAAAATGAGTCCCATGGAATAAACATCGGAAAAGGCACCCTCAGGCGGTCGTCCCTGCCCGCCCAACCCTGACGGCGTGAAAAATGGCTCCTGTCTAGACACCGCCCACTCAAAGTCAAGGAGGATGGGCCTCCCGTTCCGCACCCGAAGATTTCCCTGATTAATATTCCGGTGCGTGATCTCATTTTTTTTCAACAGCAGAAGCATATTCAAACAATCCTGAATGAAATCATGCAAAGCCGCTGCAGAAGCTCCAATATGCAGCGCGGCATCCTGCAAAGATTGCCCATTGACTTTCGCGCAGGCGACTATCCCATAACCATCCTTCACCTGAACTTCAAGAAATTTTGGAAAATAATTGATTTTAAACTGCGACAAAATACGGGCTTCCCGTCTTGCCAACTCAATGTTTGTCTGCTTGTAAACGACAGCATCCTTCTCGTAAACGCGGCACCAATAGTCAACACCACGATGCCGGGTAAGGAGTTTACTGGAAATTTGATATTCTTCCGGAAACGCTGGCGGCCATGCATCTGGAACGGACGCGCAGTCACCGGCAATATATTGCAGGGCGTCTTCAACCAAACGGCTTCGTTCCTCCCATGTATTCTGGCGCGCAAACATTAACCTTTTTGCGACTTGAGTGGGATGATAATCATTCAAAGCTGCTCCAAGTGCAGCTAGCCATTCATCAACGCTGGATACGAGTCGGGCATATTCCCGATAACGGAGCAGTTCATTTAGTTCCGTGGCAACGATCGATTTTCCAGCGCTTAGATATTCAAAGAGCTTTACCGGATTGGTGGCTTCTGTAAGCGGGATTCTTTTGAAGGGAATAATGCATATATCAAAATACTGCAAATAACCGGGCAAAAATTCGTAAGGTTTCTCCCCAAGGAGAAAAACATTATCAAGTATTTTCATACTGGAGACATCAGCACCGGCGGTGCTTCCAATAAAAACAAAATTCCACTCAGGCCTTGCCGTGGCAAGATTACATACTAGGTCGGTATCGAACCAGTCGGAAATTGCGCCATAATACCCGACAATGGGTTTTTTGATCCCGGCCAGTTCTTCCGGGCAATTTTCCGGTGAATAATTAAAATGCTCGAATTCAGTACCGTTCGGAACGTACAGGCAATTTGAATTAAGTCGTGACTTCTCATCAAAGAGCATTTGTGAAGTTGCAAGAATAAGGTCGCTCTTTTTGGCGAGGTCGCCTTCTGATTCAAGCATGTGGGAAGTCACGTTGTAGAATCCGCTAAAATGATCCATACAATCGTAAACAACTTTCCAGCCATACTTTGTTTGCAGATCCAGCGCCAACGGCCCCCAAAATGGAATATCCACAAAGCAAAAGGCCTTTGAAACACCATATTTCTTCCTCAAGGAAGCAACCTGTTCCAAAAGAGACTTCCTTGAGATTGGATCCAATTGATCCGCGGCAATATTTTTATCAGCAGGTAAACCCAACTGCACATCAGTAATGGATATATCCGTTCGAATGGGCTGACATATCGGCTTTGATTCCCTCGAGAAGTATGTACGCAAATAAAATACCCTGTGCCCATGTAAAGCAAATTGGGTGGCAAGCTGCTGGGGGCGTTGAAAGCGGTAGTACCAATCTATAATTGGGAAAACAATAATATCGAAAGGTTCGAAATCATAACTTTTCACATGTCATTCCTTACGAGCAGGTAATATTCCAAAATCTGATTTTAGCTGAACCGACTTGTCATTTATAAGACTATTACGGCTAGCGTCTAAAAGTTTTTATCGATAATGTGATGGTTTCATCGGTGAGTATACCCAAGTTTGGGCGGTAACCCAGCCTGTTTATTTTTGAGCGTTCAAAAAGTCCTGCCAGGCCTGGATAAAGGATGTGCCGTCGAATTTTCTGCCGTACCCCTCGACAGTTTTGCTGTCATCCTCCCAGCGTTCAAAGATCCCGTCAATTTTATTATTTGCGGAAGCAATATCACCCAATTGATAAATAAACCTTTCATCCTCGTTTACCAATTCACGGTGCGGCGGGATATCTGAAAGCAAAACCGGCACGCCCGCACTTATGAATTCAGCAGCGCTTAGACCAAACGACTCGCCGGTTGAAGGCGAAATAAAAATGCCGCCGTGATTCTTTATCATTCGGATATAGGCAGGCACATCATCAAAATCGATTCGGTCACGCAGGAATGTTTTTCCGAGAAGTTCTTTAGCTTCGTACTCGCTGAGTAGATTCGTATCCTCCGCCCCTCTGCCTGCCACGGCAAACATTACATTTTCATCTTTTTTGAACAACTCAAAAATACGAGTTGCTTCTGTAAAATTCTTTAGCTTATCCAAGCGCGCAAGGTATGCAAGAGGTTTCTTCGTGTAAAATTTTTTTTCCTTCGAAACAGGGATACTAAAGAATTCCTCTGAAACAGGATTGGGAAGAACAAATACAGGGGGCAATTTCGGAAATTCACCTAGAACGAGTGACTTAAATGCATGGGAGGGGACAATAACGCTATGAATATTAGGCGGAAGATTCTTTAAATATTGCCTGTTTTCCACATATGGAGTATGGCATTCCATGACCATATTTCCAGCATATCTTGTCGCCTCGAAAATTTGAGGCGTATCGATGTTGAATACAAAGTCATATCGATCCAGAGCAGGAAGCGAGTTCGGATTGATGAGAAAGGCGGATATGGCCCCCCCCAAATCGTTGGCCTTAATATAGGCCTGAAAGGAACTTAATGCGCCGAGATCCTGCAAATATCCAATAGTGACCCTGACATCCTGAGAATATTTCCTAAAGGTTTTTGTGCGATTCAAGACCACCCGCTCCACGCCGCCAAAGCTACAAAATTGATAGATTATAAGGATGTCCATTTGTCCCTTTCCATATCATCAAGCAGTTCGGCAAATCCCCGCTCCCAAAAACTGTCGTTTCCATTGAAAAGGTGAACATCCTGTCGAAGGCGCGCAAACTTTTCAACTAGTTGAGGCGAAGCAGAAATAAACAGGTTCATATTGACCACAATGGCTTCTTCAATGGAAGCTTTGAACCAATCGGCTTCACCCATCCCATGAAGTTCCTGCCAATCGCTTACAACCTCATAAACATTTTTAAAATTATGGCGTCTTAACTTTAGAGCGATGGAAAAGAAGTCAGGGTGAGGATATTCGATCAAAAAATACTTACGGAAGTTTTGCGTCTGACGGATTGCATCGATCTCATCCACAAACATATCATGTGAAATATGGAATACGTTTTTGTAAATCTCATTTCCCAAGGACCGTAATTCATCATCACTCCATTGCCAGGTGACAAAGACAATGCCCCATCCCTGCGTCGACAGGGTCTTGACCATATCCAAGTGGTATTCGCTCAGGGAGTTCATGCTGGCGATCACAAGAATTCCGCGAAGAGACCTGTCATTCAAGGCATCAATTAGTTTTTCAACTATCGCATGCGAATTTGACGGTTGCACCCTTCTTATTATGCGACCTTCCCGCCTGCCATGCTTCAAGTAATGGAGGAGAGGATTGACTCTGGCATTTTTGACATCCTGATTTGTATTCAAATACCAGGAACTGCTGAATTGCGGACTTGGGTCGCGTTCTTCGAGACCACCATGCTGCAGAAAATGAATAGCTGGATCCATTCCGGCTTGTGCAATATCCAGGTTTTGCGCGAGATACCATTCCGTATTGAACAAGCTCGAAGATTTGATCAATGCCAGATCGTTCTTCAGCTTTTGCTCCGCCCTAAATTTCCTGAATGGAACAACAATACTTTTTACTATTTGCTTTACAACCCGGGTTTGAATACTATTTGGGGGAGCAAGAAAGATGCGCGCTCGTCGAAACAATAAGGCGATTTTCCATGCCTTGCTGTCAAAGATATCTTTAAACCGGGAATCTTTTTCCGCCAATTGAGCCTGATATTGATCGGCAAGGCTTTCCGCCGCTCGCTTTTCCTCGCGCAAAGTTATTAATTTGTCGTCAAGTTGCATCATGAGCCGCACCTGCTGCAAAGCAAATTCCTGAGAGAATTGCAGTTCACTTCGACGCGAACGGGAAAGCAAGTCAAGAGCGAAATTGGTATGGAGTTTTGCCGCATCCCGAATAACCTCATGCTTGGGTTTTATCATAAGGCGGAACTCATCCCTTGTATTCCACGCTTCGCTGAGTTGGGCTGACAGTTCATCAGCATCGGGTGTTAAGGATGAGTTGCAAAATTTTTCAAGTCCCACAAGTTTCATTACAGAGGCAACTTTGGGTGCATAAGACAGGCCCACGACCGGAGTTCCAACATTGAGTCCCATAATGATTGAGTGAAAGCGCATCCCCAAAAGAACGTTGCAGCGTTTGATCAATGCCTGTACAAAATGCGGATGCAGGGAATGGTTTATCCAGAGCACGCGGTCAGGCATATCCATAAGATCGGAGAGTTTCTTTAGCACAATTGCATCATTGGTATGCGCCGTTGACTGGGTGACTTGATAGGGAATTAAGACGCCCCGCGCCTTGTCATTTTTCTTCAAAAACTCGCGCACACCGTTCGCAATGGCAGGAAGCCATTCATCCAACGGGCGTTCAAGATCCCAATAGCGAAGGGAAATTCCCAACAAGTGCATATTTGCAGAGATTCCCTGCTTCTTCAAAAATTCAGCCACTTCGACATCGTCCGCGGGTGTGGTGGTGAGAACAAAGACCGGGTCAGGCAGAACCTTTATTGCAGGAGACTTTGGATCTTTGATTTTAAAGCCAGTCTGTTTGAGGGTTTCAAGTGATTCGTCATCCCGCACTGTGGCTATCTGGCAACGCTCAAAAGCCAGGCGGACGTGTTGGCGAGCGAGATCGGTCTGGAAAGGACCAACACCCACCGCATAGATCATACAAGGAATGTTCAAGAGTTTGGCAAGAAGCGGCAGGCTGCCGAAAAATGTAAGATCCCAATAACCTCTGCGAAGATACGTGTCCGGGTCAAGTCCCCAATAATCGTGGAAAATACCACCGCCGCCGAGGATGATCATGTCGGCACGCAGAGCAGCATCCAGCAAGCCATTGATATCGTTATAGTAAACAGCATCCACATTCAAGCTCGCGCGTGTCTTTTCCGGGTCCCATGAAGTGACTATAAAGGAAAGGTCTGAACGACGAGCGCGCAGTTCGCCAATCATGGATGCAAGAATGGATTCGTCCCCAATATTTCCCGCTCCATAGTAGCCGCCTATTAGAATGCATTTGTTCATCAAATAAATCTCGTATTTAATTAATTTTATGTAACTACTCAGCCATTCTGAGAGACAAAAGCAGGAATGTAAGGATGATTCTCAAAGGCGGCATGTAAAACACCCAAGACAGGTTGATCATTTTTACGCGCAGTGGAAATATACCCGCGAGTAGCGCAGAAGGTTTCAGATCCGTGTCCTGAACGAAAGCAACCCGATATCTTCTGCTTGACTTTCATCATGCAAATATCACGTTCTACTTGATTGTTGTCCCACAGGGATGCTGTGCTATCAAACGGCACATTAAAATCAACCATTTTCTCACTCCGTTCCACCAATGCAAGAAACGTCCCTTGCATTAATACAACAATCGCAGAAAAACCTTTTTCATAGGCGATCTTGGTTTCTGCTTCGTTTGGAAGATGGGTTGAATGCATAGTACCTATTTTCATTGACCTTTATAATTTTGGCAACCCCTCAACCGCTACTACCTGATTATACTGGGCGCGGCCATTAATTGCGGTTTCCCTTTTTAACGCAAAGCCGCTTTTTCGCAAAGATTCAAGGGCTTTTCCTTCGCGTCTTTGCGACTTGGCGTTAAGAATTCCATTCGGCACACCTGCCCTCCCACTCGCTCCGCTTCGGGGACAATGTGGCGGGTGGTGCCAGGGAAAGTGTAATTTATTCCCGTGGTCAGTATAGTTACGACAGATCGCTGATCTGTAGGCTTCTTTTACTAAAAAAAATCGCAGACAATGACTTGTCCGCGATTTTTTTTAGTTTGTTGAATCCCTACGGGATCGAATAAAACATTCCCCAGATTGCCATCACCGCAAAAATAAGGATTACCAGACCTGCTCCCGTTGCGACCTCACGGAACTCGCGGGAATCTTGCAGGTGAAAGTTGGGAAAGATACCAGCCACCTCCCAGCGCGGACTGGCGAACCATGCGAAGATTGCTCCGCCGAGCAGTCCGCCCACGTGCCCCCAATTATCGATGCCGGGCGTCAAGCCAATGAACAAATTCACCGCGATGATAAAGACTGCATTGCTGATTGCCTGCTTCGCCTGACCGCCGAATAATTTTCGGTTGTGATAGAAGAAGGCCACCTCTGCCGCAACCAGCCCAAAGACGGCTGTGGATGCGCCAACAGAATATCCATTTTCACCGGTCAACAGAAATGAAAACACATTGCCTGAGAATGCACCAAGAAAGTATAAAGCCGCGAACCTGCCATGCCCAAAATGTTTCTCCAAAAGTGCGCCAATGGATAACAACGCATACATGTTGAAGAAAATATGCGGTACAGAGCCATGCAAGAATACCGGTGTAATAAAGCGCCACAACTCGCCTGCGCGAATGGCCGTATTAAATCGCGCGCCATATACTTCGAGCCAGTCAATTTCATAGACGGCATAACCCAGCACCGCCACGCTCAATAACTGTAAAATATAAACGACCACAGTGATGCCAATGATCGCGTACGTTACTGTGGGCACAATGGATGGTAAGGCGACGCGAACTTCCTGGGGTGGTGGAGCAGGCTCGGGATTAAAGGGAGAGGCGGGGGCTTCATTCATAAATTCACCTTGCGATGTTTCACCCGTAAATGTTCCGATTCAATGATGGCGCGCACCTTGTTCACTGTATCGTCCAAATGAAAATCATGATTCACGATCAC
The DNA here is from genome assembly GCA_016234535.1 of Chloroflexota bacterium. Classification (GTDB taxonomy): domain Bacteria; phylum Chloroflexota; class Anaerolineae; order Anaerolineales; family Villigracilaceae; genus Villigracilis. Next base: position 20,269 of record JACRBH010000260.1, read on the forward strand.
ATAATCAAATGCTTCGATGCGTTGTAATTCCTTGCGCGCCGTGG
>JACRBH010000259.1 GCA_016234535.1 Chloroflexota bacterium
ATGCCGCGCTTCGGCATGGATGTGACACTGGCGTATCCGCCCGAGTTTTCACTCATGCCTGAGATCGTGGAGCAGGCCAAAGAGCAGGCAAAGATCGCCGGCACCAACTTCGAGATCATTGATACCAAAGACGGCATGACCGAAGCCTGCAAGGATGCGGATGTCATCTATGCCAAATCCTGGGGTCCGCTCTTGACCACAAATGATAAGGTCGAGGGCAAGAAGCTGCAGGATATGTACAAGAACTGGATCATGGACGATGCCAAATTGAAGGTTGCTCACAAGGACGCCATCTACATGCACCCATTGCCCGCTGATCGTGATATCGAAGTCACCAGCTCTGTGCTCGATGGCCCGCAGTCTGTGGTATTCGATGAAGCTGAAAACCGCCTGCACGCGCAAAAGGCCGTGATGGCGTTGACGATGGCGTAAGGCGTAGAAACGTAAACAGGGAAACAAGTACACATGTGCTCCATGAACGTGTCTACTTGTATACCTGTATACTTTTCTGAGGATATGGGATGAGTGAAAGAAAACCTTTGTATCAATCGCCGGGACAGCCTGGAAAACGTGGGTTCGAGGATTTGGAATGTTACCAACTCGCGTTGGAAGTGATGGCGAAGATACATACTTTTTCGAAGACCCTGCCTCCTGATGAAAAGTTTGATCTGTATTCTCAAATACGCCGTTCAGCCAAAGGAATAACTGGAAATATTGGCGAAGGATACGGACGCTACCATTATCTCGATAGTTTACGGTTTTACTCAATCGCTCGCGGCGAGTTGAATGAAACTCTTGCCCGTTTGATTGACGCCAGGGTTTTGAATTACATTGATTAGGAAAAATTTGAAGAATTGTATAAATTGATTCGTTCTTCTGAGCAAACCTTAAATGGGTATATGAACTATGTTCGCCGCCAGAAAGCAGGCTCTCAGGAGTTTGGCGATAAAGCCATTCACGAAGATCAAGCAGAATTCGATGTTACTGATTACAAAGAAGACAATGAAGATGATAGACAAATATAATTCCAAACACGTGTGTACGTGTATACCTGTTTACATTTCTACATATATACCTGCACATAAGGAGAACATATGACCAACAAACTCGCTGTAGTCGCCATCGGCGGTAACTCGCTCATTTCTGATAAGGCGCATCAGACCGTCGAAGATCAATATCTGGCCGCCAAAGCCACCACCAACCATATCGCCGACATGGTTGAGCAGGGTTGGGATGTGGCAATCGGTCATGGAAATGGACCGCAGGTTGGGTTCATCCTGCGGCGTTCCGAGATTGCCGCAAAAGTCGAAGGGATGCACGAAGTCCCGTTGGATGTGTGCGGTGCGGATAGTCAGGGCGCCATCGGTTATGCCTTGCAGCAGAATTTGCAGAACGAACTTTATCAGCGCGGCATCAAGAAAAAAGTGGTTACTGTCATTACACAGGTGCTGGTGGATAGGGAAGACCCGGCCTTCAAGAATCCGTCCAAGCCAATTGGCGGCTTCATGGATCAGACCGAAGCGGAGCGCCGTCAGCGTGAACAAAGCTGGTCGGTGGTCGAGGATGCAGGCCGCGGCTGGAGAAGAGTCGTTGCTTCCCCTTTGCCAAAAGAGATTGTCGAGTTGGAGACCGTCGAAACTTTGCTGGAGCGTGGAATCATCACCATCACAGTTGGCGGCGGCGGCATCCCTGTCATTGACCCTGGTGATGGGAATTATCGTGGCATCGCTGCGGTTATTGATAAGGACTATGCCTCCAGCCTGCTGGCACAGAAAGTGAAGGCCGATTTATTCGTCATCTCCACCGCAGTTGAGAAGGTCGCCATTAACTTTGGCAAGCCCGAACAAAAATGGCTGGATAGAATCACGCTGGCCGAAGCCAAAGCCTATCTTGCCGAAGGCATTCACTTTGCCAAAGGTTCAATGGCCCCGAAGATTCAAGCTGTGATCTGGTTTCTTGAGAACGGCGGCAAGGAAGCGCTGATTACCAATCCTGAAAATATCGGGCGCGCGCTGAAAGGCGAGACCGGCACCTGGATCGCCGCATAAATTTATCTTGCAGGGGCGGGGCTGCGTAGCGTCCCGCCCCCATCACATTTGGGAAAGTGATAAATTGAAAAGAAATTTTGATTTTCCAAAAAGATGGATGCATCCGTCCATTTTTCTATTGGTCATTGCCATCCTGACCTATGGCTTGTTCTTTTGGAAGCGCGGCTTTTATTGGGATGAGTTTCCCTGGGCCTGGATCTATTATCGTCTCGGCCCGGATGTATTGACAAAAACCTTCTCAACCAGCCGTCCATTTTGGGGAATGATCTATCAACTGACCATGCCCATTGTCGGATCAAATCCGTGGATATGGCAGTTGCTTGCAATGGTATTACGCTGGGTCACAGCGTTATTATTCTGGTTGGTATTGCGAGTGTTATGGCCTGACCATCCGCGGCCCGTATTGTGGGCCAGTTTACTTTTCCTTGTTTACCCCGGCATGGGGCAGCACTTCATCTCCATGATGTACAGCCATTTTTATATCGTACTGTCGTGCTATTTGTTGTCGCTGTATCTATCCCTGCTCGCATTGAAATCCGAAAAACATCGCGCGCTTTTATTTGTCGCTTCGTATTTATTGGCCGCCGTCAATTTGTTGACGATGGAATATTTTTATTTCCTCGAGTTCGCGCGGCTCTTTCTATTTTGGCAAATGCTTTCAGGAACGAATAAAGTCCGCTTGCAGAAAACGGCATTATTCTTTTTACCCTACCTGCTTGTTTTTCTGGGCGTTACCTTCTGGCGAATGTTTTTCTTTACGTTTCAGAATGCCAGTTACCAATATGTTCTATTGAATGCCCTTCGCACCGACTTTTTCTCCGGCCTATGGCTGCTTATCAATAACGTCTTCATCAGCTTCTGGCGGACTGTATTCGAAGTTTGGTTATATCCCTTCTATACAATCGGATTAACGAACCTCGGTCCGCTCACGCTGACTTTGATGCTGGTTCTGTTATTCTCGGTCATTTTGTTAGTCGGATTGTATCTCTTCCAATTCGCAGCTCGCGATGATTCGAATGACCGCGACTTTACCCGCCGGGCTGGTTTCATTGGCCTCGTCTTTTGGGGGTTATCAGGCGGGTCTGTCTGGGTGATTGGCATTGTGCCTCAACTCAATTTTTCGATTGACCGTTTCATGCTTCCCTTTATGCTGGGTGCAAGTTTGATTCTGGCCTGTCTCATTGCGCTGATAAAAAGTCATCGCGTCCAAATGATCGCGATAGCTTTGCTGGTCGGCTTTGCTGTCAGCCGGCAGTTTCGCCTCGAAGAGATATTTCGCAGCGATTGGCTTGCCCAGCAAAATTTATTCTGGCAAATGACATGGCGTATCCCATCCCTCGAAAAAGGAACGATCCTGATTTCAAACGATCTGCCAGTTACATATTTTTCAGATAATTCATTGACCGGACCGTTGAATTGGATTTACAGTCCGCCCGGCGAAATGAACGCCATTCTCTACTTTGCTTCCGTTCGCGTCGGAAAAACCCTGCCCAGCCTTGAACCCGGCCAGACGCATGAACATTATTACGTCGGCCCTACATTCTACGGCAACACATCCAATATTGTTTTATTCAATTACGAACCCCCGGCCTGCCTGCATGTGATTGATCCAGAAATAGATGCGGACAATCGTCTTTTGCCGCAGCTATTACGTGAAAATGCACAATACTCCAATCAAAATGTGATCTTGTTTGACGGCGAAGCTGTACTGCCTGCCCAGTTTTACCCGGACGAACCTCAACACGGCTGGTGCTATTATTTTACGAAAGCCGAACTTGCCCGCCAGAAAAAGGATTGGGACCAGGTGGCTCAACTTGGGAACAAGGCTTTTACTCTGAAAGATCATCCGAACGACCCTGCTGAATACTTCGTTTTTATTGAAGGATACGCTCATACAGGAGATTGGGAAAAGGCGGTAGAATTATCTCAAGTTTCCTATAAGATTTCGAAAAGTTTTGTTGGCCCACCCCTTTGTAATCTATGGGACCGTATTGCTCGCGAGACACAAAACACATCAGAGCAGAATATCACTACGGAAATAGTACAAAATAAATTCGAGTGTTTACCTTAGAAGTTTATAATACATTTCTCACAAGATCGGCTCTTTTCGGTAAAATTGCCCAGATAACTGGAAAGGAGGCCCAGGCACAGATTGTTTTTGAAAGATTTGCATATAACGTTCAAATTTCATAAGGAGAAGAAGAATGCGTAAAAATATATCCCGCCTCGCGATTATCGCGCTGGCACTCATGCTCGCCCTTTCTGCTTGTGGCGGGGCCGCCCCTGCCACAGAGAAACCTGTTGCCACAGAAGCTCCGGTCGTAACAGAGGCTCCTGTCGCCACAGAGGCCCCTGTTGCAACTGAAGCACCCGTCGCGGAACCCTTCGTTTTCGGTATGCTGTTGGTTGGCCCTTACAATGACAATGGCTGGAGCCAGGCTCATTATGAAGCAGGCCTCTATCTGGAAGAAAAACTTGGCGCCAAGATGGTATACCTTGATAAGGTAAACCCTGCCGACCGCCCGGGTACCACCCCCGATCAACTCGCTGAAGAGCTGGTTGCTCAAGGCGCAAAACTTGTCATCTTCAACTCGGATGATATGAAGGATGCCTCCACCATCTTCGCCAAAGCTCACCCGGATGTATTTGTCATCATGGCTTCTGGTGATCAAGTCTGGCCTGACGGCAAGACCTTTGAAGAGCTTCCCAACCTTACCAACATCATGGGCCGCATGGAATATGGCAAGATGATGGCTGGTTGTGCCGCCGCCCTCACAACGGCAACTGGAAAGATCGGTTATCTTGGACCATTGATCAATGATGAAACCCGCCGCCTTGCCGCCTCTGCCTACCTCGGCGCGAAGCACTGCTGGGAAACCGCCGGCAATGACCCCGCCGCTTTGCAATTCAAAGTGACATGGATCGGCTTCTGGTTCCACATCCCTGGCTTTACCACTGACCCCGTTGATGTATCCAAGGATTTCTATACCACTGGTTATGATGTTGTTATCTCCGGTATTGACAACCCCGTCAACCTCGGCGAGGCCCAGAAGTTAACAGCAGAAGGAACACCCTCATTCGGCGTTGCATATGATTATGTAGCCGCTTGCGATGCCGCTCCTGACGTCTGCATCGGCGTTCCATATTTCAATTGGGGTCCTGAATACCTCAAGGCCATTTCGTCCGCAGCCGATGGCTCCTGGTCTTCCCAGTTCATTTGGGTTGGCCCCGACTGGGCTGATATTAACAACCCTGACACCTCCACTGTCGGCTTCGTGAACGGTCCCGCCCTGAGCGAAGAAGATGCCGCCGCAGTGGACGCTTTTGTAGCCGAACTCGCCGGCGGACTCAACCTGTGGTCTGGTCCGATCAACTTGCAGGATGGCACTGCCTACCTCGCCGATGGCGAAGTTGCGAGCGATCAACAAGTTTGGTACCTGCCGCAATTGCTCGAAGGCATGGAAGGCCTCAGCGCTTCTGAATAGAATCACCCGTTATTGTAGGGGCGCGGCTATCGCGCCCCTACATTTTTGAATCATGGAGTCACATACCGCCCATGAACATCGAACTCAAAAATATCCATAAACATTTCGGCAAGGTTCATGCCAACAAGAACATAAACCTTGCAATTCCATCCGGCACCATTCAGGGCATTTTGGGGGAAAACGGTGCTGGCAAAAGCACCTTGATGAAAATTCTTTCAGGATTTATCCAGGCCGACGCGGGCGGCGAAATTATTTTGGACGGAAAACCCGTTATCATTCATTCACCCGCCGATGCCATCCATCACGGCGTTGGCATGTTGCATCAAGATCCGTTGGATTTCCCCCCCATGCGGGTTCTGGACAACTTTTTACTTGGACGTTCCGGCGGACTCTTCCCGAATCGAACAACGGTCGCACGGGACTTCAAGCTGCTTGCTGAACAATTTGATTTTTCCCTCGACCCCGACAGTTATGTCGACTCGCTCACCGTTGGTGAGCGCCAGCAGTTGGAGATCATCCGCCTATTATGGCTTGGCGCGCGTATCCTCATCCTTGATGAGCCGACTACCGGCATTAGCGCTTCGCAGAAAACAAAATTATTTGCCACGCTGAAAAAACTTGCCGAACAAGGCATGACGATCATTTTCGTTTCGCACAAACTTGAAGATGTGGAGCATCTTTGCCATCAGGCGGCAGTTTTGCGGGCGGGCGAATTGGTGGGGGAGATCAAGACCCCTTATGTCACATCCAAACTTGTGGAGATGATGTTCGGCAAGGAAATCACCCTTGGCGAAAGACAGCCGGCCCAGGCAGGCGAAGTGGTCCTTTCATTTACAAATATCTCACTCGAAGATGTGCGTTTGAAAATAAAGAACGTGGATCTGCAAGTCCGTGCTGGAGAAGTGATTGGCCTGGCAGGCATGGAAGGCTCCGGACAGGGTATGTTCATCCGTGCATGTGCAGGCTTGACGAGGCCCGTCGGAGGCAGGGTCCAACTCAACGGTCAGGACCTGACCGGAAAGTCTTATCACACGTATAAACACGCCGGTGTAAATTTCCTCCCAGCCGCAAGACTCGAAGAAGGCCTCGTCCCCGGCCTGAATTTGACAGATCATTTCGTTCTGGCAGAGGAACCCAAGGGTGTTTTCATTGACCGCGCTGCCGGGCAAAAGTTGGCGGAAGATCGCATCCAATCCTTTAATATTCGCGGCACACCACTATCAACAGTCGAGTCTCTTTCGGGCGGCAACCAACAGCGCGCGGAATTGGCATTGTTGCAGTCGCCGCTTTCACTGGTGTTACTCGAACACCCAACCCGTGGATTGGACATTGAATCTGTAATCTATATCTGGGGTAAATTAAAAGAGCGTTGCAGGCAGGGCGCTTCGATCATTTTTATCTCATCTGATCTGGAGGAGATTTTGCAATACAGCGACCGCCTGCTTGTATTTTTTAGCGGCAAGGTCTCACAGCCAATTGATGCGGCCGCGACCAGTGTGGAAGAGCTTGGCCAATTGATTGGCGGAAAAGGCTGGGCTAACATGGGAGATGAACATGCTTAAGGGCCGTGGTGGTGGTTTTCTCTTTCAACTCATTGCACTCCTGCTTGCGTTTGGATTTGTTTCATTGATATTGCTTTCTGTTAACGCATCGCCTGTGGATGCTTACAAGAATATGTTTACAGGTTCCTTTGGCTCGATGCGTAAATTTGCTGAGGTGCTGGTGGCCTTTGTGCCTTTGCTGCTTGTGACCGCCGGGCTGCTGGTTACATTCTCCTCCGGCTTATGGAATATCGGCGTGGAGGGGCAGGTGGTTCTGGGGGCAATTGCAACAACATGGGTGTTTCGATATTTTCTTGAAAGCAGTTTGCATCCCGCAGTGATCATTACTCTTGCCATCCTTGGCGGCATGATAGGCGGCGCAATTTGGGCCTCCTTTACGGGCTTATTGAAAGTATTTGGCGGGGTGAATGAAATCTTTGGCGGGCTTGGTTTGAACTTTGTTTCCACAGCGCTTACCATCTATCTTATTTTTGGACCGTGGAAGCGCCCCGGTGTTGCGTCCATGAGTGGAACGGTGCCTTTTCCCGCTGAATTTTCCCTTTCGCAATTGGCTGAATTAAGGATCAGCCCGTGGGCGTTGGGCATAGCGTTGGTTGGAATTGTGATTGTTTATTTTATTCTGCAAGGCACCTATTTCGGTTTGCGCCTGAAAGCGGTGGGGAAGAATTTTCGCGCGGCATACCTGCTTGGCATTCCCACCTGGCAGTATTCCATGTATTCCTTTCTCATTTGCGGTGCTTTGGCGGGTGCGGCGGGGGCCATGCAAGTGGCGGCTGTGTATCATCGCCTCATCCCATCCATTTCAAGCGGATATGGGTATCTCGGTTTAATGGTTGCCATGCTGATCAACTACAAGGCGGTTTTCGCCATACCAGTTGCGCTGTTTTTTGCAGCCTTGAATATCGGGAGCATTCAACTGCCGATTCTGATGAAACTGGATTCGTCGCTTTCCGGTGTGTTGCAGGGTGTATTGGTGTTGTTCGTATTGCTGGCAGAAGGTGCTCGCCAAAAATTTTCAAAAAAGGCTTAACATGACTCAAGAAACCATTCTCATCGGTCTGGCTGGCGTCCTTGCTTCCGCGGCCCCTGTGATCTTCGCCGTACTTGGCGAGACCCTCTCTGAACGCGCAGGTGTGATCAATCTCTCCATGAACGGCACAATCCTGCTATCCGCCATGGGAGGATTTGCGGCGGCATACAACACGGACAACATTGTCCTGGGTTTTCTGGCGGGTATGTTGATCGGCGCCCTCGTCGCGCTGGTCGTTGCCTTTGCAAGCATCACATTGAAGCAATCACAGGTGGCCGTCGGCTTTGTTCTTGCGCTCACATGCCGTGACCTTTCCTATTTCCTCGGCAATCCTTATATGGGTGAACCCGGTCCGCGTTTACAGGCTGCGCCCATTCCTGTTCTGGGGGAGATTCCAATCCTTGGGCAGTTGTTCTTCCGTCAGGATGCCATCACGTATCTCAGTTTTATTTCCATTTTCCTCGCGTGGCTGTGGATCTTCCGCACCCGTCCCGGCTTGATGCTGCAAGGCATCGGGGAGAAACCTGCGGCGGCGTTCATCCGTGGCGCGAATGTGAATCTCATGCGTTATGTGTATACGGTCATCGGCGGCGCATTGATCGGGTTGGCCGGCCCCGCTTATTCCCTTGCCATTCGCGCAGGCTGGATGGGCACGATCTCCGGTCTCGACGGTATCGGTTGGATCGCGTTATCCATCACCATCTTCGGTGGATGGAATCCTTCACGGGCAGCCTTTGGCGCATATCTATTTGCTTTTTTACAATGGCTTGGCCTGGTTCTTCAACCTGTTTTTACACAGGTCCCTTCACAAGTTTTGCAGGTAGCGCCGTTCCCATTGATGATTCTCACACTTTTGCTGGTCAACATCGGCAATGCGGAGTGGGTGGAACGTACCCTCGCTGCCATGCCCGAGACCACACGCAAGATATTATCGAAAGCCTTACGAGCCATGCGCGCTTCACCACCGTCCGCGTTGGGTGTGCCCTTTGAATCGGAATAATGGAAACATAACGATTATGATGGCCATTACGATTCCCTATAAGTAACTCACCTTACGCAGTCCAGCCTGTAGCGCGACATTTATGTCGCCCATTTTGTGAGATAAATCTCGCGTTACCGCGTAAGGTGAGTAAGTAAATACATGAAAGCGGGATTTTGCCAAATCGGCAAAGGGATTCTGGATAAAACTCATGCTATTTCTGTTACAAAATGTCTGACAACATTTGATTGTTTTCAGTATACTGAAACAACCAGTTACTGACACAACAGGAGATGGGCAGCTAACCATGAAAAAATTTTTTCAAAGCGAGTGGATATCCCGCCTGATTGATGCATTATTGCCTGTCTTTGCCGCCATTGCCGCCTTGCTCCTCGGCGCAATCATGTTGTTTCTTTTGAAAGTCAATCCCATCGAGGCGTATAAAGCGCTTTGGGATGGCGCATTCGGCAGTACCAATGCCTTTGCAGAAACCTTGGTCAAGGCAACGCCATTATTATTAGTGGGACTCGGTATTTGCATTTCCTTCCGTGGAGATGTGATCAATATCGGCGGCGAAGGTCAGATGATCATTGGAGCTATTTTGGCGACCTGGGTTGGCCTTAATTTCACAGGCTTGCCGGGCTGGCTGGTGATCACGCTTTCGATGCTTGCCGGGTTTTTAGGCGGGGCCATCTGGGGCGGTATACCGGGGATATTAAAAGCCTATTTCAGTGTGAATGAAATTTTAAGTACCGTGATGATGAATGCCATTGCGGTGCAGTTGATGAACTTCCTTTTGCGCGGACCGATGATCGATCCTTCGCAGGCCGAGCTGGCTTCGAAAATCCCTCAAACGGCCCGCCTTTTGGAAATTTTCCGCCTGCCGCGCCTTGCGCCGACCCGTCTGCATCTTGGCGCATTGATTGCCGTCATTCTGGCGGTTCTTGTTTACATTTTGTTGTGGCGCACCACGCTTGGTTATCGCATCCGTGCGGTGGGACAAAACCCGCACGCCTCGCGCTATGCCGGGATTAAAGTTCAACGATATATTGTACTGGCTTTGTTATTAAGTGGAGCTTTTTCAGGGCTGGCCGGAGCGACGCAGGTGTTCGGCGTCAACTATCGCATGATCACTGACGGCTCTTCTTCAGGTTTCACCGGGAGCGCCGGCTTCAATGGAATTGTCGCCGCTTTATTCGGGCAGCTGCATCCGATCCTGACCATTCCCGCATCGATCCTGTTCGGCGCATTGTTGGTTGGTGCCAACAAAATGCAAAGAGTTGTACAAGTTCCATCTGCGCTGGTCATTGCTTTGAACGGCCTCGTCGTGGTCTTTGTTGTGAGCAGTGAATTTTTGCGGAGACGAAGACAGCGAAGGAGACTTGCCAGCGCCAGGCAGAATGATGAATCGCCACCCGGACCGGAACAATTAAAGCAAGTGGAGAGCAGCGCATGATCTCTGAACTGTTTACTGCCACTGTATTAATCGGCATTCTCGCCTCCGGGATTAGGCTGGCTACTCCATACTTGTATGCCGCCATTGGCGAGACGTTTGGTCAACGCAGCGGCGTGCTTAATTTGGGGGTTGAAGGGCAGATGTTGTTGGGCGCGTTTGCCGCTTTTTATGTTGCATTGACA
>JACRBH010000032.1 GCA_016234535.1 Chloroflexota bacterium
ATGGCAATTCTCATTATTTTCTCCAGTCATCACTTCGCCGCAAGCCCTGCGGAGAACTTGCACTCTACGCCGAACTGCGGGGAAGCTGGGTTATTTAGCGGACGGTATTATACATGCGGGGTGGCGCACCTGTCAACGATTAAATGGCACAGGATTCCAACTACTTCCCCATTCGGACGGGGTGGCAGGGTCATGCCAAAGAGTTGAAAATGTCAAAGGTGTATTCGCAGTTGACAGGTCAGGGAGGAAGCGCTCGATCCTATTTGGGAAGCATATCTGTCAGCGTCTTTGTCACCACTTGAAGTTGCCCGGCATGTCCCTTGATTTTATTCACATCGCCGGTGCGTAATCCTGCTGAGACATCCGTAATTGTTCTGGATGTGGACGCTTCATTGTCAATGATCTTTTGCGTTGTAACTTCGAGGTTGACAAGCATTTGCATGATGTTTTTGGGGATGAGAGGCAGGTTCTTGAGGATGGGCAGAAGAACGTCCAATATTTGATTTGCCGTGCGGGCATATTTTACAGTGAGCGTGTGAAGCGTTCCAATGGAAGTGGTCAGTTCAAGCGCAATTTCCTGGATTGAATCAATCATCCCTTTATGCTGTTCAATGATCTTTGCAACATCTGTAATTGAATTTGTTAATTGATCTGAAAATCTGACAATGGAGGTCGTACCTGGTTTGGCGGGGCCAAATCCACCTTTGGCTACAGCTTTGATCGGTGCGGGCATGGGGAATCTCCTTGAACAAGAATGGGGGGCTTTATCTTTTTACCAACTATACAATAGTTTAATTCATAAAACAATCTTATTGACAAACCCTTGCATCTCGTATATCCTGAATGAGTCGACACCAAAAACAAAGGAGTTGCACATGGACCAAGCTGACTTGAAATGGGATCGTGCTCGTATCTGGTTATTATGGCTCGCGCTTCCACTTGTGATCGGAATATTGGCCGCATCTGCAATTCCGCAGCCTGTGGTCGGCATCATCCGCCTCGACGATGCCATCTACGCATTTACAGCGCGAAGCATGATCGCACAGATCAATTATGCAATTGACCATCCTGAGATTCGCGCAGTGGTACTGGCCTTTGACAGCCCCGGCGGAACCGTGGTTGACACCGAAGCCGTGTACATGGAACTTGCACGCTTGCGCGCGAAGAAACCTGTGGTCACTGCGGTAAACGGCATGGCCGCCAGCGGCGCATATTATCTTTCAGTGAACACCGATTACATTTACGCCAAACCAACATCCATGGTTGGCAATATCGGCGTGATCGGTTATCTGCCTCCCACCCCTTTTATTTATGAAGAGATCATTTCCACAGGGCCTTACAAGTTATGGGGCGCGCCGCGCGATTCAGACATGCGCCAGATAGATATGATCAAGGAAGGATTCTTCCAGGCCGTAATGCTTGGCCGCGGTGAGCGGGTTAAAGTCGGCCCTGAGGATGTTCTGAGCGGACAAATTTGGATCGGCACGGAAGCCGTCCGCATCGGTATCGCAGACGAACTCGGCACCGAAACAGACGCCTTCAACAAAGCCGCAGAACTGGCAAAAGTGGCGCATTTCAAAACAGTGGACCTGCGTGAACTGACAGAGGTCGCCAGTTCTACCGCACCGTTCTTCCTACAAAGCCCGGATGGCGTCACCCTGCCATATCCAACTGAGCCCGGCCTGTACATGCTTTTCATCCCGCAATTACCGGTAAAACAATAGGAGGCCGCCATGAAAAAGAATATGCTTTGGATCGCGCTGGCCGCCTTGATCCTTCCCGCCATTGCGCGCGGATTTTGGTTCTATCGCGGCGTTCCCAACCAGCCCAAAATTTCCACGCCAGATTATCAGGCGCTTGCCATTTCACAACCGCCACTGGAAACTCCGTCAGCGGATGAAAACGCCAAACAAACCGGCGGCATAGTATTATTTGACTTCACCCACGCCAATCAATATCAACCTTCTGAAATTCAATCGCTGACAGAGTCAATCGAAAAACGCGGCGGAAAGGTGGAAGTAATAACAGATGCCTCCTTGTTAACATACAAGTTGAAGTATGCAAGTACCTATGTCGTCATTTCGCCAGTTTATGCATTTACCGAGGATGAAACAAGCGCCGTGCAGGATTACGTTAATCGCGGCGGAAGGCTGCTCGTCTTCACCGACGCCACCCGCGGCGTGCTTGACTACAATCCCTTCACCGGCAGCGCCGTCAACTACCCTGATACAGGCGCAGTAAATCCCCTACTCTCGCTCTTCGGGATCACCGTCAATAACGATTATCTGTATAACGTGGAAAAGAACGAAGGCAACTTCCGCAATGTTTTCTTTGATGACTTTGGCAAGGATGAACTGACCTTCGGACTCAAACAAGTTGCATTGTATGGGACGCACTCGGTCAAATCGCCCTCAGGGCTGACTCTGCTTCGAGGAACAGGATCCACCCTCTCGTCGATCAACGACGCGCATGATCCAGCAGAAGGCGGCGCAGCGCTCAGCGCGGATGGAAATGTCCTCGTGTTCGGCGACTTCACATTCCTGACATTCCCGTATCATAACGTAGCCGACAATGCCACCCTGATTGCCAATATCGCAGACTTTACGCTGGGTGGCAAACAGACAGTCTCGCTTGCGAATTTTCCATATATCTTCACGGGATCAGTTTTGCAGGTTTATCCCACATCTGAAGTGCAACTAACGGCAGAGACCATCGCCGCGATCAGCGGATTACAATCCTCGCTTCTTACAGTGGATGTTGCAATACAGATCGTGGATGAAGCGCCGCGCGATGGCGATACATTGATCCTTGGCACATTCACCCCCACCGATGAGCTGTTGAGTTTCACCGACCCATTCAATATTGAATTGGATGAATTTAGCGAAACCATCACCATCAAAAACTTTGGTGAGATCGGCCGCGCGGGAAACGGATTATTGCTCTTCGAAAAAAATAAAAAAGGCAATCGTCTGACTCTGCTCGCAGATACATCTGAAGACCTGCTTTCCCTGCTCAGTGTCATATCGAGCGGCTCATTGTATAACTGCGTGTTGCAGGGTGACATTGGGATTTGCAGTGTCGGGTATGGCGGCAGTTTTTCAGAAGATACAGGCGAAGGCTTTGCCACCGAAGAACCCATCAGCGGTGACGCAACCCTGGAGCCAGTCATCGAGGCCACTCCCACTCCCGGAGGATGAAATGAGCGATTTAATCCAGCTCGGTTCTGCAACAGGGTATCTTGCAAAGCCCGAAGGCAATGAGAAATTTCCCGCCATCATCGTCATTCAGGAATGGTGGGGGCTGGACGCACAAACGAAATCCATCGCAGACCGATTTGCGCGGGAAGGTTATCTCGCTTTCGCGCCCGATCTTTACCACGGTGAATTGGCGCAACTCGGCGATGGCGAGACCGCGACGAAACTTGTGCAAAAATATGGCCTCAAGGCATATCTTGATCTGCAATCCATTTTTGACGCGCTAAAGGCTCATCCAAATTGCAATGGCAGGATCGGCAGCGTTGGTTTTTGCTTTGGCGGAAGAATGTCACTTACGCTTGGCATGAGCCGCCCAGTGGATGCCATATGCACGTTTTATGGCGGCGGTATGCAAACCATCTTCGATCAACTGCGCGCATCCCTCAAAGCGCCCGTACTGGGATTATTCGGCGATGCTGATGTTTCCATTCCCAAGGGTACAGTGGAAGAGTTTGACAAACTTCTTGATGATGTCGGCGTGGAGCATGAGATCATCATGTACCCAAATTCAGGTCAGGCCTTCTTCCGTGACAGCGACCCAAACGTTTATAAACCGGAAGCATCCCAAGATGCATGGGAGCGCGTGAAGAAATTCTTCAAGAAGAATTTGAGTTAGCTTTTAGACGATGAACCATTGACCGTTGACGATGGACGGTAGTCCATCGTCAACGGTCTTCTTATTGACAAAACTCCCCGCATCCTTTACCCTCGCATCATGTCTGACCATTCACCTGCCCAGCGTCAAATCATTGATTCTCCCCTTGACTCTCATCTCTTCGTCTCTGGCCCCGCGGGTACCGGGAAAACAACCGCAGGCGTTGCGCGTCTGACATATCTACTCGCGCAGGGCGTGCCCGGCGAATCGATTCTCATGCTCACCCCGCAGCGGACTTTGCAGGAACCGTACATCGAAGTCATGCAATCGCCCGCGACTCTTGCCGGCGGAGCAGTGACTCCGGCCACCATTGGCGGTCTCGCAAAACGAATGTGTGATTTGTTCTGGCCTATGGCGGCGGAACAAGCCGGCTTTGCCCAGCCCGACCAGCCCCCCATTTTCCTGACACTTGAGACCGCGCAATACTACATGGCGCATATCGTCCTCCCATTATTGGACACAGGCTATTTCGAATCAGTCACGATTGAGCGCAATCGTTTGTATTCCCAAATCATTGACAACTTAAACAAATCCGCCATCATCGGCTTTCCACACACAGATATCAGCAGCCGGCTTGACTCGGCCTACTTTGGCGACCCAGCCCAGCGCCGTGTCTACGCGGATGCGCAGGATTGCGCAAATCGTTTTCGGCAATACTGCCTCGATCACAACCTGCTTGATTTCTCGCTTCAACTCGAAGTCTTCGCCAAGGTTCTATGGCCGCAGGAAATCGTCAGAAATTATTTGACACAAACATACCGCCATCTGATCTATGACAATATCGAAGAGGATGGTCCGCGCGCGCATGACATCCTCCGCGAATGGCTGGGGAATTTCGACTCGGCATTGCTGATCTATGATGAGGGCGGGGGGTATCGCCGCTTCCTCGGCGCGGACGTGAACACAGCCTGGGTATTGCGCGAACTTTGCAATGAGCATATCGTATTGGAAGATTCATTTGTCATGTCGGAATCCATTGCAAGTTTGAGCGATGGATTAACTTCGGCAATTGCCCCGGAACTCATGCCAAACGTTGAAATGCAGCCCTTCGACGAGAGCACACTGGCTGTCATTCAATCCCATTACTACCCCGAATTACTGGATGCGGTTGCGAATGAAGTAAGTCAATTAATGGAGGCGGGTATCCCCGCTTCTGAAATCGTAGTCCTCGCCCCGTATCTTTCCGACGCATTACGGTTTTCACTCACGCATCGTTTGGAAACCTTGCAAATCCCGTGGCGCTCACACCGCCCCTCACGCTCGCTCAATGACGAACCTGCCAGTCATGCGCTGCTCACGCTGGCAGCATTGGCGCATCCACAATGGAATATTCACCCGCCAAAATTCGATGTGGCGTATATGCTGATGCAATCCATTCAGGGACTCGACCTCATCCGCGCGCAGCTCATAACTGACATCGTTTATCGTCCGCGCGACATTCGGCTTTCGACTTTCAACGAGATCAAGCCAGATATGCAGGAGCGGGTTACATACTACATCGGAGATCAATATTCGACTCTTCGCAATTGGATCGAAGAATATCGCATGTCGGAAACCCTGCCCCTCGATCATTTTTTCCGCAAGATATTTGGCGAAGTATTGTCGCAGCCTGGCTTTGGATATCACGATAACTTTGATTCAGTACGCGTGGCCGCAAGCCTCGTCGAATCGGTGAAGAAATTCCGTCAGGCGCTGGAACCAGCCCAAGGCGCGGAAGGACCGAGTCTCGGTCAGGAATATATTCAATTGCTCGAAGACGGCGTCATCGCCGCATCCTACATCGAAGCCTGGAATCCACAGGAAGATAATGCCGTACTTGTCGCTCCTGCTTACAGCTTTCTGATGATGAACCGGCCGGTCACTTTTCAGTTTTGGCTTGATCCCGGTTCGAGTGGCTGGTACCAGCGTTTGGCGCAGCCGCTCACGCACCCGTATGTGCTTTCACGCGATTGGCGCAGTGACCAGATTTGGGGCGACGCGGATGAAGTCCGCACATCCAAGGAAGGCATGGCGCGGTTGATATCCGGGCTGCTGCATCGCTGCCGCGAACGGGTCTATCTTGGGCTGGCCGAGTTAAGTGAAACGGGATTCGAACAGCGCGGCGAATTGCTCAGGGCATTTCAAAAAGTTATACAACATCAAGAGAATCAATAACTCACCTTACGCAGTCCAGCCTGTAGCGAGCTGCTTACAAGGATAAGCCAATGTCAAACAATGAAATCATCTACAAGCCAAAATACAACGGCAGCATGAGATTTGCCATGATCCTTTACCCGGTCTGGGTGGGATTATTCGTGTACTTCCTCTATCAATTGATCGTAACCCGTTCATACAATCCACAGGGATTACTGACGGTCATTTTCGGCATCATGGCATTCTCGCTGCCTTTCCGTGTTTTCAGGGAGGTCCGCTTCACCGACAAGATCACTGTCAAACGCTATATCCTGCCCGATCTCATCATCGAATACAAGGATATTACCGCCTTCGATAAAATGCGGCTGGACACTCCCAGCAGAGGTATTTCCCTGTATATGATAAATCATGACAGTTTGGGAGAGTTCGAAAATATCATCCATAACCTGATGAGTGCAAGGAAAATCAAGTTGAAGAAAAGGGAATAGGAAGAACGGGTCTGGCAGCCATGTTTTTTAGGCTGGCGCTCACGTTTTTTTACTACCCTTGACCCAAATCTATCAAGTAACTAGAATAGCCCCATCTGGAAAATTTTGGAGCAAGGATAATGACAAAGCTAAGTTACAGCACTTTTGGCTTAACGAATTTAGAGTTTTTGGATGCAATTGACGTTGTGGATAAAGCAGGGTACCCGGGGATTGAAGTTTCCTTTCATCGCGATCAGTTTAATCCTTTCGAAATAACCGACGAATACCTGACAAAAATAAAGCAGCGATTTGAAGCGACCAGGGTAAAACCTGTCTGTGTTGCAACTGCTTCGCATTTTTTCACACCTTCCAGGCCTCATGAACCTTCCTTAATGTGTGTTGATACGGCTGGGCGAAAGCGCCGCATCAACCTGGTTAAAAGGGGAATTGAAGTCGCCAGAAAGCTGGGCGTTCCACTCGTCACGTTTGGAAGCGGTTTTATAAGAGATGAACATGTCGCCAATCCCTCGATAAATCCGAAAGAATTGCTGATGGAAAGCATCCATCAGTGCCTGCGGGAACTGCGGGACGAAGACATTACCCTGTTGATCGAACCGGAACCGGGAATGTTTATCGAGACTCTGGATCAGGGTATTAACCTGGTCAACGAAATCAATTCGCCCAACTTTAAATTACATCTGGATTTGTGTCACAATTATTGTTCGGAAAAAGATTACATCTCCGCCCTGGCGAAGGCCGCCCCGCACGCACGCTACCTGCATGTCTCCGACGCCAGAGAGGGTTACAACTTAAAAATCATTAAGATGTGCGAAAACATGAAGGTGGATTTAAGCTTTGCGGCTTATCTAGTGTACTTCCCTGAAAGCGCCGACTTCCTATTGCTTGACAGGAATAACCCGGTTTATTTTTACGATGACCGACCCACGCCCGAACAAAAGAAAAGGATCGGGGAGATTGTGGGCGAGGCAGCCATCAAAGAAGCGGCGGTTTATGTTGATTACAACAGCTTATTCGCCGGCTCAACCGAATTCGACGATGAAATCTTCACATATTTAATTTCAGTCCCAGGATTAAGTTTCGACGTTTTGGAACGCGCAAAACCGATCATTGGTTATTTAAGGGGAACCAAAAATTCAGACGGCAAATTATTAATGGATAAGATGGTGGCTAATACGCTGACAGGCATCGTGCATTTCCATGAAATTCCAGGGGAAGGGAGCCTTGATTTCAAAGCCAGTTTCAAAGCCCTGGATGAAAACGGGTTTTCCGGCTATGCCTCTGTTGAACTGTATCATCATGTGGCTTCATGGGAAAAAGCCCTGGCGGATAGTTTTAAG
>JACRBH010000261.1 GCA_016234535.1 Chloroflexota bacterium
GTTCGTAGCCAAAATCACAGCTGATGAGGCCCCCACTCGCAAATGGAGACGTTTCGGCGCTCGTGGTCGTTTCAAGCCGATATTACGCCGCAGTTCACATGTAACCGTTATATTGCGCGAGCGCGGAGCTTAAGGAGAATTCTATGGGTCGTAAAGTACATCCTATTGGTTTTCGATTGGGAATCAACCAGCCGTGGGGCGGTCGTTGGTTCGCTGAAGGCAGCACCTATCGCCAGCAATTACATCAGGATTTTGCCATCCGTACTTTGTTGCTTGGCAAATTCTCAAAAGGTGGAGCGGCTGCCAATGAAAAGGTCCGCGAACTTCGCAAGCAGATGCCGGAAGCAATCAGAGACGGCAAAGCCGGTATCTCCCGCATTGATGTGGAGCGCACTCCAGGCAAGGTCCGGATTTCAATCCACACCGCGAAGCCCGGTATTTTGATCGGTCGCAAAGGCGAAGGCGTAAAGAAGATCCGCCAGTCGCTTGAGGCGTTGGTTGGCAAGAAGATCGAGCTGGATATCAAAGAGATCTCTTCACCTGATACTGACGCCATGTTGGTCGCCAAGAATATTGCAGATCAACTCGAACGTCGTATCGCATATCGCCGCGCGATGAAACGCGCCATTCAGCAGGCCATCAAGCAGGGCGCCGAAGGGATCAAAATCCTGTGCGGCGGACGCCTGGGCGGCGCTGAAATGTCCCGTGATGTGTGGCTGCGTGAAGGCCGTGTTCCTCTGCAGACGCTGCGCGCTAATCTTGATTTCGCCACAACCGAAGCTGCCACCACATATGGACAGATTGGCATTAAAGTCTGGATCTATAAAGGTGAAGCAAAGCCTGACGTTGAAGAAAAAGTTGAAGCAACAGAAGGCGTATACGTCAGCGAGTAATCGCGATGTTGCTTGAGATGAGGTATTTGAAATGTTGATGCCAAAACGTGTAAAGTGGCGCAAGCAGATGCGCGGTCGCATGACAGGAAAAGCACTCCGCGGTGCGGAGATTTCCTTCGGCGAGTTTGGTCTGCAGGCGTTGGAACCGGGCTGGATTACAGCCCGGCAAATTGAAGCGGCTCGTCGCACCATCGTCCGTGGGATGAAGCGTCGCGGTAAGATCTGGATTCGTATTTTTCCAGCCAAACCGTATACACACAAGCCGCCGGAGACCCGCATGGGTTCTGGTAAAGGTAACGTGGAATACTACGTTGCTCCAGTCAAACCTGGCCGCGTTATGTTCGAGATCAGTGGTTTGTCTGCCGATATCGCAATTGCGGCTTTGAAGAGTGCCCAGTACAAGTTCTCCATCAAGACCAAAGTCGTGGCCCGCCACGCAGGAGGAGAATAGGTATGAAGGCTATGAAAGTTGAAGAAATCCGCAAAATGGCGGCGGAAGAGATTCGAACCAAGATTGCTGAGTCACGCGACGAGATGAGGATATTTCGCTTTCAGCAGGTGACTGGTCAGTTGACTGACCCGAGTCGTATGCGCACGCTGCGACGTAATATTGCCCGCATGGTAACGATCTTGCGCGAGACAGAAGAACGCGCCGTTGTGGAAGGTGCTTAATGAATAATCGTCGTCGTATGACTGGTGTAGTCACCAGCAATAAAATGACCAAGACTGTCGTAGTGGAAATCACTCGCAAGTATCGTCATCCTCTTTACAAGAAAGTGGTTTATTCCAGTTCTCGCGTAAAGGCGCATGATGAGATCGGCTGTCAGATTGGTGATGAGGTCCAGATCGTTGAGACCCGCCCCCTGTCTCGTGATAAACGCTGGGCAGTCGAAACTGTTGTCAAGCGCGAGACCCGAACCGCCGATCAGGGCGTGGGAGAATAAACTATGCTTCAGCATGAGTCTCGATTAAAGGTCGCCGATAATACTGGCGCGCGTGAACTGCTTGTCATCCATGTGTTGGGCGGTTCAAGGCGCAAGTATGGATCAATTGGCGATGTTGTGGTGGCAACCGTAAAGGCCGCCGCGCCGCAAGGTTCTGTGAAGAAAAGCGAAGTAGTAAAGGCTGTCATTGTACGTTGCACGAAGGAATGGCGACGTGAAGATGGATCGTTCATTCGCTTTGATGATAATGCCGCGGTCATCTTGGATGCCGATGGCGAAAACCCGAGGGGCACACGTATCTTTGGACCTGTCGCGCGCGAACTGCGTGACATGGGCTACATGAAGATCGTGTCGCTTGCCCCGGAAGTGCTGTAGGAGCAAAGAATGAAAGTTAAGATTCGAAAAGGCGATACAGTAGAAGTGATCAGCGGCAAACTTGAAGACAAAGGCAAGCGCGGCGAGGTTATTAATGTTCTGATCGATGATCGCCGCATTGTTGTGCAGGGTGTCAATATTCGCACAAAGCACCAAAAACAAGTCCAGACGCAGGCGGGCCGTAATATGAACCCGGGCCGAATCCAGTTTGAAGGGACAATAGACATCTCGAACGTGATGCTTGTCTGCCCCAAATGCAGTGAGCCCACCCGCGTCAGCGTTCAACGTGATGATGCAGGCGCTCACCGCGTTTGCAAGAACTGTGAGGCCACGATTGACTAGGCCGTGGAGCAAATAAAGATGAACAGAATGCAAGAACTCTATAATAATGAAGTGGCCCCGGCCCTGTTCAAGTCGTTCGGTTTCAAGAACGTAATGCAGATACCGCGCATCGAAAAGGTTGTGGTAAATATTGGCCTTGGCGAAGCGATGGATAATCCGAAAGCGCTTGATGCCGCGACCGCAGACTTGGCGACGATCACAACCCAGAAACCCGTGCAGACCAAGGCCCGCAAAAGCATCGCGAATTTCAAACTGCGCGAAGGCCGTCTCATCGGTGCGAAGGTGACACTTCGCGGTCCCCGCATGTGGGCTTTCCTTGACCGCCTCTTGAACATTGCCCTGCCCCGCGTGCGCGATTTTCGCGGCGTCTCGGCCAATGCGTTTGATGGCCGTGGAAATTACACACTTGGCCTCAAAGACCAATTGGTTTTCCCTGAGATCGAGTATGACAAAATCGATAAACTGCGCGGCATGGAAGTCACCATTGTGACCTCTGCCAAAGATGACGATCAGGCTCGCGCATTATTGCAATTGCTCGGAATGCCGTTCAGTAGCAAGAAGGATGCTTAACCTATGGCAAAAAAATGTATGCAATATCGTGAACTGCGCCGCAAACATGCCGTGCAGGTGCGTAATCGCTGTCAGCGTTGTGGACGCCCACGCGGTTTTATTCGTCGCTTCGGCTTATGCCGTATTTGCTTCCGCGAATTGGCATTGACGGGCAAAATCCCCGGCGTCATAAAGGCGTCCTGGTAACCCAGGTGGAGGTAGATCATGTCATTTACTGATCCGATCGCTGATATGTTGACTCGCATTCGCAATGCTGTGCTCGCAGGCCATGCTCAGGTTGCAATGCCCAACTCAAAGATTAAAGTAGAGATCGCCAAGATTCTCAAGGATGAAGGCTTTCTCGAAGGTTTTGAAGTGGTGGAAGGTGAACACGAGGAACAAAAGGTTCTCCGTGTGAAGCTTAAGTATGTTGGCGAACGCCGCCAGCGCCGTGCTGTGCTCTCCGGTTTGGAGCGCGTAAGCCGACCGGGGCGCCGCATCTACACCAAGAAGACGGACATTCCGTGGGTGCTTTCGGGAATTGGTGTAGCCATTCTCTCGACGCCCAAGGGTGTTATGACCGGCGTACGCGCTCGACAGTTGGGCGTAGGCGGCGAGATCATCTGCAAGGTGTGGTAGGAGGTTTATCATGTCCCGCATTGGTCGTTTGCCAATAGTTATCCCCAATGGCGTGCAGGTGAACCTGAATGGTTCCAACGTCAGTGTTAAAGGCCCGAAAGGCGAAATGAAGCGTGAATTTTCCAATTCGATTGGTATTTCGATGGAGAACAATCAGCTAAGCTTCACACGCAATTCGGAAAATCCCGCGGAGCGTGCTTTGCATGGCACCACACGTGCTGTGCTTGCGAATATGATCCACGGTGTAAGCAAGGGTTTCCAGGTTGTCCTCGAAGTGGAAGGAGTGGGGTATCGCGCTGAAATGGAAGGGAAGAACCTTGCTTTGTATGTTGGTTATTCACACCCGGTCAAAGTGGAACCCCCGGCGGGTGTCTCATTTGAAACAGATGCGAAGACCCGCCAGATAAAGGTGTTGGGCTTCGACAAGGAACTGGTCGGCCAGATTGCCGCGAACATCCGCAAGGTACGTCCACCTGAACCATATCATGGCAAAGGTATACGATATCAAGGCGAACGCGTTCGTCGCAAAGCTGGTAAGGCCGGGAAAGGAGCCAAGTAAGCCATGGCTAAGAAAACTCGCTCTATTGCTCGTGAACGCCGCCACGTGCGCGTGCGCAAACATGTGTTTGGCACCACTGCCCGTCCGCGTTTGAATGTGTTCAAGAGTCTTACTGGAATTTACGCTCAGGTTATTGATGATATGGAAGGGAATACCCTCATTTCAGCTTCAACAGTCGATAAGGAACTGCGCGAGCAGATGAAGGGTATGAAGAAAACCGAACAGGCGAAAGCCATTGGATTGGCAGTCGCTGAGCGTGCCAAATCCAAGGGAATTTTATCCGTCGTGTTTGACCGTGGCGGCTTCCGTTATGTCGGGCGCATCAAAGCTTTGGCTGATGGTGCGCGCGAAGGCGGCCTGCAATTCTAGAAGTTGTAGCAACAACGGTTTAGCCGTTGCTGCGTTACTGGAGAAAGATATGGCAGAAAAGAAATTTGAAAAACAACAGCAGTTTGAAGTGCAGGACGGTTTTGAAGAGCGCGTCATTGAGATTGCCCGCGTTTCAAAAGTCGTCAAAGGCGGACGCCGCTTTCGTTTCCGCGTGACTGTTGTCGTTGGCGACAAGAATGGAACGATCGGCATGGGCGTTGGGAAGGCGAATGCTGTCCCTGATGCGATGCGTAAGGCTTCCGAGCGCGCCCGTAAGGATCTGCGTGTGGTGAATCTTTCCAATACAACCATCCCGCATGAATCATTGGGCAAGGTGGCTGGGGCGAAAGTTTTCCTCAAACCCGCATCTGCCGGTACCGGCGTTATCGCCGCAGGCGGTGTGCGCGCTGTGTTGGAAGTGGCTGGCGTTCGTGATATCCTCACCAAGTCCATGGGGAGCGCGAATGTATTGAACGTGGTAATGGCTACTTTTGGCGCTCTGGATGGCCTGCGCTCCCCGGCAGTTGAAGCGGCTCGCCGCGGCAAACGCGCCGACGAGTTACTGCCATTCTGGGAACGGAGGAAGCAACATGCCTAAGCAGGAAACTCCATCCAAGACATTGCGCATCACCTGGGTAAAAAGCGACATCGGTTTTCCCAAGGATCAAAAAGCCACTGTAAAGGCGCTTGGTTTGCGCCGTTTACATCAAACTGTTGAGCATAAAGATACACCCGCTTTACGCGGAATGTTGAACAAGATCATCCATTTGCTCAAGATCGAAGAGTAGGTTTAATTATGAAACTTCACGATCTCGTACCCAATGTTGGGTCAAAAAAGAATCGAAAACGCGTGGGACGCGGTATCTCGGCAGGGCAGGGTAAGACCGCCGGCCGTGGTACCAAGGGCGCGGGTGCGCGCTCTGGCGAAGGCGGTCATGCTTATCGTCAGGGTGGCAACCTACCCTTCTTCCGCCGCCTGCCCTTTATTCGTGGTGAAGGCTTCACTCCCCCGAATCAAGTATTTTATAATGAGGTAAATCTCGATCAGCTTTCACAGGCTTTCAAAGCCAATGCGGAAGTGACCCCGGAGGCCCTCAATAATGCACATCTTCTGCGCGATGACCGCAACCCCGTGGTTGTACTTGGTCGTGGTGAGATAACCGTGGCCCTCAAGGTGCGGGTGCATCGTGTCAGTGCGGGTGCCAAAGCCAAGATTGAAAAGGCCGGTGGCACGGTCGAATTGATCGCCTAACCCTTATTAAAGGATACTTTGCATGAAGAGCACTTTTTCAGGCTGGCGTTACCTTTGGAAATCGGAAGATATCCGCCGAAAATTGATCATTACTTTCGTACTGCTGGCGATATTTCGTCTCGCAGCAAATGTACCGGCGCCCGGCGTAAACTTTGCTATCCTTGCTGCATTTCAAAATTCAGCATCTGCTGGTGGAAACTTCCTTGACTTCCTTAACCTGCTCTCGGGTGGAACGGTTTCCAACTTCTCGTTGTTATCAATGGGTGTGTACCCGTACATTACAGCGCAGATCATTTTACAATTGTTGATCCCGATTATCCCAGCGTTACAGCGCAAGATGGAAGAGGATCCGCGAGAAGCTCGTCGTTGGCAGGAAAAGTGGACATATTATCTTGCTGTTCCAATGGCTGCACTTTCCGCGATCGGTCAGATCAACATATTTAATTCGTTATCAATAAACTCTTCAGTTGGGCAGGCTATACTTCCGTTCGGATTTTCAGCCGACTTATGGCTCAACTCATTGACAGTTCTTCTGGCAATGACAGCCGGAACGATGTTCGCCATTTGGCTGGGTGAGTTGATTTCAGAATACGGCATTCGTGGACAGGGTCTTTCCTTGATCATTTTTGCGGGTATCGTCTCGCAAATGCCTAAAAATTTAGTATCTCTTTTGTCGGATAGAGACACTGCCTTATTCATGCTCATCTTTACCATTGTGATCATCGTTCTGACAGTGTTTGCCATCGTTTATGTGCAGCAGGGCCGCCGCAATGTTCCTGTGATGTATCCAGGCCGCCGTATGGGCAGTCGCATGTCCATGCCGGTTAAGGGTACGCTCCCTCTGATGGTCAATCTCTCCGGTATGATCCCGCTGATCTTTGCGGGTGCCATTTTGCAATTTCCTGCCATTGTGGCAAGCTACTTTACCAATAATGCCAATGCGGGTGTTGCCAGTTTCTTTACTGGAGTGCAA
>JACRBH010000266.1 GCA_016234535.1 Chloroflexota bacterium
CTATGGCGCCGAAGTAATGACCCTGCTCGCGCGTCACTGCTTCGAGACCCTGAACCTGAACCGCGCATTTCTGCGGGTCTATACCGATAATATCCGCGCTGTGCGATCCTATGAAAAGGCGGGCTTTGTGCTGGAGGGACGATTGCGCGAAGCGGTTTATAAATTTGGAAAATATGAAGACGTTCTAATCATGAGTGTATTACGCTCTGAATGGATGTCTCGAAAGAAGGAGTAGCAGGGTATGCGTCATGTTCATCACGATTTGAAAGTGTATGGTGGGATAAAACTTTTTGTAGGCACCGGCTCGCCCGAGCTTGGACAGGATGTCGCAGATTATCTTGAGCTTCCTGTCAGCGAGCGCGAGGTGGTTGAGTTTCCGAATGAAAACCTTTTTGTGAAATTGCAGGGCAGTGTGCGCGGCCAGGATGTGTATGTGGTCCAAAGTACATCATCGCCTGTGCATCGCAATTTGATGGAATTGCTCATCATGATCCAAACCCTGCGCTTGGATTCCGCCGCGCGAATCACGGCGGTCGTTCCATATTTATGCTATGGCCGTTCCGATAAAAAAGACCAGCCGCGTGTGCCGATCACCGCGCGTTTGGTCGCGGATATGATCGAGGTCGCAGGCGCTGACCGTTATATGACACTCGATCCGCACGCCGGGCAGGTGCAGGGATTCTTCTCGATCCCCGGTGACGTGCTGACGGCTTCACACTTGCTGATTGACCACATCAATAAGACTCTGCGCGTGGAAATGCGTGACCCTGTTGTGGTTTCGGTTGATCTTGGCTTCGCCAAAAAGGGACGCAACTATGCCGCAGACATGGACATGCCCATTGCGTTCATCGAAAAACGCCGCCTCGGAAACGACGCGAATGCCGAAGCGTTGACCTTGATCGGCGATGTCAAAGACCGCGATGTGATCATTGTGGACGATGAAGTGGATACGGGCGGTTCCATCGCGCAGGCCGTACATGTTGTCAAGCAGAATGGGGCGTGCGATGTGTATCTTGCATTCGTCCATCCCATTCTTTCACGCAACGGCGCGGAACGTTTGGCATCCCTGCCAATCAAGCATATTATTACAACCGATTCCGTGCCGCTCTCGCCGGAAAAAAGGAAGGTTCTGGAAGGACGCATCACCGTGCTATCAATCGCCGGGCTGCTGGGCGAAGTCATCAAGCGCGCCCATGAAGGCCGCTCGGTGGGTGAGATGTTCAACGAATAGTATGTCACACCTGCACTTGCGTACGGTGCAAGTGTTGCGAGGGTGTTTGTCCCGAAGCAATCTCCCCCATATTTGCTGGAGACTGCTTCGCGGAAGAGCCGCTCGCAGAGACATGAAGCTGCCATGCCCGAACTCCCTGAAGTTGAAACCTTTGCCCGCGCGCTAAAAACGGAACTGGTTGGTAATACCATCCTTTCCGCCGATTTACGCTGGGCGCGCACGCTGGCGACCCCCTCTCCGGCCCAATTCAAGAAACAGATCGCCGGACAGAAAATTGTGGATGTCTCGCGGCGCGCAAAGTATCTCATCCTCAACCTCGAAGATTACAATCTCCTGATACATTTGCGCATGAGCGGAGATTTGATAATAAGAGGGGGTAAAATAAAACCAGAAAAGCACGACCGCCTTCTGCTATATCTTTCGAATCATACCTATCTGGCCTTCAACGATACTCGCAAGTTTGGCCGTGTATGGCTGACAGACCGACCCGAAGATATCCTCGGCAAACTCGGGCCGGAGCCTCTCGAAAAAGACTTCACCGCGCAATGGCTCTTTGAGAATTTGCACGCGCGCAAACGTTATTTAAAACCTTTGCTTCTTGACCAATCCTTCATCGCCGGTCTTGGCAACATCTATACTGATGAATGTTTGCACATCGCGAAACTTCATCCGCTGACATCATCGAACAATGTTACAAAAGAACAGGCCGCATCATTACATAAGGCAATTCGTTCCGTGCTAAAGGAAGGCATCCGCCGCAACGGCGCCAGCATTGACTGGGCTTATCGCGGCGGTGAATTTCAAAACTATTTTCGAGTCTATGGCCGCGAAGGAAAACCGTGCCCTGTATGCGGCACAAAGATACAAAAACTCACAGTTGGTCAACGCGGCACGCATGTCTGCCCTAATTGTCAACACTTGAGGTGACACAATGCCTGAAATCAGTTTTAATCCCTCCCCTGTTTTTTACATCATCATTGGCGCACTGGCCGGCATGGTCATCGGCTGGATCATGGGCTTCTTCGATTCCAATAATCGCTCCTCGAAGAAAATTCACTCCGCTGAATTGAAATCCGAGGCGGCCATCAATGAGGCAAAGGAAAAGATCGCGCAGGCCGAGCGGAAAATTTCCGCCGCATCCCACTCCTCCAAACAAATGCAGGATGACCCCGGCCTGCTGCGCCTCAAAAACGATAACGGCCGCTTCACGCTCGAAGTGGATGGCGCACCTGTCACTGCGTCCATGCCTGCGGATAAGAGAAAGCGCTTGATCGAACTGGTCACAGCTTTTCGCCCCTACCTCGAAGGCGGACAAACTTCGCAGGCATCTTCGCACTCCGCCGCGCCGAATCTGACTCCGCCCGGGCCTGCTTCCCCGCAGAGGGCTGTACCTGTTCAAGTGGGTGTATCTGTGCCGCTTCAGACTCCCGCCAAAAAACCCGAACCCGAAAAGAATGTCTCAGAGCTCAGCATTGTCGGCCAGATTGATACCGTCCTGCAAAAGCGCTTGATGGATACCCCGCTTGCAAAGAGCGGCATTCGTTTGCAGGAATCGCTTCGCGGCGGTGTTGAAGTTTATGTCGGCATACAAAAATATGATTCCATCGATGACGTCCCCGATGAAAACATCAAATCCTTGATCCGCGCCGCCATTGCGGAATGGGAACAGAAATTTACGCCGGGAATATAGAAACAGGAATTACTTCCCTTCCCATTCGCACATGAATTGATCGAGAAATTGCAGCATCACCTCATGCCGCTGTTCAGCGATCCGCTTTGCGGCAGCGGTGTTCATCATATCCTTCAACAAAAGCAGTTTTTCATAAAAGTGATTGATGGTGGCGCTTTTGCTGTTCTTGTATTGTTCGAAACTGTTGTGTAAATTTGGCGGGGAATCAGGATCATACAACGGCCTGTTCTTGTACCCCCCATAAGCGAATGCGCGCCCAATGCCGATGGCTCCAATCGCATCCAGGCGGTCGGCATCCTGTACGATAAATCCCTCGAGGCTTTTCATCTTATTTTCCACATGCGCGCCTTTGTAAGAGACGTGCATGATGATCTCGCAGACTTCCTTGATAATGCGAGGTTCAATGCCGCACTCTTCCATCCAGGCTTTGGCGCGATGCGGGGTTTCATCTTCGCTCGCGTTGAACTTCCAATCGTCAAGGTCATGCAGCAGGGCGGCCAATTCCACAATGAACATGTCTGCTTTTTCCAGCTCGCAAATGGCGGCCGCATTTTTCCAGACGCGGTAAATGTGCCACCAATCGTGGCCTGAAGAGTCATCGCCGAATTCCTGCTTTATATATTCGGCTGTTTTTTGGATGATGTCGTTTTGATTCATGTCCTTATTTTCCCACAAATAAACCAGGACTTCTGAAATCTGGACTATTTGCCGCTCCACTTCATTCTCATATAAACTCCCCCGCGCTCCAATTCATCGAGCATTTGATTGAGACGCTTCTGCTTTGTGGTTTCCAGTTTTGCGCGCGTGACCCAGCCGATATAGTCATTCTGTTGATAGGGCGGACGGGCAAGATATGCATCCATTAATCCGCGAGCGTTGAGGGCATCGCGAAAGAAGTTTGGCATTTCATAACGCGGTCGTGACGGCATGATTCCTCCTGTTGAGAAATAACAAAATAACGGCGGCGATATTCGTCGCTGTGCCGATCGGCAGATACCACAAGCCAAGAATTGCCACTACGAAGAGTATGTTGCGGCCCCAGGATTGATTTATTGCAAAACCTGCAACAGCAATCAGTGCGGCAATTCCATAAACAACGAAAACGATCTTCATAAACGTGGAGCGGGGTTCGATGCCTAGCGCCTGCACAAGGATGGTCCACGGGCCCAACTGGCCCGCATACTCACCGCCTGATGGCGTGAAGTAATCGCCAATAGTCAGCGCGCGCAGGCCGTCGGCCAGCATCCAGGCGGCAGACAAGGTGACGAGAATGATAATGATCCATTTCATGTTATTTTTTCAACACACAAAGTGCCTGGCGAATCTCTCCAAGATGATAAGCCGTATGCGCCACTATGGAGAGCGCTCCGCCCATGGTATCTTCATTCCAAATGTTGTTTTCATGGAACAGTTTACTTATGTGTTGATAGGTTTGCTTGAGCTTATCTTTGAGGACATCCCATTCTTCAGGCGTGACCTTTTCCACTGTGCGCCAGATCTCGCCCCAATCCACCGGAGAGGAATCCTGATAAATGGCATAACGTTCAAAGACTTCAATGTAAAAAGTCACATGCGCGACCTGGGCGGCGAGTGAGGCGCACTTCCCCCCAACGGGGATGGATGCCTCTTGAGCAGAGACAGTTTCCAGCGTCTGAAAAAGAGACGTATTTGAGTCCAGGTAAATGCCCTGAG
>JACRBH010000031.1 GCA_016234535.1 Chloroflexota bacterium
ATGGATTCACTAATAAATGGAATATTGCGCTGAATTCCATTTACACAGGGGTAAAGGGGATAGGGTGCGCTTCAACTTCCGGGTGGTCCGAACGTCAGGCAGTCTGACGAGGAAGTTGAAGCGTGCCTGGATATTTTTAATACCAGTGAGGATTTGAGAATGGATTTGGGGGTGGGCAGATTGTACTTTCCTGTGAGCGTGAACAATCGATAGTTCACGAAAGCGTAGTAACGACTTCAATCGTTCGGGTAAAAAGTGACCAAAGTCGCTACTACGAATATCCTTTCGTGAAGTACTGATAATACATACAATAAAGCCTGTCAGGTCTGCGTAGTAGCGGGGAAACGCCACTCCAAACATTAACACAATTCAAATTTTCCATTTTCCCTCCCATGCTATAATCCCCTCCTTGAAAGGGATTTTATGCTTAAAAACTTTGTAAAATTATTCAGTGGCGACCCCACAAAGAAAACAGTTGATCAATTTGCCGACCTCGTTGTACAAGTCAACGCGCTTGAGGCGGAGTATGAAGCTTTAAGTGATGATGCTTTGCGCGCAAAGACGGATGAATTCAAGGCACGCATAGCGCGGGCTTTGGAGGGCTTACCTCCCCCGCCAGTTGGGGGGCAAGGGGGCGATGACGAGTTCCATAAGTTCGAACAGGATGCGCTGGATGAGATCATGCCCGAGGCGTTTGCCGCAGTGCGCGAGGCATCCAAGCGCACAATCGGATTGCGCCATTACGATGTGCAGATCATCGGCGGCGCGGCACTGCATCGCAGTCAGATCGCGGAGATGCGCACAGGCGAAGGTAAGACCCTCGTTTCGACCATGCCCGTTTACCTCAACACGTTGACCGGGCGCGGCGTCCATTTAATTACAGTCAATGATTATCTGGCGCGGCGTGATGCGCGTTGGATGGCCCCCATTTTCAACGCGCTTGGCGTTTCGGTCGGCGTTCTGCAAATGGCCGCAGCCACCGAGAACGGCAAGAAAGCCTTCATGGTGGATTTCGAACGCGAGTCACCGCATGAAGACCAGCATCATTTGCGTTTAGTGGATCGTGTCGAAGCCTACAGCGCGGATGTCACCTACGGAACAAACTCCGAATTCGGTTTCGATTACCTGCGCGACAACATGGCCATGCGGCTGGATCAACGCGTCCAGCGCGGACATTATTACGCCATCGTGGATGAAGTGGACAACGTGCTGATCGATGAAGCGCGTACGCCGCTCATCATCTCCGGGCCTGCTTCCGGCGACCTGGAGTGGTACGGCAAGATGGCGCAGGTGGTGAAGCAGCTCCGCTCGGAAGATTATGAAGTCAACGAAAAAGACCGTAACGTTTCTTTGACCGAAGTCGGTATCAGCCACGTTGAATCCATTTTGGGTACGACCCTGCTCGATCCCGACCGGCCCGAAGATTTAACTCCAGAGCAGGCGCGCCTTACTGGTTATCTTGAACAGGCCCTGCGCGCGCAGTTCCTCTTTATCCGCAACAAGGAATATCTTGTGTTGGGTGGCAAAGTTGTCATCGTGGATGAATTCACAGGGCGGCAAATGCCCGGCCGCCGCTGGAGCGATGGCCTGCATCAGGCTGTGGAAGCCAAGGAAGGCGTGAAGGTCGAGCCCGAGAACGTCACCTACGCCACCATCACACTGCAAAATTATTTCCGCATGTATCAAAAACTGGCGGGCATGACTGGCACCGCGCTGACCGAGGCCGAGGAATTCAACAAGATCTATAAACTTGAAGTCGCGCCTGTCCCGCCGAATTTGGAATATCAATCCTATGGCAAAGGCGCCGCACTGACCGAGGTCAAGACAAAAGATGATGAAGGCTACGCCTATTCATATTTTGCGCGCGCGGGTGACACGACACCGCTGTTCTACAAAAGAAAAGATTACCCCGATGTGATCTATCGCACCGTTGAAGCCAAACTGCGCGCCATTGCGACGGAGATCATCCGCTACAACGCGCTTGGCAAACCGATGCTGGTTGGCACCACCTCAGTCGAATCATCCGACAGACTTTCCGGTCGACTCAAGGCCGAGCCTGTTCGCCGCTTGCTGCAAGTGACTCTGGTGCGGGAGGCTTTCATCAAAGCCACCAACAAGGAGGAGGATGGCCGCCTCATCCCTGAACTCGCGCCGTTCAACGAACCGCTTGAAAAGATCACGCCGGATGCGCTGCGGAAATTCATCCAGCCGTTTGGCGTATCCAATATCAACCCCGAAGAACCCGCAAACTTAAAGACTTTGCTTGAACTCCTGTCTCTGCCTGAAAGCGCAGGCCCGCGCCTGAAAGCGATCATTCAGGGCGGGGTATCGCATCTTGTGTTGAACGCGCGCAAGCATACCGAAGAGTCGCAAATCATCGCGGGCGCGGGCGCGTTTGGCGCGGTGACCATCGCCACCAACATGGCCGGGCGCGGTGTGGATATCAAGCTCGGCGGTGAAGTGGCTGAGGAAGTTATCTCCGCTGCGAATCGTGTGCTTCGAAAAGCAGGATACGAAGACCCGTTTGACATGACTCTCGAAGAGCGCCGTCAGGCTTTGCTGAAAGTTGATCCTGTCAACTTTGGCATTTACGAGGCTGAGGTAAAACTCTTCCTGCAATATTTCGAGGATATGGAAAGGGTCAAAGAGTTGGGCGGCTTGCACGTCATCGGCTCGGAACGTCACGAAGCGCGTCGTATCGACAATCAGTTACGCGGACGCGCCGCCCGTCAGGGTGACCCCGGTTCTTCCCGCTTCTATCTCTCCCTGCAAGATGATCTCATGCGCCTCTTCGGCGGCGAGCAGGTCAGTGGGTTGATGGAACGCCTCAAAGTGGACGACTCGCTTCCGTTGGAAGTGCGCGTGGTAAGCAACATCATCGAAAGTTCGCAGACCCGCGTGGAAGGCGCGAACTTTGACGTCCGCAAACATTTGCTTGAATATGACGATGTGCTGAACAAACAGCGCTCGCAGATCTATGGTCAGCGTGACCGTATTTTCGTCAAGGAAGACCTGAGCGAAGATGTGGCCGAGATGTTGCAAAACGAAGTCACCAAGCGCGTGGACCTTGGTCTCACCGACGAGGAAGGTCCGTGGAAATTGATCGCGTGGCTGGAGCAGGTGCAGCCTCCGTTTGATGCAGCGGCTGGAATATTCCCGTCTTATGGATTCAGATTGATATTGGACGAGATAGCTCAAGGCGGCGTCCCCGGCGGCGGGGACGCCGCCCGGAGCATATTACAAGTTATCTCCCGCGCCATCGAAGCCGAAGAGACTCACACCATGCGCGCAATCGAATCGCTTGTAACGAAGACTCGCGAATCCTTTGAAGCGCAGACTGCCGAACGTGAAGATGCCCTCGACGCGTATTTCCAGGGTCTGCGTGATATGGAGGAAATGCCTCGTCCGCAGAAGATATTGGAAGAAGTCAACTCGCTGATGCATTTGCAGCTGCGATTTAATAACGAGATCAACCGCGCGCTGGCAGATGACCCCGAGAGCGCAAAGGATGATGTTCAGGAACTGGTCTCACAGCAAATGACTTTGCTCAATGCAACCCGTTTGATCGGCGCTGTGCAAAACCGCGTGGGCGAACAACTTCCGTGGCCCAATCCGCTGCCTGCGGATTGGGATGAGCTGGATGAAGTCATAGTAAAGACTGCGCGCGAGGGACTGGTCCGTAAACGGGAACGGCTCAATGCGCAGATCGAACGCGATATGGATGTTCTGCTCCAGCATGAAACAATAGACACAGATGCGTCGAAACTGCGTTTGTTATTGACTCTGGCCCAGGGCGCGCGCGCATCGTTCGACCAGCGAACACACAAACAGGTCAAGCAGATCTACATGCGTTTTAGTTACATTTTCCTCGCCGCGCAATTGCTGGATGGACGCGAAGCAGCGGATATAGATGAAGAAGTGATGTCGCATCTCGAGTCTGCTGAAGAGACTCTGCGCACCACCTGGGGGCAGAGTGAATTCGCCCGCTTGAGTCAAAACGCCGCCAAACTTGCGGACTTCGGCCCCGCCGCGCGAATCGCTTTCGGGGAGAGTCGGCTCAACGAGACAGTATCAACTATCAGTGAGTCAGACCGCGCGCTCTTAATCGAATCCATTGGTAAATATGTCCTCAATGAAGTCCACCGCCATTTGCTGCTAAGTGCCTTCAGCGAGTTATGGGTCGAATATTTGACGAAGGTCGAAGCCCTGCGCGTGTCCATCGGCCTCGAGGCTTACGCCCAACGTGACCCGCTGGTACAATACAAAGGCCGCGCGTCCGAGATGTTCCAGCAGTTACTTGAGGATGTGCGCGGCCTGGTGATCGGGCGCGCGTTTGCGGCGCGGCCACGGCGCGTGGAAATCAATGCGATCGAGACTTCTGAAAGTGAAGTTGCAGCGCCAGCCGAAACATCGGTGAACATTGCCGGCAATAAGAAAAAAAGAAAGCGCCACTAAATATAAATAACGTCATTGCGAGGGCGCTCTCCCTGGCACCGCCCGCCACATAGTCCCCGAAGCGGAGCGAGTGGGAGGGCGGGTGTGTTCCTGCCCGAAGCAATCTCATACGCGACAAGAGATTGCTTCGTCGGTAAGAACACCCTCCTCGCAACACTTGCGCCGCACGTGATTTGCCAGGCAAATCACGTAGGTGTGACGGAAGAAAACCTTTAGAGGCTGATTGTTACCTAACGACACCGCCCCCTTAAATCAATATTTCTCTCTTCCGAAGGTGGAACTGCATCGCCATCTTGAAGGGTCATTGCGCCTGACGACCATGCTGGATATTGCGCGCCAGCATGGTGTGACCGTTCCCGCCAGCACGTTTAATTTAAGCGGCCTGGTGCAGGTTCAGGATCAGGACCCGATGACCTTCACCAACTTCCTCGAGAAATTCAAAACCCTGCGGCTCTTTTATAAATCTCCCGATGTGATCAATCGCGTCACGCATGAAGCGGTGGAGGATGCGGCGAAGGATAACATTCGCTACCTCGAGCTGCGTTTTACGCCCGTGGCCCTCAGCCGCGCAGAGGGATTCCCCCTGCATGATGTGATGGATTGGGTCCTTACCAGCGCGCAGGAAGCCGCGAAAAAGTATAAGATCAAAGTGGGGTTGATCGCTTCGGTCAACCGCCACGAAAGCCCCGAACTTGCAGAACAGGTGGCGTGGCTGGCGGCGGAACGAATCAAAGATGGGCTTATTGGCATGGACCTGGCCGGTAATGAAGCGGAGTTTAAATCTGATCCATTTCATGGAATTCTTAGGGAAGCAAAACAAGCGGGCCTGCATTTGACCATCCACGCCGGTGAATGGGGTCCCGCTGAGAACGTGCGTGACGCCATCGAGAATCTCAATGCTGAGAGAATCGGTCACGGGGTGCGCGTGATGGAAGATGAAAACATTGTTGCGCTGGCAAGGGAACGCGGCGCAGCGTTTGAAGTATGCGTGACAAGCAATTATCAATCCGGCGTGGTGAAGGCCCTGACAGAGCATCCGCTCCCGCGCATGTTGTCGGCTGGTTTGAATGTAACGGTCAACACTGATGACCCAAGCGTTTCGCGCATTACGTTAACGCATGAATATCAACACGTATGTGAAGATTTGAAAATTTCATCGGACGCGTTGCAGCAAAGTGTTTTACGCGCGGCGCAGGCGTCATTTTTGAATGAAGTTGAAAAGATGAATTTGACTGCGTCTCTTATGAAGGAAATGAAGTTGTAGGTGTATGTCGTTGCGAGGAGGGTTCTTGCTCTTCCCGATACCATCCCGAATGCTCTTATCGGGACGAAGCAATCTCCATTCTTACAAGGGGTTGCTTCGGGCGAAAAACATCGCCCTCGCAACGACATGGTTAATAAATCCCACCGCTATAGAAACAAGGATATCAAAGGCGCTCCTTTGGGTTCTTCAAAAAGTTGTGGTGAAAATATTGAAACGAATACCAAAGGAGTGAACCATGAACGATCTATTTAAGTCCCGTGATGTATTGAAAGTGGGGAATAAGGAATATGTTTTCTTCCGCCTCAATGCGCTGGAGAAGGCCGGCCTCGTCAAGTTGAGCAAACTGCCTTTCTCGATCCGCATCGTACTCGAGGCCGCTCTTCGTCAATGCAATGACAACGAGATCACGCAAGCCGATGTGAAGAACATTGCCGCATGGACGCCCAAAGGCGCGCGCCCCGGCATCCCATTTTTACCCGGCCGCGTTGTCATGCAGGACTTCACCGGCGTGCCCGCAGTTGTTGACCTCGCCTCGATGCGTTCTGCTGTTGCGCGTTTGGGCGGCGACCCTAAGAAGATCAATCCACTGGTGCCGGTTGATTTGGTCATCGACCACTCGGTGCAGGTTGATTTCTTCGCCACAGCCGATGCGCTCAATCGCAACACCGAAGTCGAGTTCGCACGCAACCGCGAGCGCTATGAATTTTTGAAATGGGGGCAGAAGGCATTCACTAATTTCCGTGTTGTGCCTCCAATGACCGGCATTGTGCATCAGGTCAATCTTGAAAATCTCGCTCAAGTCGTGATGACCAAGGTGGAGTCGGAGACTTCGCAGTCCCTTTTATTCCCCGACACCGTCGTCGGCACTGACTCGCACACCACCATGATCAATGGCCTCGGCGTTGTCGGCTGGGGCGTGGGCGGCATCGAAGCCGAAGCTGTCATGCTCGGTCAACCAATGGATATGCTCCTCCCCGATGTCATCGGTTTCAAACTTTACGGCAAACTCAATGAAGGCGTCACCGCCACCGATCTCGTGCTCACCGTCACGCAGATGCTGCGCAAGAAAGGCGTCGTTGATAAATTCGTCGAATTCTTCGGCGAAGGCCTCAACAATATGTCATTGACGGATCGCGCCACGATTGCGAACATGGCTCCTGAATATGGCGCCACCATGGGCTACTTCCCCGTCGACGAAGAGACGCTTCGCTACATGCGTCTAACTGGTCGGCCAGACGAAGTGATTGATCGCACCGAAGCATACATGCGCGCGCAGGGATTATTCCGCGACACAAATTCTCCCGAGCCAGAATTTACCGACACCCTTGAACTTGACCTCGGAAGTGTTGTCCCGTCACTGGCGGGACCCAAGCGACCACAAGACCGCGTCGCTCTGACCGATCTGCAGGATACATTACGAAATGCATTGACCACGCCTGTAAAAGATCGCGGCTATGAACTTTCCGGTGATGCCTTAAATCGTGAAGCCACCTTCGGCACGAACGGCGGTTCACAAATCATGAAGCATGGCGCGGTTGTGATTGCGGCCATTACATCCTGTACCAACACATCCAATCCATCTGTATTGATCGCGGCTGGACTTGTCGCAAAGAAGGCTGTCGAAAAAGGCTTGAACGTCAAGCCTTATGTGAAGACATCCCTCGCGCCCGGTTCATTGGTCGTGACTGAATATCTCAAGAGCGCAGGCTTGATCGAGCCTCTTTCCAAACTTGGGTTCAACGTCATTGCTTATGGATGTACCACCTGCATCGGTAACTCCGGTCCATTGCCGGGTGAAGTTGCGAAGGCTGTCACAGGCGGTGACCTGGTTGCGGCGGCGGTGATCTCTGGCAATCGCAACTTTGAAGGCCGCGTGCATCCGTTAGTCAAAGCAAATTACCTTGCATCTCCTCCGCTGGTCGTGGCGTATGCGCTCGCCGGCACAGTGGACATTGACTTAGTCAATGAGCCGCTTGGCACAGACAAAAACAATCAGCCTGTATATCTCAAAGATCTATGGCCCAGCCAACAGGAAGTCAGCGAAGCGATTGAGTCGAATGTCAAGGCCGAGATGTTCAAATCCAAATATGCGGATGTGTTCTCCGGTTCCGATATGTGGAAAGAGATCAACGTCAAAGAAGGCGACCTGTTCGAGTGGAACGATAACTCAACTTATATTCATCACCCGCCCTATTTCCAAACTTTGACATTGGATACCCCGTCCATTCAAGCGATCAAGGATGCGCGTGTGCTTGGAGTATTCGGCGACTCGATCACTACCGATCATATTTCCCCGGCAGGCAACATCGCCGCGGATTCCCCGGCAGGCAAGTTCCTACAGGAACGCGGAGTTCAGCCGAAGGACTTCAATCAATACGGCACACGCCGCGGTAATGACCTTGTGATGGCGCGCGGAACGTTTGCGAATATCCGCTTGAAGAATGTGATGGTCGCGCCGAAGGAAGGAAATTTAACGAAGCATCAACCAGAGGGCGCAGAAATGTCCATCTTCGATGCGGCGATGAAATACAAGGAAGCGGGTGTTGCATCCATTGTGTTGGCTGGAAAAGAATATGGCACTGGCTCCAGCCGTGACTGGGCAGCGAAAGGCCCGATGCTGCAAGGTGTGAAGGCTGTCATCGCTGAGTCATTCGAGCGCATTCACCGCTCGAATTTGGTGGGCATGGGCGTGCTGCCCCTGAGATTCACTCAGGGACAAAACGCCGAGTCCCTCGGTCTGGATGGAAGCGAAGTCTTTACCATCGAAGGTCTGAATGACGAGATCAAGCCTCAGAGTGAGATCACGGTCAAGGCGAAGAAATCCAATGGAAGAGTCGTTGAGTTCAAAGCCACGGTGTTGTTGAACACCACCGTTGAAGTGAACTACTATCGCAACGGCGGCATCCTGCATACGGTGCTGAGGAATTTGGTGAAGTGAACTGAAGTGACAGTCTCTTTTGAAGAGACTGTCACTTTTTGTTTAAGAGTACAATGTTGGCATCTTGATTTTTCAAGGAGAAAACCATGGCAAAGAATTACATCGAAAACATGCTGGGTGAAAATGAACGTATCATTCTGGTCACACGCCAGCATGGATTTGTGCTCTTCAGTTCCATCGTTGCGGAAATCGTTGTGACGCTGATCGTGATCGCATCCTTCATCACGCTGACGCTAACCAACCCTGTGGCGGCATTTGGTTTCCTGCTTGCGCTGGTGCCGCTTACCATTATGGTGATGGATATTCTGACCTGGAATAGTCATCAATACATTGTCACAAACCGCCGCGTGATCCAAATCTCAGGCGTGATCAACAAGAATGTGGTTGACTCTTCGCTGGAAAAGGTCAACGATGTAAAGATGACGCAGACCTTCTTCGGCAGACTGTTCGATTACGGCGACATCGAGATATTGACCGCCAGCGAGATCGGAGTCAACCTGTTCAAGCGGATCGGCGACCCGGTCAAATTCAAGACGGCGATGCTGAATGCCAAGGAAAAACTCGGCTATGAAGGGACAGGCACTCACGCGAAACGCGCTGAAAGCATCCCTGCGATGATCGCCGAGTTGGATGAATTGCGCAAGCAGGGCATTGTGACCGATGAAGAATTCAAGGCCAAGAAAAAGGAACTGCTGGCGAAGATGTAGTTTCCCTCTTTCAAAACAAAAAGCATAATTACCCCTCCTATTTAATATTGGACGCAGATGAACGCTGATTTTCGCTGATCAAAAGCAAAATCAGCGTTTTCTGCTCCCATTTGCTCTTAAAAACAAACTCACCCTCGAAAGATTAATTTCGGGGGTGAGTTTGTTTTCTATTACTTCTTCTTTTCCATATCTTTTCGTATCTGCTCCCGCAAAGCGTCAGCTTCCGGGGAACGCGGCGTCTTTGAGGCTTCATTCGCCATGGCGCTAAAACGGTCTGACAATAACATCGTCAGCAGGCCTTCCATCACATTGCTGGTCGTGCTTCCGCCTTCGCTGTTGTTGCCGCCAACGACAACACGCGGGACAACATCAACACCTGATGACTGAATGGCTTCTGAGAAGCGGTTGAGCACTTGCTGCGTCACCTGGAATTGCGGGCCGCCATAAGCGCGGACTTGTTCCTCGGTGGCCAGAGCCTGCGCGATACCGATGCGGGCGATCTTTTCAGCTTCGGCCTCCGCCAGCGCGCGGATCTGCTGCGCCTGTTGCAGCGAGCGTTGATATTCTGCTTTACCCTGATCCGTTTGGATGTTGATGTTCAATTCGGCTTCGGTCAGTCTCGTTTGCATTTGCGCGCGTGATTGAGCTTCCTTTAGTTCACGTTCCTTGACCGCGGCCTTTTCCTGCTGCGAGTAGGTTTCGACCTGCTCTTCAGCCACCTGACGTGAGCGAAGCTGATTCAGGATCGTCTCGATCTGTGTATCATTCTCGGGCGAGGAAGGCGTACCGATCAGCACTTCCTCAAGTTCAAGATTGTAGTGCTTAAATTTTTCCTGCATCTCCTTGCTGGCCTGTTGCTGAATGGCGCTGCGATCCTGCAAGAGTTGAATAAGGGTGCGCGTCTGACCGACATTTTTGAAGTAGGCGGAGACCATCGGGTCGAGGGTCTGCTCCACCAGTTTTTTGATATCGCCAAACCGTTGGATGACGAGCGGGGCCTTTTGATAGTCAATGTGAACCACCACCGAAAGCGGCAGGGACGGCTCGAACGCATCCTTTGTGATGAGCGAGACTTCGGTTAGATTTTCATCGTAGCGGTGCGCGCCTGTCTCGGTGCGGATCCACTTAAGAATAATGTTCGTTGTCGGAACGGAGATCACCTTGCCCGCGTAGGTATTGAACGCGTATTTGCCTGGCAAAAGAGGTTCACTCCACACACCACGGTTGCCTTTCGAGACCAGTTCACCGTGACGATATTCCAGGCCTGAAAGATCCGCGCCGAGCTCGCCTGTGTAGGAAACGACAACACCTACATTACCAACTTCGATAATCGTCTTCTGGATCGTCTCCACAGTTGCGAACAAACGGTTGACATAGTAAGTACCTTCCACAAGCACCTGCAATTGACGTCCGCGCAGGCCGCCGGCGCGCAGGAAGTTATCGGCGTCCTGAAATTTATTATGATAGGTGTCTGCCTGAGCAGGCTCATCACCGACGACAGGCGCAATGATCTCGCCCTGCCCAAGGGACGGGCCGTCATGTACGGTAACCACGCCAATCGTGTCATCCGTATCCTTGATGACCACGGGACGGAAACCGCCGCGCTGTGCGATCACTTCCGCCATACCGCGAATCGTATCGCCTTCCTCCTTGCTGAGCGCCAGCGTGTAAATGCGCTCCTCGGTGATCACAATGAATTGCACAAGGTTGAACGCATACGTACCTTCACGCAAAATACGCCGCTGCGGGCCGCGCTGTCCGCCGTTCTTTAGAAAACCTTCCACATCCTGAAAATCGGTCACACTGGCATTGGACGCCAAAACCTGGGCGGGGTCCAGTTGCTTGCCGTCGCGCGCAAAGATGTATCCGATCTTGCCCTGTGAAATGGTCACCAAAGGCATGGTATGGACAACATACTGAATCGGCATTAGGTAGTGTAGACCACCGCGCAGGATACGCGGCTGGTAACCAGCTTCGCCGTTTATTGCGATAAAGCCTGATTTTACAGAGCCTTTACCGCTGAATCGCTTCTCGATGATGCCGATTCGGTTATTAGGGATGAACCGTATCCCGGATAGCATGATGAGAATCAGAATTCCAAGCACTACATAACCCACAAGAGCTAATACTGACATTTTTTCTCCTTTGTGCGCCGAATTACGCACAATACATAACTACGGATTTACCCAATTAGGGTTGCCATATTTTACTCTTTCGAAAGGAGGAACATATCGCTCTTTGGCGCTATATTGTTCAATTGATTAGGCATTGCCCAGGGTGAAAACCTTCATTTATCGCGATGTGCCATGATGATTTATAATTACAAATATGAACGAGGACATATTGTATTTCAAATACTGTAGCGATGATCCTAATGTCATTAAGGGAATATTTAGAGATCATAAAATTCGGTTTACTCAACCCTGGGGCATGAACGATCCTTTAGAGTTTAATCCAGCTCTTCAATTTGTCGACAGCAAAGTTGCTCATCAAGGCTATGACCTAAACGGATTTTTTTTGCCAAGCATAGACCTTTTCTATCGAATACAAGTTATCGAATCACTAATTAATGCATATGGTATCTTATCGCTAACAACTCAGCCACTTTCTTTTGATATGTGGAGTCGGTATGCAAATGGACATAAAGGTTTTGTTTTAGTATTTATGCCAGATTTTTATTTGCATCAGTGCATGAAATCCAAAGATGACAAACAGAATATTTTTAGAGAGGTTCAGTACGTTGAGAATCAAGCCCTAAATATTGAAGAGCTTGCAAGTAAATTCAAAGCAACAATTCCATTAGAAGTAATTCAAAATGAGATTTTCTTCAAAAAAACTGCTAGATGGCAAGATGAACAAGAATATCGTCTGGTTAGGCCGCTTACAGATTACCCAAAATACAAACCAAAAGCAGATCATTCTCACAGAGATGACTTCAAATACCTTTTTGATTTTTCCTTAGAGTGCATTCATGGGGTTATATTTGGGCCATCTATGTCTGTGGAAAGCAAGAAAAGTATTATAGGCTATTGCAGTAATAAAGGAAGCCACATACAATTTGCACAAGCATATATTATTCGAGACGAGGCTGATCATATGGGGAAACCAAGCAAAATGAAGTTTTTTTCAATAGTAGATTTGATGGGTTCACTTGATGAGATTTACAGGATCAAGCCTCAGCAATATTGTGTTGATAATTTAAAGGATTTGACAAATGCAAAAACCATGAAGATAAGCCAGCTCAGCGACTTGCCTTATTATGAAGATTACAAGGAACTTGTTAACCAACTCTTTGGAAAATTAAAAAAAGAATAATGTGAATTACAAAAAGAGATAATGCTTTAAACAAGCTTAGAGCGATTTCTTTTTATCTATCCTTTCCCACCATTCCGCAAGAAATCCAGATATGTTTTGCGTTCATGAATTTGAACATCCAAATATCCCGACATTTGAATCAGCAAATCTACTCCGTCTTTTGAGCTTTCTTCTGTTTTTTTCATCAAATTGTAAA
The DNA here is from genome assembly GCA_016234535.1 of Chloroflexota bacterium. Lineage (GTDB taxonomy): Bacteria > Chloroflexota > Anaerolineae > Anaerolineales > Villigracilaceae > Villigracilis. The sequence goes on from JACRBH010000031.1 coordinate 12,876, forward strand.
TTTCGGCTTTCTCCAAAATCTCCGTTTCTTCCTCGATAGTGGCGATTCGCCTTTGAACTTGTGCGATTTTCCGAATTATCTTTACGATCTGGGAGCCAATATCCTCCCCTTGGACATTTTCCGGATCATATTGCCACTCGTTCAATATTTGTTCTAGTTTTTGTTCGTCACCATTCTGATATGCTTCATTCAGCTTTGCCATGATTTCTGTACGTCGCTTACGCTCTTCTTCATCAATGACCAAATCAGGATGGACTTTTTTGGCAATATCACGGTAAAGGGCTTTGAGCGAATCGGATGGCTTGAAATCATTTTTAGAAGATATTTCTTTCTCGTTTGCAAATGATTTTTCCGCTTCTGAAATTTGTTCATTGAATTTGTTAATCTGTTGCCGATATTCAGGGTTGGTTGGATCGGTTGTGACCAAATGTTTGGCTATTACTAGTTCGATGCTATCAAGCTCGTACATACGGCGAACAACAAATTCAGTATATCTTCGTTGAAAGGTAAGCAATTCTGATTGCAAAGAAATAAACCCCAATTCTGTTTCCGATAATTTGTTTTCCAAATCCAGGAGAAGTTCGGATTTCCTGTTTAGTTCATCTTGTTCAGGAGAGATTTTCATTGTTCTGCCTTTTTGAGCATTTTTATTATTGTCAGACATTGGCTTGTTCCTAGTTCTTTGTTTGGCATATCAAGCAGCATTTTGAGAAATTTTGTATTGAGAGCCAGTCTTTTGTTTTTTATAAATATTTCACTTATACCGCTAAATCCAAGCACAATTGACCACTTACCTATAAGCGAGTGAACTAAAAAGTCTACGCCAAGGTTCTCTGTTCTTTCAAAACTTGAAAGTACGCAAGCGGAGCAAACCTTACGAGACTGATTGCCATCGGATTGTGAAGATATCACTAGTTTTTCTGCTTGTGTTTCATTTATATTTTCAAATTCAAGCATTGCGGAGAAGGACTGCAACCGAAGCCAAGAATCTGCTTTGACGTCCGTTGATAAATCTACAAGCCTGTCCAAAAAAATTTCATTCCTACAGTCTAGTTCTATCAAAGCGTCAATAGAGGACTTGAATTTCCAGCGATTTTCCTTCTTGTCAGCCCCTAGTGGTGCGTTTGAAAAGTAATTTAACATAGTCAGGATAATTTTTTCTCAACCCAATTATGGAGGTCGCGACGAGTCCATGACCAATTAATCGGTTGAGCCCATAAACGATTATATTCTGGCGTACTATCGTATAAA
>JACRBH010000262.1 GCA_016234535.1 Chloroflexota bacterium
CCCAAAGCGGGTATCGAAGGCGCGGATCGAATCACCCCATGCAAAGAAACGGCCTTCGTCAAAAAGGCCGTAGGTGGGCAAATAGATTTTATGATGAACATGCATGACTTTCCCGCCGGAGAGATAGGCAGAGGCAATGTAGAAGCGGTGACGGGAGTCCTCGTCTACGAATCCAACTACGAGGTCAAGGTTATGACTCTCCTTAAGCAAATGCTTGAAGACAGGGTCATCATCCGTCGGCTTATGCGCGACCGAGGCCACTAAATCCTGCAAGACATATCCAGTCAATGACAATTCGGGGAATACCAGCAAATCCGATTTTTGTTCTTTGGCCTGTTTGATGTAATCAAGATGTTTGGCCAGGTTCGCTTCCACATCACCAAGCTTTGTGTTGATCTGTGCGAGGGCGAGGTTTAGTTTCATTGAGCGAATCTTACCACTTAAAAATAATCCTCCAAAGCCGGAATAAGACTTCGGAGGAATTTGACGCTTGTTTTTTTGTTTAACTTTGCTCGGCCTTGCCAAACAATTGTTTCTTATCGAAATACGGCTTGAGGATCAGATAGCCGCCCAGCACAATGATGAAGACTGCGCCGTCAATGCCTTTCATGCCAGCCAGTTCAAGCGCGCCGCCGATGACCGAGATAATGCCGAGGAATGTGGTGAAGCCGCTCATGCGGATTTTGTTGAAATAACGCGCCACGTTCAACCCCAGCATGATCAGGCCCACGCCGATGGACCACCACCCGCCTTCGACAACGCTATCCGGCACGAACATGAATCCGCCGAGCATGATGAGGAAGCAGCCCCAGGCGGCTGTTTCCATGTTCTTGTTCAGCATGGCCTTTTGAGGATCAATATTGGTTTGGACTTTCGATTCTTCTTTCATTTTTTCTTCTCCTTGATTTAAACTTGAAAGTAATATAATGCCGAAAATTGCCAGAACAACCGGCGGCACCCATGGCATGTCTTTGTCGCCAATTTGGAACATCAGGTCTTCGGGTGGCAGAGTGATATTTGCTACCGCCAGCGCAGCGGCAATGACGAGGCAAATGATCCCCCACACGAGATTGGATTTATTCATTTCGTTTCTCCTTTATCAAGTTTGAAAATAATTTCATTTGTACAAAAAAAATTCAGAGTCAATCGCGCCAGTCTCCGTCTCGGCAGCGAAACCACCGAGACGGAGATATGAAGCAGGCTACTTGTTGCGGTTTTGAGCAATACCCATGAACAGCAAACCCAGTCCCATGAAAAACACGCCGAGACCGATCGGGCTACCCCAGTAGAGTGCGAGCCAAAGTTCCATTTTTTTCTCCTTTTGTCTGAAAATGATTTGTGTACTTACGCCCCTAATGTAATCAATCAACCGGGTTTACCGCATCTGCCAAATGGTAGATTTTGGGGTTTAAAAAAATTGACTGCCACTTTTGAAGTGACAGTCAACTCGATCAGCAGTGACTGAACATCACACCAACCCCAACTCCCTCGCCCGCATCGCCGCCTCGGTGCGGTTGTGCGCGCCCAGCTTGCCGCACAAGTTATGGATGTGCGACTTGGCCGTCCCGCGGCTGATGATTAATTTCTCCGCAATTTCCCGGTTCGACAACCCGACAGTGACCAACCGCAGGACTTCGATCTCACGCTCTGAAAGCGGTTCAATCGGGACCTCGGAACTGGTCGCTGTTTCGAGAGAGGATACGCGGCTGAATTCTGCCACCACCTTCGCCGCCACCGAAGGATCGAGAATCGACTCGCCTCTTGCCGTCCTGCGAATGGATTCTGCCAATTGAGCAGAGCCGACATCTTTGAGCAAATAACCAACCGCCCCTGCGCGCAATGCTTCGAAGACGGTTTCCTTGTCATCGAATGTGGTCAGCGCGATGACGCGGCAATCAGGCAGGGACTTCTTCACCCGCCGCGTTGCCCCGACTCCATTTAACACAGGCATTTGCATGTCCATCAGAATCACATCAGGGTGAAGGTTCAGCGCAAGATCAATCGCCTCCTGTCCATTGCCAGCCTGACCGATTACTTCAATATCTTTATGAACAGATAACAGCGTTTCCAATCCCTCACGGAAGAGGGCTTGATCGTCAACGAGAAGAACGCGAATTGTCATGATGTCCCCCACAATTGAATCACAGAGAAATGGAGACGCAGAGAAGTATTTTCTCCGCGACTCTGCGTCTCCGTGGTTTGCTTTTCGGATTTCATTATTGCGTCTCTACAACGGGAATACTGATTTCAAGTCGAAATCCTTTGCCAACTTGAGTCTCGATTTTGCATTCACCGCCCAGCAAATGGGCGCGCTCGCGGATTCCGATCAGGCCGAATCCACTGCTCGTATCCGCCGCACCAACCCCATCGTCACGAATTGAGAGGCGGGTTTTGTCAGCGCGTGAAAAATCCAATTGGACATCCACTCGCGAAGCATGGGCATGTTTGCAGACGTTGGTCAATCCCTCCTGCGCGGCGCGATACAAAGCCAGCGTGATTTTTTCATCCACAACGCGCGGCTCGCCAAGAACGTCGAATTTCACAGCGATGCCGGTCGTTTGCGTTTCATCAGCCAGCGCAGAGATGGCCTCTTCCAGCGAACGATTTTCCACTGGCGACACGCGCAAGGCGGCAACAGATTCACGCACACTGGCAAGCCCCTTTCGGGCGAGTTCCTGCGCTTTGTTTAATGAATCCAAAGCGCGCTTCGGGTCGGAATCCAGGGTTACTTTCGCGGCTTCGATCTGCACGTTGACAATGGTCAGGTAGTGGCCGATGTTATCGTGGATTTCGCGCGCGAGGCGGTTGCGTTCCTGCGTGGCGGCGAGTTCCTCAGCCTGTGAGGCGTATTCGGCCAGTTGGCGGTTGGCCGCTTCGAGGTCGCGTGTGAGGCGTTCTGCTTTTTCGCGGGCGCGCTGTTCGTTCATCTGCATCTGTGTGATGATAACCACGAAGATGATTGCAGTTGAGTCGATCAGCGCGTTCATCAGGGCGATTTCCCAGGTGGAGTAATACAATATCGGAAGGACAATCGCGGCCAATATGCCGATGTAGACCGGCCACCGTCCGCGCGGCGAAAGGCGCTCAACAGCCACTCCCACCATTGGCAGACCGATCAGCCAGTTACCGCCGGGGCCAAGGGTTATTCCCATGCCAAAGACAAATAAGCATTGAGTGGAAAAGTAGATCGGATTTCGCGTGTGTTCGGGGAAGCGGCGGAGAAGTTCGGCATCAAACAATGCAAGTATGAGATACCCTGCTCCAAGCAGGACGCCAACCGCAATTTGGGGCGCAGTAAATTTGAATCCACTTCGAGCAGCGGTGATGAAAGTGACAACGTAACCCACCACCACCAGAAACAGGAGGAGTGCTTTTCTTTGTTGATCCTGAGTTGTCGAAGAAACTGAACGGAGTTCCATTTCAATATCCGGGGATGGATAATCGTTAAAAATATTGTAGCACTTTCCAATAATAAAAGACCCTAAGAGTTCGTAAAAATATAACTTCCCGCAACCTCGTCATTGCGAGCCCGATAGGGCGAAGCAATCTCCTTTTTGTGAGGGAGATTGCTTCGTCGGGAAGTTCACCCTCCTCGCAATGGCGGAAGTTATTAATTTATTGACCCTAAAGGTTTTAAAAACCTTTAGGGTCTACACTGCGGAGAGGGAGGGATTCGAACATCGTCCCCTTGCGGGATACCATCCCCTCAATGGGGGCGCTCGGTGGAAATAAAAAGCCTGACCATTTTGGTCAGGCTTTCAGCGGGGAGGGAGGGATTCGAACCCTCGGTAGACCGGAGCCTACAACAGTTTTCGAGACTGTCCCATTCAACCACTCTGGCACCTCCCCATTTTGTGAAGCGGGCAAAATTATAACCGAAAAATTTTTCTACAATTCCACACTCTCGTGCTGTTCAGGATAATGTACCTGATCCAAATTTTGACCTTTCAAAAGTCCCTTCAGCATCATAGCTTGCTTTTCTTCGCCATGAACCAGGAAGAGCTGCTTCATTGAATCTTTCACGCCCAAGGCATATTTCATGAGCAAATCCTGCCCCGCGTGACCGGAAAGACCGCCGATGGTGGCAACGTCACATTTGCGTTTGTATACTTCGCCAAAGATATTGACCTGCGGTTCGCGGTCTGCCAGTCTGCGCCCCATCGTATTAGGTGCCTGCCATGAAACGATGCAGATCGTGTTTTTCGGGTCCCCGATATTATTGCGGATGTGATGAACGATGCGCCCTGTTTCCGCCATGCCTGAAGCGGAGATAATGATCATCGGTTCTTTGCGTTCATTCAAGGCCTTCGATTCATCCACCGACTTTACATAAGTCAGCATCTTGAAATCCAGCGCGGGGTGACGCGCTTCCAAAACAAATTGACGAGTCTCCTCATCAAAACATTCAGTGTGATTCCTGAACACCTGTGTGGCATTCACAGCCAGCGGACTATCCACATACACCGGCACACGCGGCACATCATGATCCTGCATCATCTCATTTAAGTTATAAACCAATTCCTGCGTGCGCCCCACAGCAAAAGCAGGCACGATCACTTTCCCGCCGCGCTCAATCGTCCGCTTTACCACATCACGAAACTCGATAAAAGCATTCTCTGGATTGCTATGTGACTTATCACCATAGGTTGATTCCATGATCATGTAATCGGCAGCATCGGGAAGAATTGGATCTCGCAATAAAGGCATTCTGTATCTGCCAATGTCGCCGGAGAACCACAGGCGGGTCTTTTTACCTTTCTCTTCGATCTCAAGCGACACACCTGCCGAACCGAGGATATGTCCCGCTTCATAAAGACGCGCCACCACCCCGGGGATCGGCTCAAAGGCCTCGCCATAATGCACACCCTTGAACATGGCCGCCACATCTTCGGCATCTTCTATTGTGTACAATGGCTCGATCGGTTCCTCGCCGCGTTGCGCGCGCTTCTTGTTTACGTACTCCGCATCCGACTCTTGAATCCGCGCTGAGTCGGCTATCATCAAACCCGCCAAATCCACTGTTGCATGTGTGGCGAAGATCAGCCCTTCGTATCCCTGTTTGACGAGGTTGGGCAAATTTCCCGCGTGGTCGATATGCGCGTGAGAAAGGATTACAGCATCAACGCTTCGTACATCATAAGCAAAATTCAAATTACGCTCATACGTGTCCGCGCGTTTACCTTGATATAGTCCGCAATCCAAAAGTAATTTCGAGCCGTTGATCTCCAATAAATGCTGGCTGCCCGTCACAGTATGCGCCGCGCCATGAAAGTTAATTCGCATTCTTAGCCCCAAGCACCTTTAAAATTTGCGTACCATATTTTTCCACACGTGAAGGCGTGCCTTTCATGACCAGCGCCAGCTCCTCGACGTTCCTCGGCGGGTTTTCAGCCAGCGCAGATAAATAGGGTTTGGGAAGAATGACATCTGACTCGACGCCCATTTCCTGCCCGAGATTCTTTCGCCAGATCTTCAATTTTTCAAGCCGACGAAGTACCGCATCATTCTTCGCCTCGGTCTGTCTCCGTTCAACCAGCGGAGCACTCACCCCGCGGCGGATCGCAGCCAAAACCCCGTCGCCCCATAGGTTGATCTGTTTCTCGCTCAGCCCCACAGCCGAAAGGTCAACTTTCTGTTCCGGTGGATTCTTGGCCAATAACACAAAGACATCATCCATAATAACTTTATATGGCGGACGGTTTAATTTCTCGGCTTCCTTATCACGCCATTTGCACAAATATGCCAGAATGGTCAGCTCGCGCAGGGAAAGGTCCTTGCGGGCGGAAAACCGCTCCCATGATGCGCCATTAACCTTATGCTTGGTTTCTTCAAACAGGCAGGCGCGCTCGAAATCCTCTTTTGCAAATACCAGGCGGCCTTTTTCACGCAATTCCTTCTCCAGGACATCACGCAAGGCAAAGAGATAATGCGTATCCAGCCGCGCATAATGGATCTGTTCCTTCGTCAGCGGGCGCGCGGCCCAATTTGCCTTTTGATGGCGCTTATCCGTTTGAATCTTGAATTTATCTCCAAGAAGTCTGTCCAACCCAACGGCGGGATAACCCAGCACACGCGCAGCCTGCATCGTATCGAACAGGTTCGCAAACGAGAAATTAAAATCGCGCCGCAGGCAGATCAGGTCATATTCTGCGGCATGGAAAATCTTCTCGATCTTCGGGTTTGAAAAAATGGGAGCCAGGATATTCAAATCCCTCAACACAAGCGGGTCAACGAGATAATCCGCATTGGTTGTGGTGAACTGCACCAGACAGACCTGCTCGCGAAATGCGTGCAGGCTGTTGGATTCGGTATCCACTGCCACACGGCTTTGTGTGGCAAGATCATCAAACAATTGTTGCAATAAATTCTTTGTATTTACCCAAACTGGTGGGGGCAGAGTTTCGGACATATTGGCTGATTATAAACCTTATACAAGCGGCTGAATGATTAAAACTTTCATGCAATTATTTGCTCCAGCAAAAACACAGCCAGCAGACGGTCGTATCCGTATTGGAGGTGGTATGACTGGACAAAAACAACGATTGAAGCGGGACCATTTTGAAAAAGACCTGAGCGTATGAAATAAGACCTGTCCATATCATGATGAACTGAAGGAGCTGCGCTTGTTTTCATTACAGATTCTTTTCCATGACCATGCCATCTTCGCCGTCATTGTAATAGGACTTCCAAATTTCCGTTGTTTTATAGCCGTCTTTTTCATACATTGTGATCGCACTTTGATTCGATATCCTCACCGTCAGGCGGGATTGGGGAACGCCAAGTTTACTTTCGCAGGCATGGAGCAAGGCGAGTCCGATGCCGCGCCGCCTATAGCGTGGATCAACTGCAATGGTGGCGATCCAGCCCCACCCGTCGCGCGGATGCGGGTCCCCGGCCACGAATCCAATCATTTGGCCGTCTTCCATTGCCTTAAGTCGAATCACATCGGTGAAAGTCAAAACGGCGATCAGATCCAATAAGGGCCAGGCGTCCTTCCCAAAACTTTCCTGTTCCAGTTTTCGAAGTGCGCCGAGGTCAATGATGGATGCTTTGATAATTTCCATAGCGGGGGGATTGTATCAATAAAAAAGTAGAAAGTGGAAATTCCACTTTCTACTTATCTGTTTGTTTACATATTTCCGCGTTTACTTTTTTGCATCTTTGCCGAGGAAATTATCCAGCATGCTGGTGAATTCCATTGGGAAGATGAACTTGGTGGACTGGCTTGAGCCGATGGACTTGAGCGTTTCAAAATACTGCAAGGTCATTGTCTTCTGGTCAACAGATTTGGCGGCGTTGAAGATGGCTTCCAAAGCGACAGCGAAACCTTCTGCGCGCAAGGCCTGAGCCTGTTTTTCACCTTCGGCACGCAGGATGTTGGACTGGCGCTCGCCATCTGCTGTCAGAATGGCGGCTTGCTTTGTACCTTCCGCGCGGTTCTTTGCGGCTTCCTGATCGCCCATGGATTCGGTCACGAGCGCGCGGCGGACTCGTTCCGCTGTCATCTGGCGGTTCATCGCATCCTGCACTTCGCGCGGAGGAATGATCTCGCGGATTTCAACGTTGGTTACTTTGACGCCCCAGCGTTCGGTCACTTCATCCAAACGGGTGCGGAGCATGTTGTTGATATGTTCGCGTTCCGAAAGCACATCATCCAGCGGAATACCACCGATGACTGCGCGCAGCGTTGTGGCAGCAATACCCGCCGCGGAGAGTTCAAAATTCCCAACCTGCAAAACAGACATGGCCGGGTCTAAAATCTTGTAGTACCACAGGAAGTCAATCGAGATGGGCGCATTATCCTTTGTGATCGACACCTGATGCGGAACCTCGCGGATCTGCTCGCGCAGGTCAACTTTTACCGCACGATCAATCACCGGGATCAAGAAGACGATGCCGGGACCTTTCGGTTGCTGCAATACACGCCCCAATCGAAATACGACCAGGCGTTGGTATTCGGGAATAATACGAATTGCATTGGCAAGAAAGACGAAACCAATGACCAGAACCGCACCAACAATACAAAAAAGGGTGCCGCTAGCGGCAAGAGCATTAGGCATAATATTTTCTCCTTCTAAAATTATTGTTCCTTCTCAACAACGAGGACAAATCCCTCGCGGCGAACTACACGAACGGAACTGCCAGCCGTAATGAGCTTATCACTTTTGGCAGACCATATTTCCCCGGCAACATAAACACTTCCTTCTTCATGGACCTTCGATCTGGCCTCCCCTACCAACCCGACCAAAGCCCCAAGGTCATGGGTCGGAGGAACGCCTGCGGCTTGAACGGTCTTACGAACTGCGATCCATAAAAAGGCGGTCATTAATCCCGATGCAACCAGCGCAACAATGGGGTTGACAGCGGGCTTCCACCCATCCACGGCGAACAGGAAAACCGAACCTGCAACCAGCAGTAAAATGGAAAGCCCGAGGTAAGGTTCGCGTTTTGGTTTTTGTATGGAATAGATGAAAGGCACGATACTCAGAACAAGCAGGATGATCGCCCACCCATTAAAGGACAGGTTGTAAATTGCATAGCCAGCCAATGCCAGGCAGAATAACGCCCCCACTTCAAACAGCCCTGTTCCCGGGGCAATGATCGCCATCAAGCCGAGCAAAATACCGCCCAGCAGGATCAGATATGCAATATTCGGTTCCAATAGAAAATCCATTGTGCCTCCACGTGATTATACAACAGATGATTGAATTCGATTCTATTTACGCGAATCATCAAATTAAGGTTGTGGGGAACTTGGCATTGAGCGGCTGTATAATTAGCCAGTTGAAATAAACCTCATCTTACGACTGCATAAGTTGAGTAAACCTTCTCCTATAGGAGCCTAAGTGAACTTCCAAAAAATTTGTGTCATTGGTCTCGGCTATATCGGCCTGCCCACCGCGTCCACCTTTGCCGCGCACGGAGTCAATGTGCTCGGTGTGGATATCAATTCACATATCATCGAAACCATTAATCAAGGCAAGATCCACATTCACGAACCCGGCTTGCTGGCAGAAGTACAGAAAGCCGTTCAATCGGGAAACTTCAAAGCTTCAACTAAACCTGAAGAAGCGGACGCCTTTATCATCGCCGTGCCGACCCCGTTTCAAGAGAATCAATTTGGCGAATACAACGGCGTGGCCTATAAACTCGCAGATATGAGCGCGGTGACATCCGCAGCGGAATCCATTGTGCCATTTTTGAGGAAGGGGAATCTGGTCGTTCTTGAATCGACTTCCCCGCCGCGCACCACTGTGGATTTGGTTGCCCCCATCCTCGCTCGTTCCGGACTTGAAGCTGGGCGCGACTTCCATTTGGCTTATTCACCCGAGAGAGTGTTGCCGGGCCAAATTATGCGAGAGTTGACCGAGAACGCGCGTGTCATTGGCGGCGTGACCACAGAGTCCGCGCAGGCTGGCAGTGACTTATATGCCACATTCGTAAAAGGACAAATTATTCAAACCGACGCGACCACTGCTGAGATGGTCAAGTTGATGGAGAATACCTATCGCGATGTAAATATTGCCGTCGCCAACGAATTCTCCCGCCTGGCAGATAGATTCGGCGTGGATGTATGGGAGGCGATCTCCATCGCAAATTTACATCCGCGTGTCAAGATCCTCAGTCCCGGCCCCGGCGTTGGTGGACATTGCATCAGCGTGGACCCGTGGTTCTTTGTAGAAGCCGCGCCTGACCTAACCCCGTTGATTTATCACGCGCGAAAAGTGAATGACACACAGCCGCATTTTGTTGTAAAACTTGTACATCGCGCACTGGGGTCGCTCAATGAAAAGAAGATCGCCGTGCTGGGGTTGGCTTACAAGCCCGATGTGGATGATCTGCGGGAAAGCCCGGCAAACGAAGTCGTGCAAATCCTCCAGCATGAAGGCGCGCAAGTTAAAGCATGGGAACCGTTCAAACCTGACGCGAACCTGCCGGGTATCGATATGGCCTCCTCTCTCGAAGATACGATCAAAGACGCGGATGCAATCGTGTTGCTTGTAAAGCACGCTGAGTTCTCGAAGATTGACCCGCTTGAATTCGCGCAGAAGACCTCCGCGCGAATTGTTATCGACTCTGTGAATGGCTGGAATGATAAAGTATGGAAAAAAGCGGGCTTTACAATATTCCATCTGGGCAATAACAAATCGTCAACCCAAAATCGTAAATCGGAAATCACAAATTGAAAATCCTCTCCGTATTTGGCACAAGACCGGAAGCCGTGAAAATGGCTCCTATTGTCCGCTTATTAAAAACAACCCCTAATGTAGAAGCCCGCGTCTGCGTTACTGCGCAGCACCGTCAAATGCTCGACCAGGTCTTGAACCTGTTCGAAATCAAAACTGATTATGACCTCGACTTGATGCGCGAGAACCAATCTCTCGCACAATTGAGCGCGTCCATCTTCACCAATCTCGACCCTGTATTTTCTGACTTCAAACCCGACTGGGTGCTGGCACAAGGCGATACAACCACCGTTGCGATCACATCCCTGCTGGCTTATTATCATCGCATCAAATTTGGTCACGTGGAAGCGGGACTTCGCACTCACGACAAGTGGCAGCCCTTCCCCGAGGAACTCAATCGCCGCGTGGCCGGCGTGACCGCTGACATGCATTTCTCGCCGACAGAATGGTCAAAGCAAAATTTGTTGAATGAGGGAATTGACAAAAGCATTATCAAAGTTACCGGGAATACAGTCATTGACGCGCTGCAATATGTATCCAAGCAGGCTGAACCAGCCGAGATTATCGAACTAACCGGAAGATTGCTGCGTCGCTCCACCCCACGCAATGACGTGAACAGATTAATCCTCGTCACCGCTCACCGCCGCGAAAATTTTGGGAAGCCTCTCGAAGATATTTGTCATGCTCTGACTCAACTGGCAAAGCGTGGAGATGTGGAGATCGTGTACCCTGTCCATTTGAATCCAAACGTGCAGGAACCGGTAAACAGGCTGCTCAAAAATATGGAACACATCACCCTGCTCCCGCCATTGGATTATCTGCCTCTTGTCCATTTGATGAAACACGCATCCCTCATCCTCACCGACTCGGGCGGCATCCAGGAAGAGGCTCCCGCTTTCGGCATCCCAACTCTCGTACTGCGCGATGTGACCGAACGCCCGGAGGGAGTGGCCGCAGGGACACTCAAGCTGGTTGGAACAGAAACCAGCCGCATCGTCGCAGAATCGAAGCGGCTTTTGGATGATCCATCTGCTTATGCAGAAATGGCAAAAGCGGTCAATCCATACGGCGATGGTCATGCGGCGGAGAAAATAATCCAGGCCTTGTTGAATGCTTGACGAAGCAAGCCCCTTAATAACAAGGGTTGCTTCGTCGGGAAGAGCAAAAGCCCTTCTCGCAACGACATAGCGAGAAATGCTGGAAGATAACCGTTTGTAAAGTGGCCTGAAAATTTCGTGTGTATAATGGAATTGGTCAATTATGCTACGCAGACTTTTCACACTCGTCGTCACGGTTTGTCTGCTCAGTGCAAGCTGGGCATCTGTTCACGCACAACAGACTCAAACGGTGAAATTTTTCATCGAGACCGGACACAATGTTGGCGGGGATTTTCTAAAGTACTACAACAGCAATGCCAATGCGACCATTCTCTATGGATACCCTTTAACAGAGGAATTCAAAAATAAGGATGGACGGATCGTACAATATTTCCAGCGCGCCCGCTTTGAATATTGGCCGGAACTCAGTGAAGGCCAGCGCGTTGTTCCCACTTCGCTTGGCCGCGAAACATATGCAAGCACCGGATCATTGAATGTCAATAATGCATTTGCGTGCCGCACGTATTCGGAGACCGGGTTCGCGGTTTGTTTTGCTTTTCTCGAATTCTTCGATCAATATGGCGGCGTGACTCAATTCGGCTACCCGATTTCCGGGTTTGAATATCACGAGAACAAGCTTGTTCAGTATTTCGAAAAAGCGCGCCTCGAATGGCAGCCGTGGAAAGTGGAAGGCCAGCGCGTCGCCGTCTCTGACCTGGGCCGCATTTACTTCGATAAACTCCGCGAAGACCCGGCGCTTTTGCTTCAAGTCAAACCGCTGGACAACACCATTCAAACTGTCACCTATTTGCAGGTGCGCGCATTTGTCTGGAAAGCCGTAACGCAATCTTCCGATTCGCAGATGATCTATATCATCGTGCAGGATCAGGCGCTTCAGCCGGTTCCCAATGCCAGTTGCACGGCATCCATACAATGGGCGGATGAACGCACGGATTCAAATACCGTTTCCACAAATACCAGCGGCATCGGTCTGGTGGCGCTCTCATTCACGAATCAGCCTCAAGGCAGCTTGATCAACATTGATGTGTCTTGTGTTTCCAACAACCAAACCTCGAGTACAAGAGCATCGTTTAGAATTTGGTATTAGTAACTCACCTTACGCGGTAACGCGACATTTATCTCGCAAAATGGGCGACATAAATGTCGCGCTACAGGCTGGACTGCGTAAGGTGACTTAGTAAAATCCCCTTCATGATGAGGGGGATTTTATTTCAATTCGCTCATTTCAAACACCGGGCCGTCTTTACAAATCATTTTCCATTCATGATGAATCGTCAGAGCGCAGACTCCGCATTCTGCCAGCGCGCCGCACGGCATGGGGGCGCGGATTAAAATCTGCCCCTTCGACACGGTGAGCGAAGAGCGAACCGTCAGGACGGCGGCTTCACGCGGACCCCTGGCCTGATCCATCCTCCCAAAGTTTTCTCTCAGCTGATTCAGATTCTCGCGCCCCACATCGAACGCGGCATAATCAGCCCATTGATAAATATCCATCATGGCCTGTAAGGGCTGGACCTCCACTGCTTCGGGAATATCGTCTACTGTGGAATTGGAAACGAGGACAACCTCCGCACCCTGTTTCAACGCAATGGATATCAAACCGCGCAACCGCGCCGGTGACTCATCGAATGCGATCAGGGCAATTTTGCGGGCAATGGTTGGAATCGAGAATCCATGCCCCAGCGGGCCGCGTAGATTTAGGCGCGCGCCGGGCATCCACGCCGAATCCGTCAATGGCGCGGAGCGGAATCCTTTCGGCGCTGAGTCGCTGAAGAAAACAGGAACAGCCAAAGGTGAGTCTGATCCGCGCGCGTGGGCAAGAAGATACTGTCCCGGAGATGGAATCAGTTCGGGCGGGCAAATGATCCTCGCGGAGGAATCCAAATAAATTTCAACCAACTGTCCTTCGCCTATTTTCATAGGAGAAATGTTAACACGCATCAGGGGCATAAGCAAGAGAGTTATAATCAAAAAAAATGTTTCGGAGGAAACCATGAATATTTCAACTTTACTGCAAGGGCTTGCATCCTTTGCCTGGATCGGAGTCGTTGGTGTGCTGGTGTTGATCTTTGTGCGCGCAAGCCGCAACCAGCCCGCAAAAGGATTGACCTCGCTTGTCGTTATTTTGCTTGTTGTAGCGCTTCTCTTAACCACTGTAGGCGCAGGGCTGGTATTCCTGCAAGCCAATGAATACGGTGTGGTGATCTCAGCGTTTGCCGAAAAGGGTTATCGCGAAACAGCGTTGACCCCGGGGCTGCATTGGATCATCCCGTTCGTGGAGAGCGTGCAAAAATATTCCATCGCGCGGCAAACGTATACGATGTCATCCACAAGCAGTGAGGGCGCGGTACAGGGCGATGATTCCATTCAGGCGCGTACAAAAGACGGTCAGCAGATCTTCATTGACGCTTCGGTTATTTATGCGGTAGACCCGACGCAATTGATCCAGCTGCATACGATCTGGCAGAACCGTTATGAAGAAAACGTAGTAAGGCCTGTGGCGCGCGCGGCCATCCGCAATGCGGTTTCACAATTTGGCGTGGAAGAACTGGTCAGCACCAAACGCGCCGAACTGGAGACGGCGATCCGTGATGAGATTCAAACAAAACTGCAAGACAATAACATCATCATGTCTGATTTCCTGCTGCGCAATATTCGCTTTAGTGATGAGTATGCCGCGGCTGTCGAACAAAAGCAGGTTGCCGAACAACAAGCGCAGCAAGCCAAGTTTGTTGTCGAGTCGAAGAAGCAGGAAGCCGAGCAGGCACGTCAGACCGCCCAAGGCCAGGCCGACGCGGCAGTGATCGCGGCAAAAGGCGCAGCGGAAGCGCGCTTGATCAATGCCCAGGCTGAAGCGAAAGCCAATGAACTGCTTTCGGCATCTCTCACACCCACGCTGCTGCAATATCAATATATCTTGAAACTTGCGCCCGGTGTGCAGACCATCTTTATTCCAAGCGGCAATCAATTCATCCTGCCTTTGCCAAACACGGAACTGATTCCTCAATAAAGTAAACTCGCAAGATTTAATGAAATTGGTACAATAGTGACCAGCAGCCGGGAATCCGATTGCTGGTCAAATTATTTTTGGAGACGAAATGCCGATCCCACAAACTGGACGCGAAATCCGCCTGACGACACTGTCGGCCTGCGCGGGTTGAGCGTCCAAACTTAGCGCCGATGCGCTGACGCAGGTTCTGCGTCCGATCAAGGATATCTTCGATCCCGCCTCGTATCCGGACCTGTTGGTTGGTCTTGCGTCACCGGATGATGCGGCCGTTTGGCGTTTAAGCGAAGACAAGGCCATTGTAGTCACGACAGATTTTTTCACACCTGTAGTTGATACTCCCTACGAATACGGGGCTATCGCCGCCGCAAACAGCCTCTCGGATGTGTATGCCATGGGCGGGCAACCCTTCCTCGCGTTGAATATCGCCGCATTGCCGGATAATCTTCCGCCAGAAATTTCAAGCGAGATATTACGCGGCGGCGCGGAGAAAGCGCATGAAGCGGGAGTCGTCATCGCCGGCGGACATACTGTCAAGGATAAGGAACCAAAATACGGTCTGGTGGTGATCGGCTTCGTTGATCCGCGCAGGATGCTCAGCAAAGGCGGGTTGAAAGTAGGCGATGCGCTTGTGCTTACAAAACCAATCGGCGGCGGCGTGACAACGACTGCCATCAAACAGGAGAAGGCATCGAATCGTCATATCAAGGAAGCCATTGAATGGATGTCCCGTTTGAATAAAGTTGCGGGACATCTCGCAGCGGAATTCGAACTGCGCGGCGGGACGGACATCACCGGCTTCGGTTTGATTGGTCACGGCATGGAAATGGCGGAAGCTTCAAAAGTGATGTTATCCATTGATAATTCACAACTCCCTTTGTTAAGCGGCGCGCATGGCTATGCAGAAAAGGGAATTTTCCCCGGTGGCGCATTTGACAACAAAATGTACTTTGGCGGGAAAGTCCGTTTTGATAAGAATATGGATGAACCTGCCCAAATGCTATTGTTTGATCCGCAGACCAGCGGAGGGTTATTGCTCGGCGTTCCACAGGATAAACTGGATTCGTTCAA
>JACRBH010000268.1 GCA_016234535.1 Chloroflexota bacterium
AGACCACGATCTGCGCTGGCTTGAACAGGAGGATGCTGGAAGGTTTGGAGGTGAGCCTTCAAGCTTGGCTGCCATTGTTTCTCTTCACTCGGGTTGCCATCCAGAATACGGTAATGGCTCACGAGACCACCCTCCACTTCATTGAGCCAGATCTTGTGTCCATATTCCACTGGCTTCGCTTCCTTGCCACGAACGATGATGTCCGTATGCTCTTCGAAGATACTGACGATCTTTTCTTTGGCAGGCGCCTGCTCTCCCTTCAATATCCGACGGGTTGTTTGTTGGATCACCTGTCGGGCAAGCGGGATGAAGTGGTTGATGGTTTCCACCAAGCGCTTGGCGCTGCGTTCGGATTGTTTCTGCAATTGCCTTTGGATCTGAACCGCCCAGTCAATGGTTTTCTCGGTCACTTCCATTAACTTCCCGTATTGTTGCCTGCCTGCTGCTTGGGCTTCCTTTTTCTTGCTGCGCAAGGTTTCGCCGATCTTGCGCGAGAGACCTTTTGCAGTTTGCGTGAAATCCTCAAACTCGTCCAGCACTTTCTTCCTGACGGTCTTCAAGATCGTTTGACCACGAACCACAGTCCGTGCGAGTACGCGTACGCTATCGGACAACAGACGTCCATCACTCGGCGGTCGAACATTGCTTTCCACCACCGTCCCGTCGGTCCGCATTTTTCGACCGCGGGTTACCTTGCGCTCAATCGCCACTTGCACGATCCGTTCATTGAATTTCTCCAGTGTCTTGGGCTGGATCATATTTGCCCAACGGATCAGGGTCGTGTCATCCGGAACTGCATTCAGATACACCCGACAAAACTGTCTCATTCTCAGACTATCGCTCACCTGCCGTTCCGTCTCTTCGTAGCTGTAGCCATACAATCGTTTCACGACCAGCATCCGTAAGATCACCTCCACGGGTGTTGAGTTCCTTCCCGTTCGAGTTGTATTCGATCTGCGCTGTGATAGATCCTTCTTAATCAGTCGATACAATTTCTCGTCTTCCAGATACCTATCGATCTTCTCCAGTTCAGGAGAAAGGTTTGGAACGTATCCAAGGATTTCTTCAAAAAGCTTGTCAGACGGGTAATGTTCACGTAACATTGGAGTGCCTCTGCGGTATGGATTTGGTTTGGTTACCTTCCTTTTACCAAAGAGGCTTTTCGTTTGTCAATTGTTAATGTGCTGTGGTGCCACTTTTGCACCAGAAACTAAGCTAAATGAATTCCTGTCTGAGAGAAATTCTTAGCCGAAATAGATGAAGAAAATGAATCCTTGCAGCGTAGATGGATGCAAAGTACTACCTTTGGTATGCTGGCTGATTTTTTGGAGAATCAGGTCAAGGTCCAGAAAGAGGCGTTAATTCGCAGCAATCTTTGCGTGGTTACGTTATACAGTTCCAATAGGGATTTTCCCGTCGGCGCGAAATGTCCGAGTTGTTGACTTTCTCTTGGAAGAAGGGTAAAATCTGGCTAGTCTGTCTAGACCGAAAGGAGAAAACATACATGAACGAAACTTGGCAAATTCAGGATGCGAAAAATAAATTGAGTGAAGTGATCGCGCGGGCATTAAAGCAAGGTCCTCAATTGATCACTAAACACGGCGAGAAAACCGTGGTTGTTATTTCATATGCAGAATACGAAAACCTGCGTAAATCCCAGGGGAAACTCTCCGAGTTTTTTCAGGCATCTCCCCTGGCTGGACTTGAACTCCTTCGAGACAAGTCCCTGCCGCGCAAGGGGCTCGAATTATGAAGTATCTGCTTGATACGTGCGTCATCTCGGAACTCGTTTCAAAACATCCGAATCCGAAAGTTGTAGACTTCGTTGATTCGCTGGATTCTGACACTGTTTATTTGAGCGTGATCACGATTGGCGAAATTGCCAAAGGCGTTGAAAAATTACCCAAATCGAAACGAAAACAGGAATTACATTCCTGGCTCAAAGAAGACCTACTGGTACGTTTTGATGGAAGGATTATTCCATTAGACACAGAAGTCTTATTGGAATGGGGAATTCTGATTGCGCGCCTGGAATCAACAGGAATAACTTTACCTGCAATAGACTCTCTTATTGCTGCAACAACTTTAACTCACAAACTAACCCTAGTCACCCGCAACGTGAATGATTTCAACGGAACAGGTGTTGAAATCGTAAATCCTTGGAAGTAAACGACACGTCTCGCAACTGTTCTTCATGTTTACCAACAGAGAGTTATGAGCAAAAATTCCCCCCTCCGTATTAATCCGATCAACCTACCGCAACGCCTGCGCGAAGGATTACAAGAAGCCGACGATCTTTTAGAGCAAGGCAAGCCACAGCAAGCATTGGAACTGTTAAGCGATCTGAACAAAAGCTTTCCTCGCCAGTCAGATGTTCTAGGATTGATGGTAAATGCCAATCTGAATATGGACAACCAGCATGGCATTTTGCACGCCATCCATGAATTGCACGAACTAACGCCCAATCGCGCGGAGGTTAAACTGGGATTGGCTGGCGCTTATCTATCGAATGGATATCCAGCACTCGCGCTGCAAACATTCCGCCAGTTTTTAAAACGCTGGTCTCACGATGAGCGTGCGTCCGATGTGGAGAAAACCATTCCACAACTGGAGAATGTTCTGAGGGAACTCCTTAACAATCTCGGCGATTCTTTAGAAACAGGATTTGAGTTTGCCTGCCAGCACGAAGAAGTACGCTTGCTTATGGAATCGGGAAACTACACCCGTTGCAGGCAATTGGCGAAAAAACTACTCCAACAACGACCAGATTTTGTTCCCATTCTCAATAATCTTAGCCAGGTTGATTGGCTCGAAGGCGACCTGCCAGGGGCAACTGAAACGAGCCGCAAAGTTCTTGAAATAGACCCGCAGAATGTTCATGCGCTTTCCAATCTGACCCGTTATCTTTTTATGCAAGGCAAGAAGGATGAGGCTTGGGAATTTGCAAAACAGCTGAAAGATTCCAGCGCGGAGGCGGCAGAACGCTGGGTCAAGGTGGGCGAAGCGCTCAGTTTTATTGGTGACGATGATGGACTATTGAGTCTTTTCAATCAAGCAAAAAAAGCCAATGAGCTTAACCAATGGAATGGAAATCTATGGCACTGGTGCGCGGCAGCCGAATATCGAAAGGGAAATATTCCCACAGCTCGCAAACACTGGCAAGCATGTTTGAGACTAGCCCCTTATTTTTCTCTTGCCAGTAAAAACCTGGAGGAGTTGAAAAAGCCCCAACACGAACGCGCCTGTCCGCAGATATTCCCGTTGGAGATGTGGATTACCAGAAAAATGCTGGAATCTTTGACATCTGTAACACAGCGCGCTGCCCGTCAAAAAAACGATGACACGTTTCGGGCAAAAATCGCCGAACATATTGAGCATCATCCTGAACTGATCCATTTTGTCCCTGCCGCGCTTGCATATGGCGATGAACAAAGCAAGGAGTTTGCCATCAACCTCGCGGATATGTCCGCCCATCCGGCGATTCTTGATTCTTTGAAAGAGTTTTCTCTTGGACAAAACGGATCCGACATGCTGAGGATGGAGGTGGCGCAGATTCTCACGAAACACGGAATATTCAAGTCGGGCGAAACGCTTGATCTGTGGGTTGAAGGCGAATCCAGACCTCTGATGATGTTGGGTTTTCAAATCTCGTATGACGCCCAGGATCGTCCAAAACTGAAGCCTGCCGCACAGCGGTTGATGGAGCAGGCGATCTATGCGCTGCGGGACGAAGACGGCGCGAATGCTGAAATACACCTGCGCAAAGCGCTCGAAATCCAAAAGGATGAACCGGGTTTGTTCAACAATCTGGCGGTTGCTCTGAGTATGCAGGGAAAGCACGATGAAGCAAGCGCAATTGCAGACGAAATTCCCGCCCGCTTTCCTGATTATTTTTTCGGGCAGGTCATCGCAGTCAGGAAAGCGATACAAGCAAACGATCTGAAAACAGCGCAATCTGTCCTAGATAAAATGATGCAAAAGCAGGAATTACATGTCACGGAGTTTGGCGCATTGTGTGGCTGTCAAATTGATTACATGATTGAGAACGATAAACCCGAAGGCGCGGTCTCATGGTTTGAAATGTGGGAGCAGGGATACCCCGATGATCCCGCGTTGAAAAATTATGAGCACAAGATCGCCATGATTGATGTCTTTGCAAAACTCAAAGATGGGTTCCCCAAATCGCGGCGCAAAAACAAGAAGCGCGTGAATTGATATTGGCATAGCGATTCAGCATTGGTCCGCGACTGGCGAATCTGTTTGCTATTTACATTTCCGAATGGACAAAAGATCATCCAAAAGCGGCAGTGGGTACCCACTGCCGCTTTTGGATTCCCGCTTTTATGAAAAAACTCATATTTCCAAAATACGAACTCCATCTCCGTGTCAGGTTTTTCCTTACAAATCGCAGAAAACAATCAGACTTTCCCTGCTATATGAATTTTGCCATTAGGCGGAAAATAACATTGGCATTATCGGACAATGTCCGAATCTATTTTCAAGAAGGAGAAGCACAATGACAAATGAAGCATCCTTACTGGATAAATATACTTCCGAAGTGTTCGCTGGGATGGTCGCTCCTGTATTGGAAGGCATGAATATTTCCGCTGCTCCCGCTGACGACCCGCTGGTAAAAGAGGATGTTCTGTTCCGTATGAACACGGAATTGAAACGCGCCCTCGAAAAACCCGCTTCGGAAAGGCGCTGGGTGATGGTAATTGACCTGCGCCGCTGCATCGGCTGCCACGCTTGCACGGTGGCGTGTATTGCTGAGAACAAGCTACCACCTGGCGTGGTCTATCGCCCCGTGATGATCGAGGAAGTTGGCATGTACCCCAACGTGAGCATGAAGTTCCTGCCGCGCCCGTGTATGCAATGCGAAAATTCACCCTGCACGGAAGTATGCCCAGTGATAGCCACATATCATAATGAAGAGGGCATCGTCGTAGTGGACTATGACCAGTGCATCGGCTGCCGCGCTTGCATGGCGGCCTGCCCGTATGGCGCACGCACCTTTGATTTCGGCCAGACGTATGCCGAGCAATTGCCTGTATTTGAAGGAGCAGTCGTCGGTGGCAAAACTGCCGCAGCATACGAACATGCCAGCCAGGAATATGGCGAAGCACGTCCGCGCAATGGCAAACACGAGTCACCTGTTGGCAACGCCCGCAAGTGTCACTTCTGCCTGCATCGAATCAAAGATGGCATGTTGCCCGCCTGCACCACCACCTGCATCGGACGCGCCACATACTTTGGCGACGCCAACGATTCAACTTCGTTGGTGACTGAACTCATCAACAAGCCCAACGTGATTCGGCTCAAGGAAGAACTTGGAACCGAACCTCGTGTGTATTACATTGTGTAGGAGGCTGAGATGAATAAAAAAATTGCTTATGTTTTGGGCGCGATTGCCCTGCTCATCGGCCTGTGGGGCTTTTACAACCGCTTCGCTTTCGGCGATGAGAATGCCGCGTATGGCTCCATTGTGGTCTGGGGTTTATGGGTGGCATTGTATTTTTTCTTTGGAGGAATCGCGGTTGGATGTTTCATCTGGGCCAGCCTTGACCTGCTCTTCGAGATTCCCGCGCTTAAGGGAACGGGTCGACCCGCGCTGTGGGCTGCTCTGGTAAATCTGACAGCGGGGATGGCCGCGATAGGTTTGGATATCGGCCACATGGAACGAATTATCAAGGCGTATCTGCAACCCAACTTCCATTCTGGCATTGCCCAGGATGTTTGGGGCTACACCATCTTTGGCCTGCTGGCGTTGATTGCTCTTATTCTTGCAGTCAAACAACCTAAAAACGCTGCGGTGAAAATTGTGATGGCGCTCGGCTTGGTGGTTGCGCTTTATGTGGCGGGCGCGCCTGGCAAGTTGATGGGCGACAATGCGACACGCATGTACTGGCACGCTGGAATGATACCCGTGCAATTCCTCTTCTTTGCATTGACCACTGGCGCGGCGATGCTGCTGGTAATCCGTGGTTTCTTTGGTATGGCGGATGAAAAACAGTTTTCTGTATTGAATATATCCGCCGCTGTTTTGTTGGTGATCAATTTGTATTTTGTGTGGGCGTATTATTCACAGTCACTGGCTGGCAATATGCCCGATTTAGTAAACCCGATCAATGCGGTTCTTTATGGACAGTACAGCACCTTGTTCTGGGGCGTGCAAATCATTTTCGGGGCGATCCTGCCCATTGTTGTTTTGACCCAGCGTCGGGTAGCGGGAGGCGGGGCTTTGGTCGGGCTGATGGGCTTGTTCATCCTGCTCGGTAATGTCGTCGCCCGTTATCTAATCCTCATCCCCGCTCAGCAGGTGGAATTGCTGGATGGTTTATCAACGGCATTCACTGGGCGCGGATTCAGCCTGGCTTATGCGCCCAGCACCACAGAGTGGGCGGTGGCCTCTGGCTTGTTGGGTGTGGTCATTCTGGGTTTGTTGGTAGGCGCGGATTTGCTCCTGCCGTTGTTTACGAAATCTCAAAAGGAGGCCTAACATGACTGAGCCTACTTCTAAAAAACAATCATTTTCACGCCGCGATTTTCTCAAACTCTCGGGTGTGACTGGCGCGGCGGCGGCCTTCCTTGGCAATATGCCGAAAGCAAACAAAGCCATCAGAAATGCGATGGCGGCAGGCGAAGGTAACTCCTTTGAAGCCAAGCCTGAAAATCAAATCTATACCGTTTGTTTGCAATGCAATACTGGCTGCGGGATTAAAGTAAAACTGCTTGAAGGCATGGCTGCCAAGATCGAGGGCAATCCCTACAGTCCGTGGACGCTGTGGCCGCATCCTGCTTACGACACCCCTGTCAAAGATATGGCGACGGTGGAAGGCGGACTTTGCCCCAAGGGACAGGCTGGCTTGCAAACGGCGTATGACCCGTATCGCATTACCAGCGTACTCAAGCGCAAGCCAGGCACCAAGCGTGGTGCGGGACAATGGGAAACCATCTCCTTTGAGCAGGCAATTGATGAAGTTGTCAATGGCGGTGATTTGTTCGGCGAAGGCAATGTGGATGGCATGAAGGCTGTCCGTGCTTTGGCGGATGCTGAACTCTCCAAGGAGATGAAGGCTGCCGTACAAAAAATTTGGGATGAGAAGGACGCTGAGAAAAAGAAGGAACTCGTCAAGGAATTCCAGACCGAGTTCAAAGCTCATCTTGATGTGTTGATCGATCCCGAACATCCTGACTTTGGCCCCAAGAATAATCAATTCATGTTCGTGTGGGGACGTATGAAGGGTGGACGCGAAGATATTGTGGACCGCTTTGTCAAAGGCGGATACGGCTCGATCAATATGAATGGACACACCACTGTCTGTCAGGGTTCGCTGTATTTCACTGGCAAGGCCATGAGCGCCAAATGGAATGCTGAAAAAGCATCCTTCGATGGCGGCGACAAATTCTACTGGCAGGCAGATACAGCCAACAGTGAGTTTGTGATTTATGTCGGCTCGAATCTGTTGGATGCGAACTATGGCCCGCCACAACGGGCACCCAAAGCCACTGATGCGATTGTCAACGGGCGAAAATTTGCAGTGGTAGATCCGCGCTTGAGCAAGATAGCCGCCAAAGCCTGGAAGTGGATTCCGATCAAACCAGGCGGTGATGCCGCGATGGCGCTCGGCATGATCCGCTGGATGTTGGAAAACGAGAAATACAACAAGGCTTATCTGGCAATTGCCAACCAGGCCGCCGCAACCGCCGCAGGCGAACCGAACTATGCCAATGGTTCCTGGCTGGTGAAAATCAAAGATGGCGTGCCTGGCAAACATTTACGCGCCAGTGAACTGGGTTTGCTCACTCCGCAAACCGTCCAGAAAGATGGCAAGGATGTAAAGATTTTTGTGGATGCTGCTGGCGTGGAATATCCAGGCGATACTCCTGTGGCCCTTGTCGCTGGCATTCCAACTCCAATCAACGTATTGAACGCAGAAGCCGCTGCTGTGATTGGCGATATGTTCATTAATCAGAAAGTCGGCGAGTTCGATGTCAAGGACGGGATGCAAATCCTGCTTGAATCGGCGCAGGAACATACCATCGCCGAGTGGGCTGAAATTGCAGGCATTAGCGAAAATGATATTTTGGTACTCGTCAACGAATTCACCTCGCACGGACGCAAAGCCGCTGTGGATATTCATCGCGGTCCTTCGCAGCACACCAATGGCTTCTATGCTAACAATGCCTGGTATATAGTCAACCTGCTCATCGGCAACTTCGATTATGCGGGCGGCACGATCAAACTCAGCACCTATGACCGCAAAGGCACAAAGAAAGGCCAGCCATTCCCTGTCTTGACCATGTTTGGTGAGGAAGAGATGACCGCCTTCGGTGTGGACATGATCCGCACAGGTGTGGCCTACGAAAAAACCACCCTCTTTGACGGAACCTACCCAACCAAACGTCCGTGGTTCCCGCTGGCTTCCGATGTCTATCAGGAAGACATCCCCTCCATCGGTGATGCCTATCCCTATCCGATCAAAATCCTGATGACCTACATGGCGGCTATACCTTATAGTTTGCCTGGCGGTCACACGACGATTGAAATTCTCGCTGATCCCAAAAAACTGCCGCTCTTCATCGCCAGTGACATCATGGTCGGCGAAACCAGCATGTATGCCGACTACATCTTCCCCGACCTTTCGTATTTGGAACGCTGGGAGTTCCACGGCTCGCATCCTTCTGTTCCGTGGAAGGTTGAAAATTTCCGCAACCCAGCCATCAGCATCCCTGGCTGGCCGACGGTCAAGGTCTTTGGCGAAGAGATCGCCATGTCTTTCGAATCTGTCTTCATAGCTGTTGCTGAAAAGTTGGAGCTGCCTGGCTTTGGTCCCAACGGTTTTGCCGAAGGCGTGCCTTATATCCGACCCGAAGATTTATACTTGAAGCAGGTGGCTGATATTGCCTTTGGCGAAAAGGAAGACGGCTCTGATTCAGTCCCCGAAGCGGATGATGAAGAGCTCCGCATCTTTCTGGAAGCAAGGCGGAATCTGCCCCCAAGCGTCTTCGACGCTGACAAATGGAAAGCCGCCGTCGGTGGTGACGAGAGTCTGTGGCGCAAAGTTGTGTATGCCTTGAATCGCGGCGGGCGTTACGAAGCCTTCGAGAAGGGTTACAAAGGCAGTAAAGTAGGTCATCCCTATGGCCGCCTCATCAACCTGTATCAGGAAAAGACCGCCACCAGCATCAACACAATGACGGGCAAGCCTTATGCAGGTTATACCAAATACATCCCTGCGGGTCTCTCCTCCACGGGTGAGGAAATCAAGGATACAGGCTATGACTTCAACTTGATTACCTTCAAGACCATCACAATGGCAAAAGCCCGCACCATTACCAACTACTGGCTGCTTGCTGCTGTCCCTGAAGGCTACCTGCTGATTAACGCCAGCGATGCCAGTAAGCTGGGTATCAAAGATGGTGACATGGTGCGAATCTCATCGGCCAGCAACACCGCAGGCGAATATGACCTGAAGAATGGTCACAAAGTTCCGATGGTTGGCAAAGCCAAAGTATCGCAAGGGATTCGTCCAGGCGTCGTCGCCTTCCCGCTCGGATTTGGTCACTGGGCCAATGGTTCATTGGATATGGAAATTGATGGCCAAATCATCAAAGGTGACTCGCGCCGCGCAGTCCCCATGCACGCCAATGGCGCCATGCGTGTGGACCCTGTTCTTGGGAACGTCACCCTAAGTGATCTCGCTGGCGGTTCGGCTGTGTTCTATGATAGTAAAGTGAAAGTAGAAAAAGTGTAGACACGTAAACACGGAAACAGGTACACAGGTTTTCATTCCCCTGTGTACCTGTCTACCTGTGTACTTGATTACATTCCCCACGAAAGGAACAACGCAATGTTTCATTTAGGTACAACAGAACTCGTCATCATTTTCATCATTGTTATCCTGCTCTTCGGCGTTGGTCGTATCGGCAAAATCGCAAGCGAACTTGGCTCTGGTATTCGATCCTTCAAAACGGGATTGAACGGCGAAGACCAAAAGACCGAGTAAACAAACAAATACTTGCACTCCGAAGCCTGATTGCCTAAACATCATCGCATGGCAAACAGGACAGACGATCAACGTATCGCGAGATTTATCTCGCCCAATGCGACATGAATGTCGCGGTACAGAATCGTCCAGGTAAAAGTGGAAACACTTTTGCCCCCGCACTTGGAAAGGAGATCAGACTCACGTTTTCTGCGAGGCTGTCTCTTTTCCAAGAGACAGCTTTTTTATTTTGGACTCCAAAGTCTCCTGACTTTGGAACGAAAGTCAGGAGACTTTCGACTCCGTAAAGGAATATAGATGAACATCCAACCCCTTCTTGAAAAATCCGCCCGCGACCATTCCCACCTTTGCCCGCGACAAATACTTGGTGTGCGGCTGGGACTGGCAGGCATAAGGTCACTCGGCTTTGACGTGCCACCCGAAAAAAAGCAACTGCTCCTCATCACCGAAACAGATGGCTGTTTTGCCGATGGACTCTCAGCCGCAACAAATTGCACCATCGGGCATCGCACGTTGCGCGTGGAAGATTACGGCAAAGTCGCGGCAGTATTTGTGGATGTAAAAACAGGTTATGCCATTCGTGTTGCACCCGTAATTGATATTCGCCAGCGTGCATGTCATTTTGCGCCTAATGAGTCCCGTCACTATTTTGCACAAATGCAGGCATATCAAACCATGCCTGATAATGAGATGTTCACCGTTCAACAAGTGGCTTTGAGCACGCCCATCGAAGCTATCGTCTCGCGCCCTGGTGTGCGTGTGGGCTGTGATGTGTGCGGCGAAGAGATCATGAACGAGCGTGAAATCCATCAAAATGGGCTCACCCTCTGTTGCGCCTGTGCGGGCAAATCGTATTATCATATGCCTGTATCGATTACGGTATTTGAAAAAACAAGCGCATGAGCAACTTCAAACAAAAGTGATCGAAGTTGACCCGTGCATGCATCGCGGAAGGCGTTTTCACTGCAATTCGAAATTGGGAGGCAAAGCATGTGCATCGATCCGACTGACTGCATCTTTCACAGCGCAACTGTCAGCGGATGAAATGATCTGGGTTGTTGTGCCAGCACATAGGGCAGAGTGAAGCGCGTCTGCTTATCAATTCGGTGATATTCATCACTGGATATTTTTTATCAGCTTTGCTACATTCGAAGAAGATAAGGATTCCTCATGAAGAAAATCATTCTTTTGCTAATCACTATTTTTCTTGTCTCCTGTTCAGCAATTCCGCAAACCAAAGTCGCTGGGAATGTGGACTTGAACAATCTTCAACCATTACCCACTCCCGAAGGATATGAAGCGGTTCCTTTGCGCGTGGCAGTTGCGGCGGTTATCTCTCCCAAAGGGACGGTTGAATCCTATTCGCCTTTTCTTTCCTACCTCGAAGAAAAACTCAACCGCCCTGTGGAACTCATCCAGCGGCGCACCTATCTCGAAGTCAACGATCTCATTGAACATGGTGAAGTGGATATTGCCTTCGTCTGCACCAGTGCTTACATTCAAGGACATGACTCCTTCGGCATGGAACTTCTCGTTGCGCCTCAGGTGGGCGGCAAGACAACCTATAACTCTTATTTGATTGTTCCAACTTCCAGCGAAGCACAAAGCATGAAGGATTTGCGCGAAAAAGTCTTTGCCTTTACCGATCCCATTTCATTAAGCGGGCGCGTATATCCCACGTACATTCTCCAACAACTTGGCTTCACGCCCGAAGAATTCTTTGCGCGCACGTTCTACACCTATAGCCACGATGAAGCCATTCGTGCAGTGGCAAGCGGCGTGGCGGATGGAGCCGCAGTCGATTCGCTTGTGTATGAGTATGCCGTGGCGCGCGACCCATCGCTGGCGGAGAAAGTCAAAGTGATTCATCTCTCCCCTGATTTTGGGATCCCACCCGTTGTGGTCAGTCCGTTTACACGCCCGCAAGTTAAGGAAGAATTACAATCCCTTCTCCTTGAAATGGCAAATGATCAAACCGCGCAAGAGGCGCTGGCATCCATCGGCGTCGAACAATTTGTGTTGATTGACGATGGCGCCTATGACAGTGTGCGTGAATTGGTCGGTGTCATTCCCACTCCAGAAGTACAACCATGATGCAAAAATTTTTTCAGCGTATTTGGGCAATCGCGGGCGCTGTCAGTATTCGTTCCAAGATACTTGGCATCGTGCTGGGATTTATCATTCTGCTCGGCGTGGGTGTGATGGTTCAATCGCGTTATGCGCTTACCGCTACAATGACCGCGCAACTGGAGGAACAAAGCGTTTCAGTTTCACGTGACCTTGCAGCGCGCGCTACCGATCCCATTCTGCTGAACGATCTTTTGGGGCTTCATGACCTGCTTAATGAGACACTCGCCAACAATCCCAATGTTCGATACGCTTTTATCGTTGACCCGCAAGGGCAGGTGATTGCCCAAACTTTTGAAGGCGGCTTCCCGCTGGATTTATTGAACCTAAACTCCGTTACATCCACCGAACATCATCACACGGCTTTGATTCAAACGAATGAAGGATTGGTGTGGGATACGGCTGTTCCCATTCTAGACGGAAAAATCGGCGCGGCTCGTATCGGACTTTCAGATGCTTCCATGCGAGCGGCATTATCCACACTGACAACACAACTGCTCCTGACCATTCTGCTGGTTTCAGCAACGGGTGTTCTGGTAGCAGTATTTCTCACCTGGATTCTTACGCGTCCGATCATCACACTTGTCAACGCGACAAAATCTGTTGCTATAGGGGACTTTTCACCGCGTGTCCCACGTTGGGCCGATGATGAAATCGGCGACCTTGCTGACGCGTTCAATGCCATGATAGATGAATTGGCTCGCACCGATGAATTGCGCCGCGAACGTGAAGTCTTGCGCCGTCAATTGCTTGAAAAAGTGATCACCACTCAGGAGGATGAGCGTCGCCGTATCGCACGGGAACTACATGACTCTACCTCCCAGAATCTGACATCCCTCATCGTTGGCTTGCGAATTATGGAAACGAACTGCGCTCAGTGCGCGGCGCAATCGAAAGCCACCGACTTGCGTCAGGTAGCCTCGAAAACACTTGATGAAGTCCACGATCTTTCCATTCGCTTGCGTCCGCGTGTTTTGGATGATCTCGGTCTCGCCGCAGCTTTGGAACGTCTGGTCTCGGAATGGCAGGCTCGTTATAAAACCCCAGTGGATGTCGCGATTCAGTTGAGTGAACGCCTGCCAGGAGATGTGGAAACCGCCATCTACCGAATTATGCAGGAAACCCTTACCAACATTGCGCGCCATGCTCAGGCGCATTCCGCCAGTATATTGGTGGAACGCCGGGGCGATGTTGTTCGAGCGATTGTGGAGGATGATGGGATCGGCTTCGATGTCAACACGAATCATGGCGAACGCCATCTTGGTTTATTGGGTATGCGTGAACGAGCCGAATTATTAAATGGTACGTTGACTGTTGAGTCTGCTCCCGAGCACGGCACAAGTATTTTTATTGAAATTCCACTTAATCCTCGTCTTTCAGGAGAGGGGGTAGAGGTGAGGTTAGCATGACTCATCCCGCACGCGTACTCCTGGCAGATGATCATGCTGTCCTTCGTTCAGGGCTTCGTTTGCTACTCACCAGTCAAAACGAATTTGAAGTGATTGGCGAAGCATCCAGCGGAATTGAGACCCTTGCCCTTGCCGAACAGCTTCAGCCAGATTTGATTTTGCTGGATTTAAGTATGCCTGCATTGGGCGGCTTGGATGCGCTTCCTACTTTGCGGAGACTTGTCCCCTCTGCGCGCATCTTGATTCTTACCATGCATGATGATCCGCAATATCTGCGACAGGCACTCAAACACGGCGCAAGCGGATATGTTCTCAAGAAAGCCGCCGATGCTGAATTGCTCTCTGCCATGCGCTCAGTTTTACGTGGCGAAGTATATGTCCACCCTTCGATGACGCGTATTTTATTGGAAGACATGCTCCCGGAATCGCAGTCTGATAATACTGAAGACTCGTGGAGTAATTTGAGTGACCGCGAACAGGAAGTACTCAAGATGGTAGCGCTTGGTCACACCAGTGCTGAGATCGCCGAACAACTCAGCTTGAGCGCAAAGACAGTGGAGACCTATCGCGCTCGCGGTATGGAAAAACTCGGGTTACGGACAAGGGCAGCGTTAGTGAAATTTGTATTACAAGAAGGCTTGATGAAGAAAGAATGAGATTTGTAGGTGGAGTGCCGGACTTGCTGTCAGTTAGCGACAGTTTAACCACACACCTTCAAAAGAGCCTTTAAAATCACTATTGCATCTGCCTTCAAAGCCACAATTTAATCTGCCCAGAGGGGCATATATCATGTATATGGGTATAAGTTCCGCAGGAGAGCGTAGGCGGCACGTAGGCGTGGAAATATACTAATTTTCGGGCATTTTTCGTATCATCTCAAAAAGAAGGGGAAACGTCCCGAAGGTTTTCAGCATGAAGCTGGTACGGAAATTGACAGATTTAGCTCGAAGTGAAACATCCAATCTGCGCATCTGGCAGAGGCGTTGCAATACAGACCCAAGTTAACACACAGTACCATGGGATGGGACAAATGAACAATAGATATCTAGCAATAAACTAAGAGGGAAAAGAGGAATTAAGTCACTGTCAGGGTATATGACCTTATAACTTATAATAGCTGTATGGCTACACAAATCTTAGCCACAAAACTGTACATCCCACCACCTCGTCCTGGAATTGTTTCCCGACCGCGCCTGTTCGGGCGGTTGAGCGATATCTTGAACCGCAAGTTGACACTCATCTCTGCCCCTGCCGGCTTTGGTAAAACCACACTGGTCAGTGAGTGGGTCGCTACTTGTGGAAAGTCGGTCGCCTGGCTGTCACTGGATGAAGGGGATAACGATCCAGTCCGATTCATCTCTTACCTGATAACGGCGTTACAGACCATCCAAGCGGGGATTGGGAATGGGTTGTTGCCAGCACTCCAATCCCATCAGCCGCCGCAAATCGAAATGGTTTTGACGACTCTGCTCAACGAAATTTCCGTCATTCCCAATCAAATTCTCCTCATCCTTGACGACTATCATGTCATTGACTCCAAGCTGGTAGACGAAGCCCTGACCTTCCTGATCGAGCGCCTGCCGCCACAGATGCACTTGGTCATTGCCACGCGCGAAGATCCAGCCCTGCCGCTGGCTCGCTTGCGCGCTCGCGGTCAACTGACTGAAATACGCGCCGCCGATTTGCAATTCACCCCCGCCGAAGCCGCCGAGTTCCTCAACCGCGTGATGGGACTGAATCTTTCCGATGGTGATATCGCCGCTCTCGAAGCCCGCACCGAAGGCTGGATTGCTGGTCTGCAACTGGCCGCACTCTCCATACAGGGACATCACGACGCCGCCATTTTCATCAAGTCTTTCACGGGCAGTCACCGTTTTGTGCTGGACTATCTGGTTGAAGAAGTCCTTCAGAACCAGCCTGAACATATTCGCAGTTTCTTATTGCAAACCTCCATTCTCGACCGATTTTGCGCGCCGCTGTGCAATGCGGTCACGGAGCGGCGGGACGGCAAAGATATTCTGGATGTCCTGGAACGCAGCAACCTGTTTCTCATTCCGCTGGATGACAAACGTCAATGGTATCGCTATCACCACCTTTTCGCTGATGTTTTACAAGCACACTTGATGGAGGCACAGCCCAATCGGGCGTTCACGCTCCATCAACGGGCGAGTATCTGGTTTGAGCAGAACGGCTTAACCGCAGATGCTATCCACCATGCTTTGGTCGCTCAAGATTTTGATCGGGCTGCAAATTTGATTGAACGAGTCTGGCTGGCAATGGATATCAGCTATCAATCTGCTACATGGTTGGGCTGGGTAAAAGCGCTCCCTAACGAATTGATCCGCACCCGACCAGTGCTCAGCGTAGGTTACGGCTGGGCACTGCTGAGTGTGGGGGAATTGGAAGCCAGCGAAGCCCGCTTACGCGATGCCGAGCAGTGGCTGGAACCTGCAGATAAACAATTGGAGAATTCATCTGCCAGGATAGTTGTAGTGGACGAAGCCGAGTTTCGGGTACTGCCCGCTTCAATCGCCGCCGCACGAGCTTATCGCGCTCTGGCTTTGGGCGATATTTCCAGCACTAAGATGTATGCCCATCAAGCGCTGGCGCTTGATCCTGAGGGTAATTCAATCCATCACACGCAGGCCATCTCCTTGTTGGGAATGGCCGAATATGCCAGCGGTGACCTGCGCGCGGCTGAGTGCGAATTCCTCAAGTTTCAGGTGATGATGTGGCAGGCAAACGATGTTGCCAATGCCATCGGCATCACTTTTGTCCTGGCGAATATCAAGTTGGTTCAAGGCCGTCTTCGTGAGGCCGTCAGCGCCTATCAACAGTCACTGCAACTTGCAGCGAGTCGGGGCGCGCCATCCTTTCTTGGCGCGTCTGATCTTTATCGCGGACTTGGTGAACTGCTTTGCGAGCAAGGCGATTTGGAGGCTGCCGCTCAACACTTGCAAATTGCTCATCAGTTGGGCGAGCAAGGCGCATTACTTGGTTGGACGCACCGCTTGTGTGTTTCTCAAGCATACTTAAAGGAAGCCCAGGGTGATCTAGATGGCGCTCTTGTACTATTGAACGAAGCGGAGCGCCAGTATGTCAGGAATCCCTTACCCGACCGCCCCATCGCAGCGTTGAAGGCGCGAACGTGGATCAGGCAAGGACGATTGGCAGAAGTAATGTCGTGGATGCGCAAACAGAACCTATCCCCTGACGACTTCGGCTACCTGCGCGAGTTTGAGGATCTTACGTTGGCGCGAGCGCTCATCGCCCAGCACGAAATCGATCGGTCAGATGGCAATATTCAAGCGGCATTAAGATTACTGGCTCGTCTCCTGCAAGCCGCAGAAGAAGGCGGACGGAATGGGAGTGTGATCGAAATTTTGATTCTGCAATCATTCGCTCATCAAGCACAAGGCGACCAGCAGCGCGCTCTCACCGCGCTGGAACGCGCCCTAACTCTGGCTGAAACGGAAGGCTACCTCCGCATTTTCGCGGATGAAGGCGAAAAGATGCGAGTATTACTTGAAGAATATTTGAGTAATCGAGACAGCATTTATGTGGAAAGACTCCTGGCAACTTTTCCGCAACCCCAAAATCAAAAATCAAAGATCGCAAATCGTAAATCCAAAATTGTCGAGCCTTTGAGCGAACGCGAGTTGGAAGTTCTGAAGTTGCTCCGAAGCGAATTAAGCGGACCAGAAATCGCTGAAAAATTGATCGTGTCGCCCAACACCTTTCGCACTCACACCAGGAATATTTTCAACAAACTTGGGGTTAACAATCGCCGGGCGGCTGTCCGCCGCGCCGAAGAACTTGATTTACTCTAACTGACCTCATCAACCATCGCCCTGGCAGACGGTTCGCAACGCCTGTCAGGGCTTTTTTGTTTTCCACTGTCAATCACCAAACCAATCACATCATTTGGTGATGACATCTCATCATCTCCAACGGTATCTTACAGGCGGAATAACCGAGAGAAAACTATGATTGACAAACCGCCCCCAAATGTTCAGCGTTACGAAATCCGCCTCAGGGGACACCTGGACGCCCGCTGGGGCAATCAGTTTGAGGGCATGACCATCATGCTGAAAGAGGATGGAACTACGCTTCTTTCTGGACCTGTAGCGGATCAAGCAGCACTACATGGGCTGCTCAAAAAAGTACGTGATTTGGGAATGACATTGGTCTCAGTTATTCAAATCCAACTCAATGAAACTCATTCTTATCATTCAGTAAAAGGAGAAAAAATGAATACAAACGAAAAGAACGCTTTGAATTCACCCAAACGCCTCGCAAGAATTGCCGGCGTCCTCTACCTGTTCGTCGCCATCTTCGCCGCATTTCCCTACAGTGTGTTCAACGGGTTGTACATCGCCGGCGACGCGGCAACCACGGCTGCGAACGTCGTCGCGAAGGCAGGGGTTGTCCGAATAGCTGTCGTCTCCGACTTTGTCATGGTGACAGCCTGGGTCTTCCTCGCCCTTACTCTCTACCGCCTGCTCCAGCACGTGCATCAGGGTGCTGCGCGCGCAATGGTGGTACTCGTCGCAATCGGTGCCGGCATCGTCAGTCTAAATACCGTCTTTGAGTTTGAGGGTATGCGGGTCGCAACCGACAGTTCCTACTCGGCAGCCCTGGGTACCGGGGGAGCGAATGCCCTGGCGCTGATGCTGTTCGACACCCAGCATTACGGCGGTCTCATCTCATCGCTCTTCATGGGTCTGTGGCTGGTCCCGTTGGGGTATCTTGCTTACAACTCAGGCATGTTCCCCAAGGCGCTGGGCGTGGCGCTCATCACAGTCTGTGTCTGTTACCACGCGAAGCTGCTCGCGGCGTTCCTGGCTCCCGACTTGTGGACAGTAATCCAGGGCTACGTGAGCATTCCGATCTGGGTCTTTGAGCTCTGGATGGTACTGTACCTGCTCCTGATCGGCGTGAGGACTGTAAAGACAGACGCGCGCATCCCCATCGCGGCATAATCAATCCAGTAGTCGGGATCGAAATCTCATCAAATGACAACAACTAAAGGAAATTAAAAATGAAAGCAATTGTATGCACAGAGTACGGAACACCAGATGTTCTGCAACTCAAAGAAGTAATCAAACCCACCCCAAAAGATAATGAAGTCCTGATCCGCGTCCATGCGGCCTCTGTCAACTTCGGGGACCTGATGGCGCGAAATTTCAAGGCAGTCTCCCCGCGCAAGTTCAATATGCCATTTCTATTCTGGCTTCCTTCGAAAATAACCTTTGGACTCAGAAAACCAAATATTACCATCCTGGGGAGTGAGTTGGCTGGCGAAATCGAAGCAGCCGGTAAAGATGTAAAGCGATTCAAGAAAGGCGATCAGGTTTTCGGATATCCCGGTCTGAGTTTTGGCGCTTACGCCGAGTATATCTGTCTGCCCGAAGCGGGGACCGTGGCGCTCAAACCATCCAACCTGAGTTATGAAGAGGCGGTCACTTTGCCCTATGGCGCGGTCATGGCGACAAGTTTGCTTGCGAAGGCAAACATCCAGCGCGGACAGAAAATCCTCATCAACGGTGCTTCGGGCGGAATCGGCTCGCTGGCGATCCAACTCGCCAAACATTTCGGCGCGGAAATGACGGGCGTGTGCGGCACGCCAAGGCTGGAGTTCGTGAAATCCCTCGGCGCGGACAAGGTCATTGATTACACCAAAGAAGACTTCACCCAAAACGGCGAGACCTACGACCTGATCTTTGACATCCTCGGCAGGAGTTCATTTTCAAAGCTCAAGCGCTCGCTCAAGCCAAACGGGATTTATCTTTTAGCCAGTTTCAAAACGAAGGCGCTGTTTCAAATGCTGTGGACTTCGCTCACAGGCAGCAAACAGAAGGTCATTTGTGCCTTTGCCAATGAGACACCCGAAAGCCTGGCATTCGTCAAAAAGCTGGTCGAGGAAGGAAAGATAAAAGCCATCGTTGATAAATCCTTTCCGATGGAGCAAGCCGCCGAGGCGCACCGGTACGTGGAGGGTGGTCACAAGCAGGGGAATGTCGTCATCGCGATTGGTGGATAAACGTTGTAGGGGCGGAGCATTGCTCCGCCCCTACATTGTGGACAGGTGAAACATGAAATCAGAAAAGATGTGGAATCAGTTGGCAAAGAATTGGGATACGCCAAGCGTAAGCCTTGGAGAAAATGATCTCAGAATTATCGAACGGACGAAGAAATATCTCAACCCCAGCGCTGTCGTCCTGGACTATGGATGCGCGACAGGGTCAATCGCTCTTGAAATCGCCAGCCTGGCTAAAGAAGTCCGCGGGATTGACATTTCCTCGAACATGATCGAGATTGCCAAGTGCAAAGCCGCTGAGCGAAACATAAAAAACATCGGCTTTGCGCGGGCGGCGATATTCGACGAAAGCCTGGTGCGGGAATCGTTTGATGTGATCCTATCTCTGAGCATATTGCATTTGGTGGAAGATTCCGCGCAGGTGATGGACAGGGTCAATCGGTTGCTAAAACCGGGGGGCATCTTCATCTCTTCGACACCCTGTTTGGGAGAGAAGACATTCCTCAGCGTCTTGATGAATATTCCCATCTTCCTTTTGTCCAGAGTGGGCGTTATTCCTTCCATTGCTTTTTTCAGCGCCTCCAGTTTGACGGCGGCAGTTACAAAGGCGGGCTTTCAAATAGTCGAACAGAAAGATTTGTCCGTTCGCCCGCTAAGGGAATGTTGCATCGTCGCCAGGAAGTCCAGGAGATTATATGTTCGCCAACCTTGAAACCAATCGTTTGGCACTAAAGTGCATTGACCGTGGCGATCGAGATTTCGTTTTTGAAGAATTCCAAAATGATTTCATCAACAGATATTTGTACGACGAAGAGCCCATGACGGACATATCTCAAGCAGATAGATTAATTGATTTCTATACCATGACTGAACCAAGAAAGCAAAATAGGTGGGTCATAATTGATAAAACTACAAATACAAAACTTGGGACATGTGGTTTTCACTTATGGAATCCTGACAAGAAGGAAGCGGAAATTGGTTTTGAGTTAATGGAGCAATACAATGGCAAGGGCTACATGCTGGAAGCTATAGAAGCGATCCTTGAATTTGCAAGACATAAAATGAAGGTGGAAAGAATAAATGCGATTGCATACATTGAAAATAAAAACTGCATAAAACTTTTGGAAAGGCTAAGATTTATTAAAGTGGGCGAAGAGGAAACTCAATTTCGAGGTCAAATATATCTTCACAATATATATGCATTGAAAATATAACCTAACTTGAAAAGTAATCCTGGAGGATGACATGAACCAAGATCAAATCGAAAAACATTCAACGACACAATCGGTCATTTTACATTTACTCCCTGGAATCCTGGTCGGGTGTTTCTACTTGCTCGCGAGACAGCCTGTTGCTGATATGGGATATCCTTCGATCATTGCCTTAATCCTTGCATACGCCTTTATCCTTATTCCGGTCGAACTCGGATATCTGTTATATCAGGGGAAGAAAAAGATAGGGCACTTTACATTACAGGGGATCATATGCTATCGAAATTCAATCCCGTGGTGGCAATACCTTGTTTGGGTGTTCGTCATTTTTATTGCTGTTGGGGTTATATTTACTTTGTTAAAGCCTGTTGATGCTTTTCTGCGGGAGTGGTTGTTTTTCTGTATGCCAGATATAAATAATGGATTGGATGGTAATTATTCCAGAAAAACATTAATCGTTACTTACTCGATGGTTTTTATATTGGTTGCAGTCTTGACCCCGTTGGTTGAAGAATTGTATTTTCGGGGATATTTGTTGCCCAGAATGAAGGGGAAGTACGCCCCATTGTTCCATAGCTTCCTGTTTGCGGCTCAGCATGTCCTTGAACCGTGGATGATTATCACGAGAACTTTTGGATTTTTACCAATACTCTTTGGGGTAAAAAAGAAGAATATCCACATTGGAATAATCGTTCATATTCTGTGTAACATGGTAAATGTAGTAACAGGCATTGCATTTATTGTTAAGATGACGTAAGTAGACAAAAGCCCAATAATTCGTGCGTTGACAATGGGATTGCTAGTCAAATAGATTTGAAAATGAACACGCCCAAGGAAAAGTAGTCATCATTGTGGAACATAATGGCAGGTGACAGCCCACCCGCATAAGTGAAGTTAGGCATAAAAGAAACAGGAGAGAGAACTATGGATCTAAAAATAATAATCATTATCGCCGTCTCATACCTGTACGGATTCTTTGAAGTTTTCATGAATCTAAGACAGAGAAGCAAAAGCAAGGTTACAACCTCGAGCGACAAGAGCAGTTTATGGTGGTTATATGGCCTCATTACACTTGGCTATGCCCTGTCATTTTCAATCGGTGCAACCAGAATAGGAAGGATCTATGATTGGAATACCCTCTTTGTAGTTGGCATGGCCTTGTTTGTCATCGGGTTCATCATTCGAATTCATTCCTTGCTGACCCTGAAGCAATACTTTACCTATTCCGTTGCAAAGGTGGAGAACCATAAAATCATCGAAACCGGCTTGTACAAATTCATCAGACACCCTGGATATCTTGGACAATTGATTATTTTCATTGGAATTTCAACTTCAATATCCAATTGGTTATCAATCCTTGCCATGATGGTCCCGATCACTCTTGGATATCACTACCGAATAAACGTAGAGGAAATATTCATGCTTGAACAACTGGGAGAAGATTACTCGAATTATCAAGAACGGACAAAAAGGATAATCCCAATGGTCTATTAAATTAGACCTGCCGACGGGTAGCGGTTCCGCTGCTCGAAGTCTTGTAGCAAAAGGTAGGCGAGAGAATGCAAAAAAGCTGGACCAATCTGGAGACCCATACTGCAGTATTGTTGACTCCCTACGCCAGGATTGATTCTTCAAAATCCATAAGAAAAAGGAACAGATTTAATTCTCCATCGTCTGTGTGTGAAATGGCGCACAAAATAAACTGCATCCATAAACCACCAAGACTGGTGGATTTCTCTCTACAACAGAAAGAAGGAAAAAATGAAAAGGATATTTACATTCATGATTTTGATGGCGCTGACAGCCTGCACGGCGCCTCAGACTCAGGCGACGCCTGAACCTGCTCCGACGAACATGCCTCAAGCTGGTATTCCAAATCCAGCCTCGGTCTATTGCACACAGCAAGAGAACAAACTCGAAATTCGCACGGCTCCCGACGGCAGTCAAAGCGGAGTATGCGTCTTCCCCGATGGCAGCAGTTGTGACGAGTGGGCTTATTATCGCGGAGAATGTGCTCCCACAAGACAAACGAGCCCAACGCCCACCATGACCGCTGAGGCAATCGCCGAAGCAAGCGGCGGCGGCGAAGATGGTTCAGGTGGTTACATGCCGCCCGGTACCGCAGAAGAGATTGTTGACTGGTGGGGCGTCATCAAGAGTACGGAGCCCGGCGCGCAGTTTAACGACCACTTCGAGCGGCAGGACCTGGGGCAGGTCATCTACTTTGGCATCGACTCAATGGACCCGGCGGTAAAGTCCCAGATCGAGGCGCTGCGCGATAGCAGCAGGATTGTTCATCTTTACGGCACACTACTGAGTAATGTCCCTGACTACAACGGCTCGCAGATCCTGGTGGAGCGCATCGAGGTGGAAGAGTAACTATAGGAGAGGATCAATTACGGACTTTATATTGGATGGATATTGCGGTGTGTATTGCGGCGCTTGTCCGGTCTTGCTGGAAACAAGGGCTGGAAGGCTGGGTGAGGAAAAGCAGTGCTACGGATGCAAAAGTGAGAAGCCTACCGGGTATTGCGCTACTTGCGGCATCAAAGCTTGCGCGCAACGCAAGGGCTATGAATTCTGCGATCAATGCAACGAACTGAAAACCTGCGAACAAATGCAAAAGTTTGTCTCAGATCAACAGTATCCTTACGGGCAATGCGTATTGAAGAACATGGAAATGATCCGGGTCTTAAGCATTCCGAAATGGTTGGAAATGCAGGACAAGCGCTGGCGTTGTAAGAACTGCGGCGCAGCGCATTCCTGGTATCACGAAACTTGTCCTCAATGCGGTCAAGCCGTTGCGAATTATCAGGCGGATGTATAGCGTTGTGGTGGATGTACTCAAGTCAATTGGGAGAAATAGCCATGAATCTACTTGTAAAAATTTTAGTGACCTTTGGCAGTAGCATATCCATTGGTTTTGGAGTATGGCACTTTTTCGTGCCTACCGCCTGGAAGTGGTATTACTATATCGCCAGCGCTGCGACAGAGTTGGTAGCCGCTGTCCGGGCGATAAATGCATTCTTTTCTCTATCCTTGGTGTTGTTTGGTGTCGTGAACATACTACTGGTTGATGGAGATAAGTCAAACCGATATTCGATCATCGTGATGCTCGCCGCGACATGTGTTATGTGGATCACCAGAGTGGCATTCCAGGTGATCTACCCGCAAGGTTCACTGTATCCAGGTCTCCAATATGGAATGTTGTCAGCCTTTGTGATGGTTACTCTGTGTTACCTGATCTCTTTGCTGAGCGTCCTATCCCAAAAAATCCCTGTTTAGCCCTTGTTGTCCCAGGCAGAATAAGCCACGGCATGATCAAGGAAACGCGAGAGGAATTTCACATGGAAAACAAATTGTTATTCATCGGCGTGCTGGGAGCGTTCTTTCTAGCGACTGCCGCCACCCTGGTATCGGACGTGCATGGGATTGGGGATTGGTTCATCTCTTCCCTCCAGGCAAGAAAGTACGCATTGAATCCGGCGCCCATCTATGGTACGCCCTACACAATCGTCGGGTATTTTGGCGAATCCTTGTTAATCATCTCCATTGCCATGCTTACTGTGGGTCTCCATGGAGGCTGGCTGAAATACCATAAGCCCATTGCGTTGATTGCCATGATCGTCGGCATCCTGTATATATTGGAAAGAGTATTTTGGAGTTACGCCACCATCAACTTGCCAACAGTATACAGATCCATCCAACGATCAATGATTACTCGGCGCTAACGCAAGCCGGTTTTCTGAAAGGGCTTGGCGCCCTGTTTGGTGTACTGATCGGCGGCTTTGGATTCTCAACCGCTCTAACCATACTTTTTTCAGCCTCCGAAATCCCTATGGCATCGCAGGCGGTTGATTGTCATTGCCGCCATGTTGATTGGCATGCCTGCAATAATATATTTCACGATCATATTTCTTCCGCGGTGTTGACTGTCTTCATCATCAGCATGGTCATCAAGAACTTCGGAATGGTTTTCATGGGCGCAGGGCTATTAACGGAATCCTTGAAGTGAACGATTTTGGTTATATTTAACAACAGGCTTTCATAAACACTGTTTTTTTTCGCCTCATAACCGCAATCGGATCTGCCCGGCGGGGTACATATCTGGTATACGGGTATAAGTTCTGCAGGAGAGCGTAGGCGGCACGATACGTACTGAATTACGGCATAGATTAACAACAATATATTAGCGCGCTTTTGAAATACTATTCTAAGCACAAAAAACATACACCCCATTTTTAATTAATGTGTGTGTGTTGTGTTTGCAGATAAATTTACATTGTTCGGCTCTTACCCGGCCAATTATGGTTTTTTGCAAAACCAGTGCACTATGAAGAAGTGACTGCTCCAATCGTTGAATCTATAATCAGATTCTTGTAAATCTTTCCCATTTGAGATGCCGATGGACTCATCATATTGTCAAGCCACCACTCGATCAATGCAAGCAGGGAAGTCGCAATGTGATTCGACGCAACATTCACGGGAATACAACTGCGCGAATTGTACAGCGGGCTACAGGTCTTTTGGTAAATAGCAGAAAGGCTCGTGACCACTTTCTTCCGCAACGGGGTTACGCTCTGACTCTTGAAAAGGATCCGAAACAAATCAGACTTCTGTTCGATGTATTCAAAAATAAATTTTCCTTCCACTTCTGGATTCGGAGTCCCCGTCTGGGCGGTTGAAGCTTCAATTTGTTGCATCAACTCAGCCAATCCATCATCCAGCACTTCCATCAAAAGATGGTCAATGCTTTCGAAATGCCGAAAGAAAGTGATATACGCCACATCGGCGCGTGCTGTTATATCCTTGATCGAAACGGAGGTGTAATTTTTTTCCAAAATCAAAGAAACCAAAGCATCACGCAATAGGCGGCGGGTCTTCCGAACTCTCGGGTCTTCTTTTGATCTCATCTTATCTCCATCTCTGATACAAAACCGCCAGTTTTATAACTTTTGTTACATCAAGGCGGGATTCGTTATTGACTTGAAACTCAAATTAGTTACAATGCTGAACATAAGTTATTCAGTATAACACTAAGGAGAACACATGGAAAGTCTGACACATGAAAGAACGAGTTCACCTGCTTGCAATCCCTATTATCCACCTGCCAACCTCAGGTTCGAGTGGTTGATGGTTTTCGCATCCCTTTGGATTCTGTCAGGGCTGCTCCTTGATGGATGGGCGCATAACAACATCCCCGAAGAAATCGACTCATTCTTCACGCCCTTCCATATGGTCTTGTATAGCGGCCTCGCTGTTGCAATGACGATCCTGGGAGTAACCTATTTAAAGAACAAATTGGCAGGTCACGGATGGCTCAAGTCACTCCCGCAAGCTTACATGGTTTCGCTTCTGGGAGCCATCGTCTTTGCAACGGCGGGAAGCCTGGATTTTATTTGGCACTCCATCTTTGGCTTTGAAGATGGAGTGGAAGCCCTGCTCAGCCCATCGCATTTGAGTCTGGCTTTTGGAGGTGTCATGATTATAGCGGGTCCGTTTCGGTCCGTATGGACAGATGCCGCGTCGAAAGACAAAAAACTTTCCTGGCGCGCCCTGCTATCTCTGTTTTCCATTTTGGGAATCTTCACATTCTTCACCCAATTTTCAAATGCCTTTTCCCATCCCCATGTTTTTACAGGCAGTACACCTGCTGGCGATACCTATCTATGGGATGTCACACTGGCTTCTTATATATTAATCCCCGCCGTGTTGTTCATGGGTTTTATTCTCACAACCATCCTGCGCTGGGAATTGCCAAAAGGGAGCCTGACTTTTCTGTTGGCTGGAAACTCAACTTTGATGTTCTTGATGACATGGAAATTTTCCCACGAGCATTGGCAGGTCTTGATCGGAGCATTCGTCGGAGGGGTGACCGCCGATATTTTACTCGTCACACTTAAGCCATCCGCGATGAGAGTGAAAGCATTACGCTGGTTTAGTTTCCTAACGCCATCACTATTTTTCCTCCTTTACTTCCTGTCGCTCCTGTTGGCGACAGCAGTGTGGTGGAAACCAAACCTAGTAATGGGAGCCATTGTCTTCAGCGGTGTAATCGGACTCGGCTTGAGTTGGCTGGCTGTTCCGCCCGTTCCCTATGACACGCGTGAAATGCGATAATAATTACCAAACAAATAGAGACGCTATTATGAAAACAACAATCAACAAAATGACACTGGATGATATCCAGAAAGCCTACGATGTCATTGCCGATCAATACGAGAAAAAGACCTGGTTCGACCAGCATATTCTCGGCGTGGCGCGACTCAGGAAGAAACTGCTATCAAAAGCAACTGGCAAAATTCTGGACGTGGCATGTGGAACGGGGCAAAACCTTCCACTGTTTGCGTCAGGCAGTGAAATCACAGCTGTCGATCTGAGTCCCAACATGTTGGAGATCGCCCGTATGAATGCAATCAAACATAGGTTGAGCGCGAATCTTGCAGTCATGGACGCAGAGAATCTTAAATTTACAGATGGAAGTTTTGACACGGTGGTTTCCACCTTGT
Organism: Chloroflexota bacterium; assembly: GCA_016234535.1. Lineage (GTDB taxonomy): Bacteria > Chloroflexota > Anaerolineae > Anaerolineales > Villigracilaceae > Villigracilis. The sequence goes on from JACRBH010000268.1 coordinate 27,307, forward strand.
CCACATGCACTTTTCCAAACCCAGTCAAGGCATTACAGGAAATAAAACGCGTCTGCCGACCCAACGGGCTGATCCTGCTTCTTGAACATGGTCACAGTAATTTGCCGTGGCTTGCAAGGCTTCAAGATCGCCATGAATATCAGCATTATCAAGAGAATTCAGGATGCCGCTGGAATCAAGACCCGCTAGACCTGATTCAATTAGCGGGTTTAAAGGTGCTGAAAGGCAAACGGACCGTACTGGGCGTGTTCCATTCAATAGAAGCAATGCCATCAGGCAGTTAATTGGAAGCACATATGAGCTTGGAAAAACATGCCCTGCAAAAGGACAAACTGGAACGGCATTTCGCTATTGATTGGATAAGAATGATAGCGACCCTCGCTGTGTTTGTATTTCACAGCGGCATTGCATACGGAGCGGGCGACTGGCATCTCAACAACCCCGAAGAGAGTTTTTCGATAACTGTATGGAACACCTGGTTATTGATCTGGATCATGCCGGTATTCTTCTTTCTCTCTGGAGCAAGCGCTCATTTTGCATTGGTCACCCGCCCAACAGACAAGTTTGTTCAAGACCGTTTTCAACGATTGGCTATTCCTCTGATTTTTGGAATTTTGGTCATTGTCCCCCCGCAGGTGTACATCGAAAGGTTAACTCGGCTTCAATTTACCAAATCATTTTTCGAGTTCTATCCACGTTATTTTGAAGGCTGGTATTTAAGTATCGGTGGCCAGGGAAATTTTGCCTGGATGGGATTACACCTGTGGTATCTTCTACTGTTGCTTATCTTGAGTGTTGCTATGCTGCCCTTGATGAAGTGGATTAAACGGGAAGATAAATTTCAAGCCAAGTTAATCCAATATGCAAATAAACCCAGCGTTCTCTTTCTATTCGCTTTCCCTATTGCCCTTATAGAGATGATTTGGGGTAATGTGGGGCTGGGCGGGTGGAATATGCTGACGTATCCCTTCTTTTTTCTCTACGGCTACATGCTTTTCTCGCGGCTAAATGTAAGAGAGATCATAAAAGGGCATACCTTTCCATCTTTGATCGGAGCAATCGGTACTTCAGTCACGCTCCTCATCACCTTATTTTCAAAAGGGATTGTGGGTTACGGACAACACGAGTGGAGATTTCAAACTTTGCTTCACGCATTTAGCGGCTGGTTTTGGGTTATCGCCATTCTTGGACTGGCTTATCGTTATTTGAACTTTAACAATAACCTGCTGAAATATGCCAATGAAGCCGTTCTACCATTTTATATTCTCCATCAAACAGTGATTATCTTATTTGGCTTTCTAATCAATCATCTGGATGTGAGCATAGGGTTAAAATATACGCTTGTCGTCTTCACCTCCTTTGTATCTATTTTACTGGTTTACGAGTTTCTAAAACGCGTTAGAATTTTGCGGCTTTTATTTGGAATGAAAGTCAAACCACAGCCGTACAAAATACATGAACCAATCATCCGCCCATAGATTACTTACGCATGCCGATGTAGAACAAACCGCAGCCGGAGCGCATCCGGTGCCTTCTATTGCTGTATCCAGCCAAACACGGCGCTCCTGTTGACATCACTGCCATTGCGAATAGACTGGCTCGAATTGTTTACTTCATGCTTCGACGACGGGAGCCATATCAAGACCTTTGGGCATATTATTACGATAAACGGCATCAAGACCGCTCGATTCGAAATTTACAACGCAGATCAGCACAGTTGGGTTTACGGTTGACGAAACCAGCGCGCGCGTGCATGGACGAAACTATTGGCAATGGGTCTTTGTAGGCGATCATCGCGAATACCATGTGATTGTGTCAAGTCGCGGGTATGCTGTCATCGAGAACTTCATGCAAGCATGTGAAGCGGAAGTCTGGGTGTGCGATTACTGGAAATCACAATTGAATGCGCTCGCAAAAATATACCAGATTTGTTTGTCTCATCAGATACGGAACTTGCAAGGATTGGTTGATAAACGTCCACGTTTGGCTTGGGCAAGAGAAATGCAAGCTCTGTTTCGCAAAGCCATTCATCTCAGAAATCGGCAAGCGGAAATGACATAAAGAGGCAACAAAAGACAAGTGGCGATTATAGTGATGCAGCTGAAATATTTGCTAAAACGAACTTTCAAAGGTTTGGACTCTAACTTGTTAGATCGTTATCGAAAGTATCGCAATTCGCTTTTCATCTTATTGCATCGCATGGACGTGCATGCTCACAATAATGCCTGTGAACGCGCCTTGATTCAATTGCAGTTATCGCCGCCGCCTATCACTGCATCCTGAAATTAGCGACACAATTGCTAATCTCGCGGGGAGTAATAAAATCCAATTCACACATTTGATGGAGGCGTTGTGCGAAATCGCCCAAAGATCATGAAAGGCTAATGGAATCATCTTTTAGATACTCGAGGGGGCTGGGAATATGAATTTACCTAACTTGTAATATTTTCGTAATGAATTTCGTTTATATTATTTACTTATGCACATCGCGGTCGTGATTCCAACTTACAACGAAGCCGAGAACTTGCCCAAGCTACTCTCTTCTTTATTTGCGCTCCCACTGGATTTGAGCGTTTTAGTAGTAGACGACAATAGCCCGGATGGCACAGGCGATCTGGCTGACGAGTTCGCAGCAGCAAATCCTGGAAGAGTAAATGTGCTCCATCGTCCCGGAAAACTTGGGCTTTCATCAGCATACGTGCAAGGGTTCAAGTATATGCTGGGCCAGGGTGCAGATGCGATTGCCCAAATGGATGCTGATCTCTCCCACGATCCAGCGACCCTAATCACAATGATAAAAAAATTGGACACCTGTGATGTCGTCTTCGGTTCACGATATTCCGCGGGCGGCAGTGTTGACATCCAATGGCCGTTCTGGCGCAGAGGTCTCTCAGCATGGGGAAATTTTTATACCCGTACAATTCTAAGGATCCCTTTGAAAGATATTACGACTGGCTACCGCCTCTGGCGATCAGAGACGCTTCAAGGCATGCCTTTTAGCAGTATTCAATCGAAAGGCTTTATTTTCCAGGTCGAAATGGCATATTTAGCGCACTGTCTGGAATATAGAATGAAAGAGACCCCTATTTACTTTAATGACCGGCACCGCGGAAAATCGAAGATGTCATTTGGAATTCAGTTTGAGGCGGCTTTCCGCGTCTGGCAAATTTGGTTGGCATATCGTAATCTCTGTCATGCAGGTCAGGCGGGTCGCATTCGCCAATTTGAAACGGGGGTTTGAATGACTCTGGAAATAATTTCACGAGAGTTATTCCAGCGCTTTTTTTCAAAATCAACCCTAAGAATTTACCCTCTCAAATCATCTTAGTCGTACATTATCCCAAATTGGAAACGAAAAAGCCTTATGCCCCCCAAACCCTGGAAAACATTATCAAGCCGCCCAGTTTACCAAAATCCGTGGACTCGTGTGCGGGAAGATATTGCTGAGATGCCAAATGGCAAGACCACCATTTACGGTGTTGTGGAATGCGGCCATTGCGTGGGAGTATTACCTTTTCTTGATGAGGAGCATGTTGTATTGGTGCGACAGTACCGCTATGTCTTCAGCGAAAATAGCCGTTGGGAGATGCCAACTGGGGGAGTAAAACCCGCAGAGGAATTACTCGACGCAGCTCACCGAGAATTACGCGAAGAGGTCGGCTACGATGCATCTGAGTTGGATCCTATTAGCACGTACTACACCAGCAAGTCCATCATGCAGGAAATCGCCCACCTTTATATTGGATATAAACTCACGAAGCTACAAGCTATGCCGGATGAAACAGAATTTCTGGAGGTTGAAACTTTCAAATTCGATCAAGTTCTCCAGATGGTTATCGATAATGAGATCCGTGACAGTATGACTGTAATTGCCGTACTACATGCGGCGCGGAAACTTGGATTGTAAGATTTTTGTAATATAAGAACTTTAGAATAGACCATGTCAATTGATAAAACTATTATAGATGGAGGTCCCAAATGGAAAAAATCTTGAACTCGAAAGATGCCATGCCAGTTGATGGGCTTGGTCGGATAGGTATGGTTATTTCCCGCCTTATCTATGGCTATTTATGGTACACCCAACTGCTGTGGAAATTGCCGCCAACCTTTGGCTGTCCGCCAAATTTTGCGGTGACCACAGATATCCATGCGCGCACAACTGGTCTCTGCGACTGGGTCGGCTTCATGGTGCTTTACTCAAAATGGCCATTGCAGGCATCTCTGGTTAATAGTCTGGTTGTCCCCAACATAGCCTGGATGGGCTGGCTCATTTGGTTAATGGAAGCATTTGTAGCGGTCACTTTAGTTTTTGGCTTGTTTGCCCGGCTGGGAGGTCTGGCGGCTTTAGTTCAAGCAGTCAACTTATACATCGGCGTAACTGCTGGTCCCGGTGAATGGTACTGGACTTATGGAATGCTTTCCATTTTGGGACTAGTCTTCCTCGCAGTGCCAACCGGCCGCGTTTTCGGCTTGGATGCCTGGCTGCGCCCGCGTCTTCAAGCTGGTGTGAATAAAGGAAACCGTTTCGCGAAAATTCTCCTGCTCCTGACCTGAATCTAAAAACGATGACTCGCTCCGGGAAATGGCTGCTCAGCTTGTTGGGGATTCTTCTTATTGCAATCTATATTTTCGCGCTGACGCTCGGTGATTTGCGAAAGCATACAGTTGCATTTGAATATGTTTTCTTCTCGGCGTTCATGTTGTATGGCGTCGCGTGTTTTTTTGCATTGCAATTAGTGACAGTTGATCGCCATGCCCTATACGGCATCTTCGCGCTAGCTGTCGTGATGCAGGGCATTTTGATTTTTACACGTCCAACTCTCTCTGACGATATGTATCGCTATATATGGGACGGCAGAGTCCAAGCGCATGGGATCAGCCCTTACCGTTATCCTCCCAACTCACCAGAACTGACTTTTTTGCAGGACAAGGAAATTTATCCATTCATCAACCGCAAGGGAGTCGTGACTGTTTATCCGCCAGCCGCAGAAGCCGCCTACGCCCTGCTCTGGCGCATCTGGCCCGACAACGTTCATTGGTTTCAGGCGGCCATGGCTTTTGGCAGTTTACTGGCCGGAGTTCTTTTAGCAGGTCTACTGCGTGACTTGAATCTTTCACCCGCGCGCGCCCTCATCTATTTATGGTCGCCCCTGCTGATGTTTGAAACGGCTCATTCCGCCCATATAGATGGACTCGTTTTACCATTTCTAGTCGGCGCCTGGTGGGCGAGAGTGCGCGAACGGGATGGACTGACAGGTTTCTTGCTGGGTGTTGCAACGGCCATGAAGTTTTACCCGGCGTTGCTTCTACCTTTTTTGTGGCGTCCTCGTCATCCGCAGGGCTGGTGGCGAATGCCGTTAGCTTTTGTAGTAACAGTATTTTTTTTCTATCTTCCTTATATCAGCGTCAGCGGACAGCAAGTCCTCGGTTTTTTACCCAATTATTTTTCAGAGAGATTTAACGTCAGTCCGCTGGTTTCATTGTTGAACAATGTTCTTAAGTCGCTCAACCTATTTCCAAGCATGATAACGATAATAACCTTGGGCATTATCGTTATCATGGGATTTTGGGCGGTTCTGCATCCTGCCGAAAATGGCGAAACTGCTTTACGACGCTGTATCCTGCCGATTGCTGTCATCACTTTATTTTCCCAAAACCTGTTTTCATGGTATATGCTCTGGCTTCTGCCACTAATTGCGATCTTTCTAGAACCATCCAAAAAGCAGGCAGGGATTCTTGTATTGCCTCGATTCAATGCCTTAACTGGCTGGTGGCTGTTCTGTGGATTGGTGGGATTGTCCTACACCTTTTTCATCAAATGGAAAACGGTCAATTTGGCAATTCAAGTTCAATTTATGCCTCTTTATTTGATTCTACTTTTTGATCTGGTCACCTTATTATGGAAAAAATATTCAATCGGTTCAGAACCAACTTCGATCCAGCAATCATCAAACTGACTGGAGTCGCGCTGGGAAGTTTGGTAATCTACTATTTGGCATTCACTGTGCCAACCAATTTGCTCACGCTTTATCAACGCAACAGCTTGATCGGAAGTTTATTGCAACACGCCGGGCTGGCTGGCTTTCTGCGTATCAGCGCTGCGTTTATCAGCACTGGTCTTTTATATTTTGTGGGGTATCGCGCCGCGCATCAAACCTCCAGCAAAACTGCCTGGATGATCGTCATTGGCGGCACTCTAGCATTTATCGTCACATTCCTCTTCATGGCTCCCCTTGATGCTCGCGATATATATGACAATGTTTTTCACGGCAGAATTTTGGGCGTATACGGAGCCAATCCTTTTCGCGATCTGATTTCCCAGTTTCCCAATGACCCTTTCTTTAAATATCCGTGGTGGAAAGATTCTCCTTCGGCGTATGGCCCTCTTTGGGAAACGCTTGCCGGGATTACAGCCTGGTTGGCAGGGGATAAAATCATTACGAACATTCTGGCTTTCAAAATCCTGCCCGGTCTCTTTCACCTCGCAAGTGTTGCAGTGGTCATTCTGTATCTGCGCCGCATTGAGCCAGAGCGTGCTCTACCTGGAGCGCTGCTGATCGGCTGGAATCCTGTGGTGCTTTATGAAACATGGGGAAACGGTCACAACGATATCGCCATGATCTTCTGGGTTCTGCTGGCAGCTTTATTGATAAGTCAGAAGCAATACTCATTGGGAACCCTTTCGTTGGTAGCGGGAACACTGATCAAATTTATCCCAGTATTGTTGATCCCAGCTGCGATGTTGATCGGTTATCACAGTTTGGAAAACTTCAAATCCCGCGTTTGGTTTATTGCCAAAACGTCGCTGGCGGGCGCATTTCTGATCTTAATCACCTATATCCCTTTTTGGAACGGCGCGGCAACTTTTAGCATTGGGCGGCGCATGCAAATGTTTACAACCTCCTTGCCGACAGTTATGTATAATATTTTGAATCCTGCCCTCGGGGGGTCTGAAGCGGCGCGCCTCGTCAGCCTCGGCACTTTGGGGTTGCTGGCAATCTTCACACTGATTCAATCTCTTCGTTCGCAAAAACAAGAATCCAGTAAAGACTTTCTCCAAACCGCTTTCAACATCCTCGCTTTTTATTTGCTGGTCACCTGCCTGTGGTTTCAACAATGGTATGGCATCTGGTTGATCAGCCTCGCGCCATTATTGCCAGCGCCCAGCCGTCGATACGCCCTCTTCTTTGGATTTTGGGTTATGAGTAAACAATTGATTTTTGTTCAACTGTTCATTCCTGCCATACCGAACAAACCTGAAATGGCGATGTGGCTGGAGCCATTAATGGCATTAATTGTATTAGGCATTCCGTTGATATATGCCTTGCTAGACTTGCGAACGTCAAGGCGATTAAAGGTGGCTTATGCAACATAACTCAAACGCTTTGATCGTCGTTGCCAAACGTCCTGCGCCCGGACAAACGAAGACTCGTCTCTCGCCGCCATTGACTCCCGAACAAGCCAGTGCGTTATATGAATGTTTCCTGCAAGACACTCTGGATCAAATGCGCAAAGTGGATGAGACGCAGCGCTTGATTGCGTATCTACCACAAGACGAACAGGATTACTTTCGCCGCCTCGCTCCTGACTTTGAACTGATTCTGCAAAATGGGCATGATCTTGGCGGACGCCTTGACAACGCCCTCACAGACAGTTTGTTAAATGGATACGAACGCGCCGTCATTATGGATAGCGACAGCCCAACACTCCCTCCAGCTTTTCTTTCGCAAGCCTTCGCCACTCTCTCAAACGGCGCGGATGTGGTTTTGGGTCCCTGCGAGGATGGCGGATATTATTTGATCGGGATTAAAAAACCAGCGCCGCGTTTATTACGAGAAGTGCAAATGAGCACAGCGACGGTCACAGCCGATACGCTTGCGATTGCAAAAGAAGAGGGCTTGAGCGTCATTCTATTACCCACCTGGTATGACGTAGATGATGGCACGAGCCTGATACGATTGATGAAAGAATTGGATGGACTCGACTCACAGGTTGCAATTCATACGCGCAGATTCCTGGAACAAAATTCGATTTGGCAATTCCTTTTTCGGGAAGCATAAAATTGTTAACCGTCGCAGTAATCATCCCGGCTTTGAATGAAGCGGGCAACATCGGTAAATTGGTGCAAGAAGTTCGAGCCATTGCACCGCTCGAAGTGATCGTCGTGGACAACAATTCCACAGACTCTACTGCCGAAGAGGCCAGAGCCGCAGGAGCAAAAGTGGTGATTGCATCCCAACGCGGTTATGGATACGCCTGCGCCGCAGGCGTATCTGCCGCACAGAATGCAGATGTTTTAGTTTTTATGGATGGAGACTATAGCTTCTCGCCCGCCGACCTGCCCTTATTGCTTTCACCCATACTCAATGGTCAGGCGGATATGGTCTTAGGCTCGCGAGCGCTGGGTCTGATGGAATCTGGCGCCATGCCCCCGCATCAACTCTTTGGGAATTGGCTGGTCTCGCGCTTGATGAACACACTATACAAAATCTCGATCACAGATTTGGGACCGTTTCGCGCGATCCGCAGGCAGTTGTTGAATGAATTGGATATGCAGGAAATGACGTATGGTTGGCCCACAGAGATGATTGTGAAGGCGGCGAGAGGCGGGGCGAGAATTGTAGAAGTCCCCGTGAGTTATAAAAGCCGCCGCTTTGGAAGTTCAAAGGTCAGTGGAACTGTGCGAGGGACGATTCTCGCGGCGTGGTTCATCTTAGGAGTCACATTTCGTTATGCCTGGAAGAATACATAGTTAGCGAAGCGATTCTGGAGTCAATCAGCCATGTCGTTGCGAGGCGGGCTCTTGCTCTTTCCGCCGAAGCAATCTCCTGTTACGAGGAGACTGCTTCGGCAAAACCAAGAGCGCCTCGCAGCGACATGATGTGTGGCTGAGTCGGCTTATGTTTATTGCAATGCGCGTCGCGCGAAGACACCGATCACATCTGCGAAGACCGTCAAGGCGATAAAGAATAATAAGGTTGTTGTCATGCCCGCATAATCAAAATTGCTTAACTGCTCGGCAAGCACGCGCCCCAATCCCGCCGCGCCGACCACACCGATGATGACCGTCTCACGCACGGATACTTCCCAGCGATATAAAATATTACTCAAAAATAAAGGCATGGCGCGCGGCAGGACACCGTAAAAAAATATTTGCGCGCCTGAAGCGCCGCACGAACGCAGGGCAATCAACGGACGTTCATCCAGGCTTTCGATCACCTCCGCCATCAAACGACCCAGGATGCCCAATGTATAAATTCCAAGCGCGATGGCTCCAGGTAGGATGCCGGGGAATAACACGAAGAGCAGGAGCAGCGCCCAAACCGAAGCGGGTATGGCGCGAAATGTTAATAGCAACAACCGTGTTGGAACAAGAATCAATAATGTTAGGGCTGTATGATTTTTCGGATTCAATACGCCCGTGAGTGTTAGTCGATTCTGCGCGGCTGGAAAAGAGAATAGCAGACCGCCAATCCCAGCTACGGTAATGGCTAAGATGGAAATGGCAAACGTCTGAACGGTTTGATGCGAGAGTTCTTTTATCAAAGCAGTATCCAACGCGGGCGGGAACGAGTCGCTTATCACGCTCACAAACAATTTTGCGGCGCGCGGCGCAAACAGCGTGCCAAAATCCGCCTGCACATACCAGTACGAGAGTGGGATCAGGATCGTTATGACGATCAGTGAAAGGGTCACCGCTCGATCACGCCGATAGACAGGCTTTGTCATGAACGACGCCGATTGGCAGTTGACTGCTTCGAGGCGGGCTGTGCCGCCAAAGCGTCTCCTTAATTGACTGCTCCAAATATCCACCGCGCCGCTTAAGACGATCAACGCAAAAATAAAAGTCCACATTTCATCATAGCGCAGGGATTGAAAGCTCAGCCAAAGCTGATATCCCAAACCGCCCGCGCCGATCACGCCCAACACAGCGGCGGATCGGATCGAACATTCCAAACGATAAAATGTATACGAGAGTATGTTGGGTATGGATTGCGGCAGGATGCTGTAAAAAAAAGCGGCAAAGGGTGAGGCGCCATTGTTGAGCAACGCCCGCAAAGGCGCGCGCGGCATCTCATCCAGAATTTCTGAAAAGACTTTGGCGGTGATTGCCCCAAACGGAATCGCAATTGCCAGGATCGCAACCCATGGATTTAGTCCCAGGATGTTTACAAAAAATATTCCCCAGATCACTTCGTGGATTGCGCGCGGCATGGATAACCCTGCTCGAATCGTCCACCATATGCCGCGTCCGTGACTCGTTGGTGACATTGCCTGCCACCATATCTCTGAGCTTAGAACTCCGCCGATGATCCCGATCATCAAACTCAAGGATGTGCCGCAGATGGCGTAGCCTAAAGTTATCAGCGCAGAATCAAGCGTCAGAATTAAAAAAGCAGGACTCAGCTGGGGATGAAGCGCCGCTTGAGCAAAACTCAGAAGCAGAGTCCAACCGCCAGCGTTGATTAAAGTCCGCCCGCTAAATATCCCAGCCTGAATTAATGACCAAACGATCAGCGCGGCAACGGCGGCAATCCAACTCCATCGAACGTTGCTCGATGAATAGCGAACGGCGCGGTCTGCGTGAAGTTGAGTTTCGAGTTGCATCTGATTCGGTTCTCAAATTTTGTACAATGCGTCAATCTTATCCTGGGTCAATTGATGTGCGGGCAGATCGAACAAGATCGAGCCGTGCCGCAAACCGATCACGCGCTGAAAATGTGTGCGCGCAAAATCAATGGCATGGACAGTCACCACCAGGGTTTTATTCAACGTGTTGCATAATTCACGCAACAAATCCATGATCTCACGTCCGCGTTCAGGATCGAGATTTGAGATCGGTTCATCCGCAAGGATGGCTGTGGGGTTTTGTACGAGGACCCGCGCCAATGCCACTCGTTGTTGTTGCCCGCCCGAAAGGGAGTCGGTGCGCTCGTAAATTTTTTCCGCGATGCCTACTTGCGCCAATGCGCGCGATGCAGTTTCAGTTTCAAGTGGACGCACCAAAGACGCGATGGATTTCATCAACGACCAGCGTCCCAATTGTCCCGCATTGACGTTATGAATCACGCTCAATCCATCCACCAGGTTGAATTGCTGGTAGATCGTGCCGATCTGGCTTTGCGTCTGGCGCAAAACACTTGGGGAGAGAGACGCGGTCTCCCTCCCCAATACTTTCACTGAGCCTTGAGTTGGCAATATGGATCCGTTCAACAATGCCAGCAGGGTACTTTTCCCTGCGCCGCTTGAACCTACCAATGCCACCCGTTCGCCCGCTTCGATGCGTAAACTCACATCCGTCAACGCTTGGAACGCGCCAAATATATGGTTTACATTTTGTAATTCAAATAAAGTAGTTGTCACTTAATCTTCCCGATTTCGCGCGCAATTGCCTCAATTTCAGCGTAGTTGGCATTTTCGGTGGTGATGAATTTGCTGGCTCCAAACAAATCCAGGATCGCTTTTTGTTCAGGCACATTTGGATTCAACTTTAATAACGCTTGTGTGATATTCTCGGGCATGTCTGCGCCAAAATCCTTTGCGACATTCGGATTCAGAACCCAGTGATAATCGAAATAGGCTGGTGTACGCCACAGCACGATCACCTTGCTCGTATCCACTTCGCCCACCGCCAGGCGGCTTTCCCACACTTGTTCATTCAGTGCGCCAACATCATACGTGCCAGACTCGACCAGCTTGATCGTCTTATCGTGCGAGCCAGAGAAACCCGCCTCGGCTGAAAAATCAGCGAGCGTAACGCCTGCCTGCTTTAAGAAATACTGCGGCATCAATCGCCCTGATGTGGACGAGTCACTGCCGAAGGTAAATGTGTGTCCCTTGAGAGTTTGCAAACCTTGAATATCGCTAAACGGTTCAAGTCCGCTGTTGACATTGGCGATGAAGACACTATGGAACGCCGCATCAATATCACGCTGGACGATTGCCTGCGCACCCTCAACCTGCAACCGAGCCTGCACGCCTGTTAATCCGCCGTACCAAACCAAATCCAAATCGCCAACTTTAAACGCCGTGACCGATGCCGTGTAATCAACCACAGGTTCATAGATCACTGGCACGCCCAGTTCTGTGGAAAGATAACTGGCGAGGGAATCATATAAACGTTGAAGTTTTTCAGGGTCTTGATCGGGGATGGCTGAGATTACCAGCGGACGTTGGACAACTCCTGCCTTTTCTGTTGGTGTTGCACTACAACCTGTCAACAATAAGGACGCGCCCAATAATAAAAGCAAAAACTTTTTCAACATGTAATCTTCTCCATAAAATAAATTTAAGACAGTATGACATAAATTTCTTACGTAGAGATTACAAACATCAAGGTAACTACTCAGCCATGTCATTGCGAGGCGGGCTTTTGCTCTTCCCGCCGAAGCAATCTCCTGTTACGAGGAGACTGCTTCGGCAAAAACAAGAGCCCCTCGCAGCGACATGATCTGTAGCTGAGTAATTACAATTCAAGTGATCTGATCGCTTTCACTTCCGCTGCCAACACATGCTCATTCTTTGTGCGGGCATTTCGTTGCGCGCGCAACATGACAACATCCCCAAACCCCACTGCGCGAAATTCATTTAGGAAGGCGACGCCTTCCTTTGCACCTGCAATTCAGGCAAACCAATTGTCGTTATTGTTTAACTCTTCAGGCGGCAAGGGTTCGCGCAAGATCATCTCTGCTGAATACACCACGCCACCTGTTTTCATCACCCGCGCCAACTCCTGAAAGATTTTTTCACGGGCGGGATTTAAATTAAAAATTCCGTTGACCATCGCCACATCAATGGAAGCGTCCTCAAGCGGCAACGATTCGGCGGAGGATTGGCGAAACTCCACGTTCGTTGCCATCATTTTTATTGCGGCTGTCCGCGCTCTGATTAACATGGGTTCGCTAAAATCCACGCCGATCACTTTCCCCATGTCACCTGTACGTTGGGCGGCGATCAACGAATCCAAACCCGCGCCGCATCCCACATCCAATACGATTGACCCAGCGGGGATGTCCGCGAAGAGCGAGACATTGGAGACGCCTGTAAACGCTTCGGTCGATTCCGACGGTAGCTGATTCAGCAATTCTGTTGGGTATCCCAGCCTTTCGGCAAATTCCCTGCCCACTGCAAAAGGATGTTCCGACTGGGGTGTTTCTGCCACCGCTGAATATGCTTTATAAACGCCATCGCGTAATTGTGTTGAAAGATCCATTTTATTTTCCTTGTGCCGCTCAGCGATTGAGGAATGATTAATTTTTGTAGCTTGCTTATCCATATTTTCACCACGAAGACACGGAAGCACGGAGAAAATCTTTTAAAGAATCTCAGTGTCTCCGTGACTCAGTGGTGATGGTTTTTCTTTAGTCACCCCCTGGTTGATGAAATTTTCCGAATCTATTCGCGTCTGCGAAAGGAACTACCAGACTACCAGACAAGTTTCAGTTTTGCGGACGCCCACGGCGCCGGCTATGCCAGTAGTCACTCAATTGCCCAGCGATTGCACGTCAGGACCCTCCACGAAAGCGATCAGGTCATAGCGCCCTGTGACTGCATGGATTTGTTTGATCACGGAACCTTCAAGCTCAATGCCTGGCAATTCCTTGATCAAATCCTGTACTCGTGTTGGTTCAGCTTCAATCAAAACGTACGCTTGGATCATCGTCATAATGTGTCTCCTTGAATTGTAGCTTCACACGGAAGCTGAATTTTTTATCCTCAGGTAAAGGTCATCAACGGAACTTCACCGCTCAGCGCCATGGCTTCAAGTTGTCCTTTAATGCGTTCTACAGCGGGGGCGAGTGGAAGCATCTTCTTGCTGACTTGCATATCTGCATCGGTTGAAAGCGGATGCCAGAAGATACCGTCTAAATTAACGGTGATTTCAGGAACCAGGTTACCCATCCCCAATTCCAAGCCTTCTTTGGAAAATCCGCGCTTCGCCAGTGGACGAATGAAATGGTCCTCGTCGAGGATACCGATCGAGCGATGAAACTCACACAGCTTGTCGAGGTGAGCCGAATTGACTGGCGTTTCAGTTGTGCCAAGCCGAACGCGGAAGCCGTTTTCCTGAAGCAGGCTTATTCCCTCCACTGCCTTTTCCCATGATCCAGGACCGCGGTAGAAATTATGGTCTTCGGCGCGTCCCCCATCCAGGCTGACCTGCACGACGAGGTTATCATTCGCAATGCCGCACAACCTTTCAAGACGAGTGCCGCGCAGTAACATGGCATTGGTTAGAACCGTTGTCTTGATACGGGCTGACGAATATTCCAGCATCTCGTAAATTTCATTCAGAAGAAACGGCTCACCGCCAGTGAAGTAAACACGCTCGAATCCCAACTCAATCGACTCATCCACCAGCCGTTTGACATTGTCCAAGCCAAGCGCACGGCGCGGTACATTTGGACCAGATTTCGCCACACAATAGGAACACTTGAGGTTGCAGTCATAATTGGTATACAACCACAACTTCCACAGCATGGCTGGAGGCTGATTAGCAGTTGATTGCATGGATAGCGTTTGTATGTCGTTCATTCGATGACTCCGTCGGTGAGAAATGATCCTGCCAAGTTATAGACTCCAATGCACACCGCATCCCTTGCAGGGCGTAGATGGGAGATCGCTGAGGAGACCTTTGCGCCATGTCTGGTAGCGCTCATCATTCCAGATTTCTGTAAAATTCTGTTCAAAAAGGTTTCCCATCTTCAAGCTTTCATAATCATTTGTGGCAAATGGGCTGATACAACAAGGCAGGCAGTTGCCATTTGCAGTGACATATGCGGTTGTCCACGGGCGCAGGCAATCCCGCCAGGGTTGATTATCACGCAACATGGAGGCGGCTAAACTATGACGCGGGTCTGTCGCGCCAGACGAGCGCAGGGTGATCCCATTTTCTTTTGCAATCAACTCAGCTTCCGCAATACAGCGGTCTGCCAGCTCGTCGAAATCATCGAAGAGCGCGTGCCCTACATCCATCAAACCTGGAGGATTCACATTATCAAGGTAATAAACCATGCGCTGGACATATACTTCCTTGATGCCCATGCGGTTTGCAAGCCTGATGAGATCGGGCAACTCTTCAATATTTTCCCGCATCCCCGTCATCCAAATCGATGCTTTGGGAGATTCTTTTCCCATTTTACGCTGGAGTTCAGTAAATTTTGTGAGGTTGCCAACGATCTTATGCAAGAGTGGCGCGCCCCGAATCTTTGCATAGGTTTCTGTCTTTGCGCCATCAATCGAACAACGCATTTCGTCCAAGCCGCTGTCAATAAGTTTACGTCCCCATTCCTCGGTCAATAGGGTTGCGTTTGTATTGAACAACACGGTCACGCCGCGTTGTTTCAGGTGAGCGATCATTCGTGGTAAATCTTTATTAATCAGCGGCTCGCCGATTCCGTGCAAAACGGCGCGTTCCATTTTGGGGAACTGCTCCACGATCTTCAAGAAATTTTCCCACGAGAGTGTTTGCGGTTCTTCATAACTGGTAAATGTCCGCGGACACGTTTCGCACAGTAGGTTGCAGTGATTCGTTACTTCGATAAATACAACTCGCGGAGATTCATCCGCAATTAGCCCTCGGGTTTGCAGGTCAATAAATGCATAAGCAGCGGGCAGATTTTGGTATGAGTCACGTGGTATGGTGGGGATATTTTTCATTAAAATCATATACATACCTCTAAATCTTGCTTTCTTATTTTGGTTGAAATTGAAAAATTAATAATTCGAATATAACATAAATTGAAAAGTGTAAATATTACGTAAATCTTAAGGATTTAAAGCTTCGTACACTGCAGGGATGAGATTACACAATTTCAATTGCTACCCACCCTTGATGAAGATCGGTCTCGCGGTGCTTACCTTTCTTCCTCTTCACTTTAGTTTCCGCTAACTGGTGTGGATGAAAAGGATGGTAATGGGCGCAAGGCATGGTAATCCTGTTGTGTGGAACAAAAAAACAAACCCGAGCCCATTACCATGACAAATCATACCATAGCCATTTTGAGTGCCTTGCTAGAAGATATTCCAATCGGGACCAACCTTGCACTTTTACATTTTATGTGGATGCTGGTGAGCGGCGCCCTTTTGCCAAATCGAGGGGCGATGTTCCCGGCGTTGAAATCGACAGGTTTATCAGATGTAGCCACGCGTCGAGCCTGGGTGGCTTTCCGCAAAGGGGTCTGGCAGATAGCGGCGATTCTGACGCTGCGGCGTGAGCAAGTCAAAACCCTTCCAGGTTGGAAGGAACGACGCTACGAAGGCTATCTTCCAATCACAGCGAATGTGACGGCCCATTGGCGACCAGCCTTGCAGAATTGTCCGAGCAAGCATTACCATCCAGCGGCGGGTCGGGCATTGCCTGCGGTCATCATGGGCATTCGAGGAGAAGTCGGTGAACTCAATGGGCAACGGACGCCCTGCCACGCGCCTTTGAACGGGTACACCCAAAAGACACCAGTGAAAAGCGGTTGTGGGAAGACCGCCAAAAAGGAACTTGGTGAAGATGAAATCCTGGTTGTGGACGCGGGAGTGAAGATTGCCGCTCTACAAAAAGCCCAGGTCTGGCAGTATGTCATCCGCCTGGCAACCAACTTCACGGCACGACGCAACTTCTTGCCCGAACATATCCTGGGACGCAAGCCCACGCAAACACAAAGGTACGCTGCTGGTTGCCACTTCGCCTGACGAAACGCACACCTGGGTCGAAGACAAACGCGAAATTCGTGTCGAGGTTTGGCATGCCCTGATTTTGAACAAGGTCATACCAAGCGAAAACAACCAGACCTTCGATGTCTACGCATTCTATGATCCTGATTTCGATCAACCCTGGCTGTTGGCAACCCCAGTTGCGCTCAAACCAGAGAGCGTGCGCGCCATCTATAAAGACCGCTGGCCGGTGGAACAAGTGCCGCTCAGTGCCAAGCAGATGGTTGGATCGCATCGCCAGTTCGTTCACAATTCGGAGAGTGTCCAACGCCTGCCTGAATTGACGCTCCTGGCAGGCTCGATCCTGAGCTTCCTAGCCGCCACCTTCCCGACAACTCCTACCGGTTTCTGGGATCGTAAGCCCAAGCGCACTCCCGGCCGTTTCCGTCGCCTGCTGATCGGAAAGCCATTTCCAAAAGATACCCCACTTTCCAGTCGACTTCGAGAAAAGAAGTCTGTGACGACCCATTTGCCCAAAGGAAACTTGGCTCGGCACCCAAAACCTGTTGTCGTAGCGTTAACTTAGCCCGTTGCTGCGCTCATTACTTGTGCGCGCCAGGGCATCCAGCGCGGACAACTGACCATCCATGCGGATCGAGGAAGTTCAATGACTTCCAAGCCAACGGCATTGCTTCTGGCAGACCTGGGTGTGACCAAAACCCATTCCCGTCCGCATGTCTCCAACGACAACCCGTACTTGGAGGCGCAATTCAAAACCTTGAAGTATCGTCCTGACTACCCCACTCGCTTCGGTTCTCAACAGGATGCGCGTGCCTGGGCACATACATTCTTTGACTGGTACAATCACGAACATCATCATGCGGGTCTGGCTTTACTGACCCCGATCGATGTCCATTTCCATCGCGCGCAGGTTGTGCTTCAAAAACGTCAAGCGGTATTGCGGGCTGCCTATGAAAAAACGCCAGAACGTTTTGTGAAAGGACCGCCAGTTCCGGCGCAATTACCAAAAGCAGTTTGGATCAACCCGCCAGTACAGCCAGCCACAACAGATCGAATAATCATGTCGAGCATCCCCAGAAATGAAAACGAGAACAGCCACTGCGCGAGTGCCGTTCCCGTTTCGTTTGGGGGGTGAGTTTATTTTACTTGAACTTCGGCTACAAAAAGAAGTGACTAAATTCTGAAATTTCGTGTCTCAAATCATTGACACATTCCGTGTCGCAAGACCCGCGGCTTTCATAAAGTCACGCCGTGAGAGATACACATGCTTTGGCGTGATCTCTGAGGAACGGACAGGGATGGATTAGTCATAAGTATCTCCTTTTTAATTATTCTATGGGTAAATCTCTGTGAGCAAAGACTGAATGGCTGCTTCTGTTTCGTTATACCCTCCTTCGCCAATATGGATATAACGCAGGTGCCCTTTTTTATCTATTAGATATAAAGTAGGCCAGTAGCGATTTTTGTACGCTCGCCAGGTTACACCATTATTATCCTGCGCCACAGCATATTCAATTCCATACTCTGCGATGGCAGCTTGCAGATTAGTTAGATCTTCTTCAAAAGAAAATTCGGGAAAATGATTGCCAATAATGACAAGACCCTGTTCCTTGTATTTTTTATCCCATTCCTTCAACGAAGGAATTACATGTTGACAATTAATTCAGCCAAAGGTCCACATATCGATGACAACGACTTTGCCACGCAGATCAGCAAGGCGTAAAGGCGAATTCACATTCAGCCAGGATTCATTTGTCAGTTCGGGAGCAGGCCCATAGTCAGGTAGTGATGCAGATGGGGTTGGATTGGTCAGGGTTTCATTTTGTGTTATGGCCGTCGCGCAGGCGGCTAACCCAAGGATAAATCCAAGTATCCTTAATCGTTTCATAATGTAGCCTCCTTGATACCCTCATTTTAGGAAAACTCTCTTACGAAATGATTACGCGAGGTTAAGAGTTTTATTAAGGCAGACTGAAAATGAATTGACTGCCGCGCCCCGCTTCGCTCTGGACTCCTATCGTGCCGCCGTGCGCCTGCACAATGCCGCGTGAAATTGCAAGCCCCAGACCTGCACCGCCCGTGGCGCGGCTGCGGGATTTTTCACCGCGATAAAAACTTTCGAAGACATGCGCAAGATCCTCGGCGCGGATGCCTTCGCCTGTGTCGGATACGCTGACTTCCACGCCCGAGGCTGTTCGCCGCGCACGAACTTCAACGCGTCCATCGGCTGGCGTGTGCCGCAGGGCATTTCCAACTAAATTATTCAGCACGCGCCCAATGCGCTGCGTATCCATCATCACAGGGTCAACATTCGCGTCAACACTTCCTTCGAGTTTCACTCCCTGACGCAAAGCCAATTCAGAAAAAGATTCAAGTGTGTCTGAAATCAAATCAGATAAAGACGATTCAGCGCGGTCAAGCGGAATCCCGCCAGTATCGAGCTGCGCCATTTGAAAAAGATCATCGATCAAAACAGAAAGCGAACGCACATCGCGCTGCGCGGTGTGCAGATAACGCTTGACCATGTCAGGCTCATCCACTACGCCATCTTCCAGAGCTTCGATGATGGCGCGAATGGATGTGAGCGGAGTTTGCAGATCGTGGCTGACCCATGCAATTAGGTCGGCGCGCATGCGTTCGAGTTCATGCTGCTTTTTATCCGCGGCTTCAAGTTGACTCGCCATCTGATTAAAGGTGTTCGCCAATGCCGCAACTTCATCCCGCCCGCTGACTGGAACGCGCGCCTGCAAATCGCCTTCGGCAAGTTTTTCCGCGGCGTCTTTTAATAAATAAATACGGTCTGTGATGGTACTTGAGAGGAAGTATCCCAAAGCCGTCGCCATGCCGCCCGCAAAGACAAGCAATACAATTGCGAGCAATAGATCATGCTGGCTGGCGAACATCAACTGCGCCGAAAACCAAACGTTAAAAAAAGTAAGAATGCTTGAAAGAGCGTAGCCGCCAAGCATGGACCAGCGCAGCGTTGGCGAGAGATTGATCCAGCCGAAGCGATATGCAATATAACCCGCCAGCGCAGAGACAAAAGCTGTGATGCCAAGAAACAGCGCCATCAATCCCAGCTCTGGCATTTGCGGCGCCATCAATATTTTGAAAATTGCCAGCGACACAAAAACAATTAAAAGAACACCCAGCGCGAAGCGGGGCAATGTGGAAAGGCGGGAAAGGAATGTTTTCATATTATTTTCCGCCCCTCTCCCGCTGGGAGAGGGGTTGGGGTGAGGGCTCACGGCTCAAATTTATATCCAACACCCCAAACGGTTAATAGTCTTTGCGGCTTGGATGGCTCAGCTTCGATCTTTTCGCGCAAGCGGCGCATATGCACAGTCACCGTGCCTGCGTCAATATATTCCGCTCCACCCCAAACACGCTCCAATAATTGATCGCGTGTAAAAACCTGTTTTGGATGACGTGCCAGCAGATAAAGTACATCAAACTCTTTGGCGGTTAATTCGACTTCTGATTCTTTGACCGTCACCACACGAGTGCGCGGGTCGATCGTTAATCCGTCGAAGGATAGGGAACGATCAGACTCCGCCTCAGACTGCTCCCTTCCGAGACGCCTTATCACCGCCCGAACTCTGCTGACCAACTCCTGCGGGCTGAATGGCTTGACCACATAATCATCCGCGCCCATTTCAAGACCTGTGATGCGATCTATTTCTTCACGGCGCGCTGTCACCATAATGATCGGCACATCCGAGCAGTCACGCAGCCAGCGCGTCAGTGCAAGACCGTCAACTTCGGGGAGCATTAAATCGAGGATCACGAGGTCGGGAGTTTGGCGCTCAAAAATTGTCATCGCCTGTCTTCCATCCACAGCGATCTGTACTTGATAACCCGCGCGTTTCATATACAAGCTGACAACTTCCGCGATGCTCGGTTCATCTTCAACGATCAGGATGCGTTTTTCGCTCATGTCCATATGATACCTGAATGTGGAGAAGAAGTTATTAATAAATTCTTACATCTTTGAGTCCGAAGTAAAAAGTTGAATGGCCTGAATTACTTAAGAAATAAGTAACCATCAGGTAATAGTTTAGTAATATGCGCAGGCTAAGATGCACAGGTCGAGCAAAACAAATTATCCATCAAGGAGATCTATTATGAAAAGTTTAAAACGATTTAACAATATCGGTGCCCGCTTATTATTTATGGCGGCGTTTTTGTTCACATCACTGGCCGGATTCACCAGTCCGGTTGCAGCCGCTGGATCGAAGGATTCATCTGGAGCAGTTTACACGTTGACAAATGCGGCAAACGGAAATGCGGTATTGGTTTATGACCGTTCCGCGAACGGCGCACTTGCCTTCCAGGGCTCTTTTTCCACGGGCGGGTTGGGCAGCGGTAACGGACTTGGCTCACAGGAAGCCGTAGCCCTTAGCGATAACAATCATTGGCTGTTTGCGGTCAATGCCGGTAGTAATCAAATCTCTGTATTTTCCGTGAAGGCTCACGGGATCGATTTGGTTAACATTGTTGACTCAGGCGGCACGAGGCCGATCAGCCTCACCGCACACAATGAGTTGTTATACGTGTTGAATGCCGGCGGAAGCGGCAATATCAGCGGATTCGAAATCGGCGCTGACGGCTCATTGACTCTGTTGGCGGGTTCGACTCAACCCCTCAGCAATGGCGGCACGGGATCGGCTCCCGGACCTGCGCAAATCTCCTTTGGTTCAGATGGCAGCACACTGGCAGTGACCGAAAAAGCCACCAACTTGATCGACACATATAAGGTTGAAGATGGGATCGCAAGCGCTCCAGTATCACATGCTTCATCAGGTGCCACGCCTTTCGGTTTTGCCTTTGACCGCCACGATCACATGATCGTTTCAGAAGCATTTGGCGGCGCAGCCGGGGGCAGCGCAGTTTCATCCTATTTTGTGCATGAAGATGAATTCAATGTAGTCAGCCCCTCAGTCGCGACCACTCAAACAGCCGCGTGCTGGATCGCGATTTCCAAAAACGGCAAATATGCTTTTACGACAAACGCCGGAAGCGGGTCGATCTCCAGCTATGAAATTGGCAAGGATGGTTCGCTGACCCTTCTCAACCCGGCGGCTGGTTCCACTGGCGCCGGCAGTACCCCCATTGATATGTCCTTCAGCAACAATGGGAAATTCCTCTATACATTGAACGCTGGTGCGCATACGATCACCACTTTCCAAATGTCTGCAAATGGCAGCCTGGTATCACTCGGTAGCATCAGCGTACCTGCTGGAGTTGTTGGACTGGCTGCTCACTAATTTCACAAACTTCGGTTCTAAATTTTAGCGGCTCGACGAAAACAAGGCCTGCAAGTTAATTCTTGCAGGCCTTGTTTATTTTGCAGGAAACATCGACCAGGCTGCGGATGCATTTCCGACAAACCCAATTTGGAAGATCTTGTCCAATACCTAACCAATCCAGTCAGCCAGAGAACGTGCTCTGTAGATGCCTAGGCCCAAAGAAATGTCAAATCTTAAAATGCGAAAAAGCTTGACTTGGATACTCCTACTTTCGCTTCATTTCTTAACCTATAGTCTGCATCCGCCAAATGAAGCTTTTGCTCAGCATTTGAAGCAAGATCAGTTGATTCTCTTATCTGATAACTGGCACTACTGTGACTTGTATTCAAAACCTTGACATAAAATGATTGACCAAATAAAATATATTAACCATTGAAAAATATTAAAATGGTTAAGGAAAATAAAATGGAAAACGAACTTCAAATCCCTGAGAACCTGACCATACACAGCCTTGAGGCAGGCAAGGTGTTAAGCGATCCCACCCGCCTCGAGGTCATGAAATATATTTGCATTGAAAATAAACGTGGAAGACTCTGTACGGTAAAGCAAGCCGCAAAGTTGATGAATGTTTCCCCCACCAAACTTTATTACCATTTCAAACTTCTTGAAGAGCAAAACTTACTCATCGTAGGGGATACTCGTATTGTCTCGGGCATCAGGGAAAAGCAATATAAAGTCGCAGCCCTAAATATCTCACTCAACCAAAACGTGCTATCTAATCAAGACCGGCCAATAGATCAGGCATTGCAAGAAATATTGAACAGCTTTGAACAGATTGTAGGGAACAGCGTCAGCAATATTCGCGCAAGCCTGACAAAAATCTACGAGGAAAAGCAAGGCGAAAAAGAAGGCGGTGTGCCTGACAGAAAACATATGCCCATAAACGTTTCTAGTAGTGACTTACTGCTTACCAGTGAACAAGCCGTAGCGCTCGAAACACACTTTAGTGAATTGATTAAGGAATTTGAAGGTTTCTCCGACCAGAATTTACAGGCCGTCAACGAAGAGATGCTTTATTTCGAAGTAACCCAAATATTTGTGCCGCAATACCAGCGCAAATCTAACACATGAGGAAATCGCCATGGCGGAAAAAATCCAAATTGAAGAAAAAGCTGTTGGTTTAAAGGAACTACTCAAAATCCAGGATTATCGTTTATTGTGGTTTGGGCAGATCATCTCAGACATGGGCGACAGCATGACAAATCTGGCACTATTGCTGTTGGCCAATCATTTGACTGGGTCAACCGCCGCCTTGGCAACCATGGCGATCCTGCTTGCGCTTCCAAGCCTGACTGTTGGCTTGTTTGCCGGCGTCATCGTAGATCGCGCCGACAGGAAGCGGGTTATGATCATTTCCGATATCCTGCGAGCCATCTTTGTGATTGGGTTTATTCTGGTGGATAACCAGCAAAAAATCTGGATTCTTTACTCCATCGGCTTCATCCAAGCCGCGATCGCCACATTCTTTAACCCCGCCCGCGGAGCTTTAATCCCCAATATAGTACCAAAGGAAGTACTGCTCTCTGCCAATTCAATTTCACAAACCAGTCGTATTATCTTCGGTTTGATCGGCACAGGGTTGGCTGGGTTCATGATCGGGCAATTCGACCTATATTGGCCCCTCTTTATTGTTGACTCGCTGACATTCCTGGTCTCTGCCTTGCTTATCTTGAAAATTCAGCATGCCCAACGCCCTGGTTTGGAAATAGAGCCGATCAGCTTCAAGAGAATCTTCAGCGAACTTGGGAAAGGGCTGAAACTTACCTTTTCCAATCGCATTCTGACTGGGGCAATTATCGCCTTTGCCGTCACCATGCTGGGACTTGGCGCGGTTAATATCCTTCTAATTCCATTGCTGGTTGACGATCTGATGGTCACCGAAACATGGTTCGCCGCTGTTGAATTTTCCCAAACTGCTGGGATGATTCTGGCAGGTGCTCTGGTCGCGGCTTTGGCTGCCCGTTTGAAACCTACTAATATCTTGGCTGCTGGGCTTATCCTGCTTGGCATTGACGTGGCTTTCATGTCATTATCCTCGAATATCTGGCATATCATGATCATCCTTTTCTTCGCCGGATTGTTCGTTACTCCCATTCAGGCTTCCGGTTCCACCATCATCCAGATTGCTGTCCCTGATAATGTACGTGGACGTACTGGCTCTGCCAATAACGCACTTATTACAACAGCTCAACTCGTTTCCATGGGATTAGCCGGCGTGTTAGCAGACATGCTTGGTGCGCGTGCCGTTTTTGTTCTAGGTGGCGCGCTGATAGCCTTGGCTGGCCTTGCCGCCATATTAATCTTCCGCGGCGCAAATATCACCATTCTCCAGGAAAATAAGGAATGACACCGAGTTTTTTTTCAGGAATTCTCGAATTTGCGTCTCGCTTCTACGAACACCAGTAATGATCTCTACTTCATGTGGCGCCTGTTTGATTGTGGCTGGCGGATGTTCTCGAAAATGCGCCTCCAGCGAGACAATGTGTTGC
>JACRBH010000263.1 GCA_016234535.1 Chloroflexota bacterium
ATTTGACAACAAAATGTACTTTGGCGGGAAAGTCCGTTTTGATAAGAATATGGATGAACCTGCCCAAATGCTATTGTTTGATCCGCAGACCAGCGGAGGGTTATTGCTCGGCGTTCCACAGGATAAACTGGATTCGTTCAAGAAGCGCGCAGAGGAATTACGCCAACCCATTTGGGTGATCGGTGAAGCCCGCAAGGGAAAAGGGATCGAGGTGCGTTCATAATGTTTCATATCAGCGTAGTGGAACTGGTTTTCACCTGTGGAGTTATCCTGTTGATTCTCGTTGTCCCGCTGATGCTGAAAAGGTTTTACACGCAAATGGATAAGCGCCTGAAAAATATCGAAAAAAAAGTTGACAAAAAGAAGGAATAAATATGTGGGAAAATCTTTCTCTCCCCTGGCAGGCCGCGCTTGAAATGGCATGGGAGGCTTACTGCGGCGGCACAATTCCAATTGGGGCAGTGGTGGCAGATGCGGATGGAAACGTCCTTTCGCGCGGACGAAACCGCATTTTTGACACATCTGCGCCACAAGGACAGGTTTTTGATGATATGCTGGCGCACGCTGAGATCAACGCACTGCTTAGCTTGAATCTCGACCAGGAAAGCCGCCACGATTCAGCGCTTTATACAACAATGGAACCTTGTCCATTGTGTATGGGCGCGTTTTATATGTCCAGTGTGCGGACACTTCATTTTGCGGCGCGTGACCCATATGCAGGCAGTACGAACCTATTAGGCACAACACCCTACCTCAGCCGAAAACCCATCCGTGTAGTTGCTCCTTTCAACCCTGCCCTTGAGATTGGCTTAATTGCCATGATGGTGGAAACGGAACTAACCTTGCGCGGAGATGCCATAATTACAAGCAGATTTTTTGCTGAATGGCGCGAGCTGTCTTTCGAAGCTGTGGATTTTGGGATCGCGCTTTATCGTTCCGGTGAACTTCGGGCAAAGCAAAAAGAAAACCTGCCTGCAAACCAGGTCCTTAATTGGCTTACACATCAGGTACAATAAGGGCAGAAAAACCACTAGTAATTAATATCATGTCTGAAATCCCCATAGAACCTGATCCAAGCTTCCTCCTTGATCTACTCCCTAATATTTGTTCATCCAAACTGATGAAACTCCCCCTTGCCGCGAATCGATTTTCGCGGCATACGGCTTTAATCCCACAAAAATACTTTTGCCTTTAGATTAAGTAGTAAGGAAACCATGAGCATTGCAAACGAGATAATCATTATTTTTATTCTGATTTTGGTAAACGCCATCCTTGCCATGTCAGAGGCTGCGCTGGTTGCTTCACGCAAAGCACGCCTGCTACAGCAGTCAAGTGAAGGCAATAAATCATCAGCATTGGCGCTCAAGTTGATTGATGACCCAAATATTTTTCTCTCAACAGTGCAGATCGGTATCACATTGATCGGGGTCCTGGCTGGCGCGGTTGGTGGTGCAACAATTGCAGAATCATTAGCAACCGCATTACAAACTGTTCCTTACATAGGAGACTACGGCACTTCAATTGCACTGGGGACTGTAGTCATATCCATCACCATCCTGACCATCTGGCTGGGCGAACTAGTACCAAAAAGGCTGGGACTTAATAGCCCTGAAAAAATCGCCCAGATTATAGCGGGACCAATGCTTTTCATCTCAAAGGTATTCTCTCCGTTCATAAAACTTATGAGCGCAGCGACAAACTTAGTTCTGCACCTGATGGGCGTGAACGCATCCTCTGAGCCGCCGATTACAGAAGAAGAGCTTCAAATGCTAATCAGCCAGGGAACACAGGCGGGAGTTTTTCAAGAAGCCGAGCAGGAAATGGTGGAGGGAATTTTCAGCCTCGGCGACTCGCGCGTTTATTCATTGATGACTCCACGCACGGACATTATCTGGCTGGACATCACAGATTCAATTGAAGAGATCCGCGTAAAAATTGCTGAATGTCCTTATTCACGTTTTCCTGTCAGGCAGGATTCTCTTGAAGCCATTGTCGGTATCGTAAAATCACGCGACCTGCTAGTCGAAAGCTTATCAGGCAAAGAAATAGATCTAAAGACTTTACTCAAACCTGCATATTTCATTCCTGAAACTATGTTCGCTTCGCGCGCGCTGGAACTCTTCAAGGAGAAAAATACGGAATTGCTTCTTGTCATTGACGAGTTTGGCGGGCTGCAAGGCTTGCTAACGATCAACGATATTCTGGAAGAGATTGTTGGGGCGATGGAATTCGAAGAGCCGCAAGCCACTCAAAGACAGGATGGTTCGTGGCTGTTGGATGGCATGTTGGAAGTGGACGAGTTCAAGGAACTTTTCAACTTCGTAACACTTCCCCATGAAGATGAATATGAGACCCTGAGCGGTTTCGTTATGACACTACTTGGACGGGTGCCACAGCCCGCGGATAATTTCGAATGGAATACTTATCGCTTTGAAGTCATGGATATGGATGGCCGCCGCGTGGATAAGGTACTGGTGACAACGCTGCCGAAAGCGCAAGCCGCTGCAAAATAATCAACATGTTGCAGGGGCGGGGTAACCCCGCCCCTGCCATAATCATCAACCACCACGCAAACCAAAATGAATAACATCCAATTCCCTTCGCGCCGCTCGCCTGTCATGGGATGTAACGGCATGGTCGCAACATCACAGCCATTAGCCACCGCCGCGGGACTTTCAATTCTCGCGGCAGGCGGCAACGCGGCAGATGCGGCAGTCGCCACAGCCGCTGCGCTCAACGTCACTGAGCCGACATCCACTGGCATCGGCGGAGATGTGTTTGCGCTTTATTACGATGCGCGGACAAAACAAGTCAGTGCGTTAAATGGTTCAGGCCGCGCGCCCGCCGCTCTTTCGTTGGAGCGATTGCAAAAAGAAAACATCAAGGAACTTCCACCCTTTCATCCTTACACCATCACCGTTCCTGGCGCGTGCGCGGGCTGGTTCGATCTCATCGAAAAACACGGCACGCTTCCGATGAAAAAAATTCTTGCGCCCGCCATTGATCTCGCCGAAAATGGATTTCCCGTTACACCCATCACCGCGCATTTTTGGGAACGCGGCGCAGGCCGTCAACTCCAATCCGCGTTGAATGGGCATGAATTAACCGTCGAAGGTCGCGCGCCAAAAGCTGGTGAGATTTTTTCCAACAAGGGACTCGCGCGCACATTTCGCAAGATCGCGGAAGATGGTAAACGCGCCTACTATGAAGGCGAGATCGCTGAATCCATCGCGCAGGTCATTCAAGAATCTGGCGGATGCTTAAACACGGCAGACCTGGCCGCGCATCACTCCACCTGGGATGAACCCATCTCGGTCAATTATCGCGGCTATCGCATTTGGGAATGTCCACCCAATGGGCAGGGACTCGCTGCGCTTTTGGCATTGAACCTGCTCGAAGGCTTTAACCTCGCCTCGCTCGCGCCTCTCTCCACCCGACGACTGCACCTGCAAATCGAAGCAATGCGTCTCGCCTTTGCAGATGCGCGCTGGTACGTTTCCGACCCGGCCTTCTCGTCCATTCCATTGAATGAACTGCTTTCCAAAGCGTATTCCGATGAACGCAGAAAACTTATCAACTTGAAGAAAGCCACGCTGGATCAAAAACATGGCACGCCGATCAAATCTCACGGAACAGTATATTTTTCTGTAGTGGATAAAGACGGCAACGCCTGTTCCTTCATCATCAGCAACTACATGGGGTTTGGCACCGGTATCGTCCCCAAAGGCTGGGGCTTCACCCTCCAAAATCGCGGACACAACTTCAATCTCGAAGCAGATCACCCCAATTCATTACAGCCTAATAAGCGGCCATATCACACCATCATCCCTGCCATGGCAACCCGTGAAGAAGATGGCAGTTTATACGCATCCTACGGCGTCATGGGCGGATTCATGCAGCCGCAGGGACACATGCAAGTCGCCTGCGCACTGATCGACGATGGCATGGACCCGCAGACCTCATTGGACATGCCGCGCTTCTGCATCGAGCCAACCGAAGATGGCGGCTTTGCCAGCCTTGAAGAAGGCATTCCAGATAAAACCATCGCCGCGCTCACCCGCCGTGGACATCCGACCCGGAAAATCTCAGGCTGGGAACGTGCCCTCTTCGGACGGGGTCAGGTTATCGTCCGCGAAAGAAGCGGGGTTTTAGTCGCAGGCTCCGATTCCCGCGCCGATGGCTGTGCGATGACGTTATAAAACGTAATTTTGTTCAATGGTATAATTTTCGCCCGTATGAGCCAAGAACCTACTTCCAGTAACAAAACAAAGGTATGTCCCACTTGTGGCACGCGCTTGAGCGAGAACGCCGCGCGCTGTCTCGTGTGCGGCACCGAATTTAATGCGCAGCCCGGACCGAAAGCAGTACAGAAGACCCAAAAATCGGTACAAGCCAGCCGCATGCCTGAGATCACCCTAAGCCTGCCGGCCGCAGTGGGGATTCTCGCGGTCGTGATCATTGTGGCCGCGGCCATTATGTTCTTCGTATTACGCGCAAACGGTGGCGGCGCAACAGCCCTCACACCGGCCGAGTCTCCAACGCCTACAATATCGCCAACCGCAAGCCTGCCTCCTACAGCCACGCTTCCTGCAACCGATACCCCAACAGCCACGCCTCAACCACCAATCGAGTACACAGTCCATGCGGGCGACTCATGCGGGTCGATTGCGGCAAATTTAAATACAAATGTACAGGCAATCATTATTACAAACAACTTACCTTCCAGTTGTCTGATTAGCGAAGGTCAGGTACTGAAGATACCCTACCCTACACCCACCAATCCCCCCCCGGCCACCAGCACCCCCGAGCCTGTGGATGCGACCAAGCAAGCCTGCGACACGGTTCCGATCACGGTGCAGGAGAACGATACACTCTCTTCGATTGCAGCGAATTACGCAGTATCAGCAGATGCAGTAAAAACCTTCAATGGAAAAACAACCGATAACGTATTCATCGGTGAAAGTTTACTCATCCCCTTGTGTATGAGAGCGGCGACGCCCGGGCCTACTCCCACGGCGACGATTCCGCCTCCGTACCCCGCCTCGAACCTGCTACTGCCTGCGGACGGAGCGGCCTTCACCCTGGCAAATGACGTTGTGACCCTGCAATGGGCATCTGTTGGAACATTACGCGATGGCGAGGCTTATCAGGTCACTGTTGAAGATGTGACATCCCCTCAAAACCCACGCCTGACCGATTATGTGGCCGATACCAAATACATCGTGCCCACATCCTTCCGCCCGAAAGATAATGTGGCGCACGTTCTGCGCTGGTGGATTACCCCGGTTCGCCAG
The DNA here is from genome assembly GCA_016234535.1 of Chloroflexota bacterium. GTDB lineage: Bacteria > Chloroflexota > Anaerolineae > Anaerolineales > Villigracilaceae > Villigracilis. Next base: position 5,295 of record JACRBH010000263.1, read on the forward strand.
TCTGGGACTGACGATCAGGGACAGCCGATTTGGGTGGCGTCTGGCGCAGTCAGCGAGAAGCGCGTGTTTACGTGGGTGGGTGTTGCAGTGGCAGGAACACCGGTTCCGTAGACATATAACTAACCATAAACAAAGGTGGCAGTCAGTTGAAATTGATTGCCGCCTTTTTATTTAAGGGTGGCTAAGAGTGCGTAAAAGAACTTTTACAAGAGCAACTGTGTGTATTGTCAAACGAAAAAAATATCTTGCCGGCTGACCTACAAGGCGGCAAGAAAAAAAATAATGGAAATGAAAGTGCCCTGGAAATCGGGCGGACTTCCAGGGCACTTTCATTGCGCGGTGATCAGTTATTCTTAGCGCAACTTTTTGCCTCTTTCCCTTGTAACATACAAGAGGCACACATGCGAAAAACAATCATATTCATTTGTATCATTGCGATCACCACAATCGCCTGTGGCGCAGGCGGAACACCAACCGTTCCTTCCACGCCGCAGATTTCCGTTTTCGATTCAACTGATACCGTTTATGGCTTCTTCCCATCCCCGCCTGAAGCGACAATTGAAAGCGTCTTCCAAATGTACAAAGACTTCAGTCGACATGCTGATATTGTCCTACTTCAAAAGGGCATTCCCTGGGAGGAGTTCCTTCGATCTTCAGATGTTGAATCCGAGCAGGTTACGGATATCAAAAATCAATACATCCTCGCGGGCCAAAATAATCTTGAGATCATTCAGGTCGTTGATCCGCTCAACGGACTCAACCGCCGCGAATTTGCGGGTCTGCCAGAAAATTGGGATGCGAATTTTGCTAATCCTGATGTTCGCGCGTCATTCACCAATTACACACTGCGCATCGTGCGCGAATTTCATCCGCGCTATCTTGGGCTTGCCTCCGAGATCAACACCTACATGGATACCTATCCCAGGGATGCGCAAAATTTTGTCAGCCTGTATCATGAAGTCTACGCAAAGATAAAAGCCGAAGCGCCAGACACGCAAGTCTTCGTCACATTTCAATGGGAGGATTTGAACAATCTTTTTATAGGCGATCCATCAGGCGGCACGCCCTATCAAACCAAATGGAATTTGATAGAAGTCTTTGAACCGAATCTGGATTTGTGGGTCATTTCATCCTACCCGTTCACAGCATTTGACTCTGGCTCGGAGATTCCCGCGGACTATTACACCCCGCTTCTTTCGCGGACCGATAAGCGGCTTGCTGTTGCCGAAGGCGGATTTACCAGTCTGGAGGTTGGTCCGTTCCACGGCAAGGAGCAGGATCAGGTGGATTATCTCAATGCCATCCATTCACAACTTGGCGGCAGACTCACTTTTTGGATCTATTTGATTTTGAATGATTTCAATCTGGACTCTTACGCAAAGATGATGAAACAGCAAGGCGTGGGCGATGATGATGTCAACACGCTTGGGATGTTTGCTTCTGTCGGCCTGCGAAAATTTGACGGATCACCCAAGCCCGCTTTGGAAGTGTGGGATTCGTTTCGGAAATAACGTAGTAACGACTTCAGTCGTTTGGCTTTTAACAAAAGGCGACCGAAGTTGTCCCTACAACGTCACTACGGACACCCATTCGCGAGGTGCTCTTCAAAAGTCATTGCGAAAGTATGAAAGCCTGATTTATCACACTTTGCCTGAAAATAATAATACGCGGACGACTCTGGGAATGCCACTGCATTCAACGCATCCAAGCTGGGATTGGAGATTGGCGCGGGCGGTAAGCCTGCATAAATATAGGTGTTGTAGGGAGAGTCAAATTTCAGGTCATCGAGGCTGAGTGGATTTGTCCACCAGGTTTGGTTGAGCGAGTCGTAGCCGAGCGCATATTGCACAGTTGGGTCACTGCCGAGAGTCATGCCGATGTTAAGACGGTTGACAAAGACCGATGCGATCAAGGTCATTTCTTCATTTTGAATTGATTCGCGTTCCACGATGGAAGCGAGAATGACGGCTTGATTCATATCCAGTCCCTGCGTGGAAAAACCTGCGCGCATTTCGTCAGAGATGTGCAAGGTGAAGTTGCGTGCGATGACATCGAGCAACTGATCCACGGTTGTGGTGCGCGGGAGGAGATAAGAGTCTGGGAGGAAGAATCCTTCCATTGTGGCAGGGGATGCAAAAGCGAGGACTTGAGGCGGAGTCTGCGCAGAGAAGATAAATACTTCGGGAGAAATATCCAGCCCCGAGGTTGGGAGCGAAGCGGCAATCTCTTCCATCCGCCAGCCGGGGAGAATGGTGAAGGTAATATCTTCGGGTGTTGCATCCTGCAATTCATCGGCAATATCAATAATGGATTGCGCGGGGCTGAGAGTGTGCTCCCCTGCTTGAAGCGTTGTGTCCAGCCCGGTGTAGACGAGATAATCGTAAAGATATTCCGCGCTGCTGATGATGGCGGATTCTTCGAGGCGGGTCGTCACTGAAGATACAGACTCACCCTGCTCTATGAAAAACGTTTGCTCAATTCCATTTGAATCAAGCGGTGTGGTGAGTGCATCACCATGCGAAAGCAATCGCGCGGAATATTCGATGCGGTCTGAAATTGAAAGCGAATGCGCGGGCAGGCCATATAAAAGCGAAGCCCGCGCGGGGATATAACCCAGCACAAGAAAAATGCAGGCGAAAACAAGCAGGACGATAAACGCAAGAATAAAATGGATTTGATAACGACGCATGGGAAATTACGAATGATGAATGACGAATGATGAATGCTTCGTATGAAAAGTATTCGGTTTCATGTTTACCCGTTTCCCTGTCTACGGGCCTCAAGATAGGATTGTAAAATGACCACGGCGGCAAAGACATCTTGATGGCCTGCGCGCTTTTTACGCGAGACGCCAAGTTCAATTCGGGCGGCGCGCGCGTCTTGAGTGCTGAAGGATTCATCCCATAATTCAATGGGAAGATTGGTTTGATTTTTTAATTCGTCCGCAAAGCGGCCAGCGCGGCGGCCTGCGGGATTTGGATTGCCATCGTCATCAAACGATTGTCCTATGACGATTAATGCAACATCATTCTGTGCGGCGAGGTCAGCCACTTGCGCGGCGTCAATGGCACGCGAGACGTGCTCGATGACTTTCAAAGGGCTGGCGATGGTGGCGGTCGTGTCGCTGAGCGCAAGACCGATCCTTTTTTCGCCGTGATCTACTGCGAGGATTCTCATTGGTTCTCCAGAAAAGTAGACAAGGAAACAAGTAGACAGGTAAACAAGTTTCGCAATGTGTACGTGTTTACTTGTTTACTTGTTTACTTGTTTACATATTTGCATATTTACTTACAAACTATCTCATTTCCACCGAAAGATTAAATGGAATCAATGGCAGCCACGGCCACCACGAAGGCGTGATAATAACTTTTGGTTCTTTACGCAGGGCAAAATCTTTCATCAATTTGTCGCTTACCTGTTTCGGGTTATGTCCGCGCACCATGGAAAAGACCTGCATCGTATCCACCTGACGAAGCAGGGTACGAGTGACTTCAAGTTCAAAATGTGTCACACCGGACGAATCTGTCTTTGGTTTTGTGAGTGTCTTTAGTTTCATTTCGCCAAAAGGTTCGAAGCCTTTTGTGATGGATGAATCCAAAGCGGAGGATGATAACTGCTTCAAATCTTCAGCCAAAATATATTGCGCGGAAAATTCAACCTGCATGGTCAGGGTCAAGGTTTTGCTTGGCTGGCCTGCCTGCGGCTCGAAACTCTCCTCCACAACTTTTACAACTTTGAATGTATCAGGTAATAAAAGATCTGCCGCGTCGAGCTGAGCGCGTAATTTTGATTCAGCATCACTGCGTAAATTCTCCAAGGCGAGCTTTCGTAATTTTTCACGGTCAGTATCTGTGGCGCCAACCACTTGAGAATCTGCGCCGCCTGTAATCGGGTTTGGATTGGTTACCGCAATGGATAAACCCAGCGGGCCTTCCACAACGATGACCGAGTCAGCGGGGACGTTTCCGCTTGCACCGGATTGGAGCGCTTCAATCGGCACATCCACAAATTTATCGAGGCCGGGGTCAAGCAGCGTGTCGTGCAAGGTGACAAATTTTATTGGCTGTTCCACCGCTGTTGAAATAATCGTCCCTGCGCGAATTTTTATTTCAGTCTGGCCGAGGTTTTTGAAAACCGCAATTCCCTGTGACTTTGATTTCGGCACGGAAATCCTGCTTGCAACGGCGGCAGATTGTTCACCGTCAACAGTGATCGATAACGACTGTGAAGGGATTGCTCCTGTGACCGATACCGCCTCAATCGACTCACCTGCTGAAACAGGAATGACGACACTTTGAGTCTGCGCTTCGGGATACAAAGTCAGCGCGGCATGTGGGACGAAGAGGCTGGCCACTGTCAAAACGGCAATGACCCCCACTGTGAAAGTGAGCACGCGCCCCAGCAGGGATGTCCGCCAGGGGGCTTCCTTTTCGTAGACAATGTCGCGGATTCTGCGCAGGCCGCGGCGCGGTGTCTTCGGGGTACGTCTGCTTCTCGGAGCAGAATCAGGCCACAGGTCGCGTTGAGCCGCTGCCGTCGATTTGAAAACTGGAATCCCAAGCGATTCCGCATCCCGCCTCACATTGGCGCGGCGGGTCACCAATCCCAGTTGCGCACCCAGAGAATCCGCATGTCGGCGCAGAACTTGTAAATCCAAAAGCCGCAAGGTTATCTTTTCGTACTTGGGCCAGACGAGCAAAATGCGCGGCGTTTTGGCCCACGAAAATTTATCGCGGACGGAGATGAGGTCATCGTGTGATTCGAGGGTGACGATTTTTGTTTTCAAGAGCCGTCTCAGGTTTTGAATTATATACTGATAGCGCTGTACATGGAAAGTAATATCCATTTTCAGGAATAAAAGCACTTCCGAATATCGAGGGTATTATATATAATATATAATCATGGCTACAATAATGGAAAAAGAACTTACCCACAAACCACTTAAAGATGAAATTTACGATGCCCTTCACCGGCAGATCATCGCGGGAAAATACGGACCTGGTGATTGGCTGCGCCAGGAGGATATTGCCACTCAAATGGGAGTGAGCATGACCCCCGTGCGCGAGGCGCTCGACCTGCTGGTTGCTTCGGGGCTTGCGGAACGTGTGCCTTACCGCGGCGTGCGCGTGCGCGAAATGTCGGCCAAGGATGTGGCGGATGCCTACGGCTTGAGGCTGATACTCGAAGCAATCATCGCCCGCGAAGCCGCACTTCACATTACCCCGGGGCAAATTTCGAAGCTCGAAAAGATAATGGATGAAATGAAAAAGCGGGTCAAACTGCATGAGATGCCGCAGGAAAGACAGCTAAGCCGCGAGTTCCATACATCCATCGCCGAGGCGTCGGGCAATGATCTATTGGTGAAATTATATGCCGTTGTTGCAAACGCATTCCCTGACTGGTTATTGTATGAAGCGTTGTTCCGCAAGCCTGAACTTCTTACAGGGAGTGTGGCGCAAACTTATGAAGAACACACCGCCATCATGGAAGCGCTCGTCAATGGCGATGCCGATAGTGCCGTGCAAAAATCGCTGGAGCACGTTTTGGATTCCGGCAGATGGCTGGAAGAATACCTCAACATCCCTGCGGAGTTGTTGAGGGAAAAAGAAAAACAAGTAATTCATTTGATCAAGAAATCAAAATAGGAGGCACTATGTCGGAAGAAATGTATAAACAGATGGCACAATGCATTATTGATGGCGACTCGGATATAGCGATCGAGCTTGCCAAGAAATCCATCGAATTGAAAATGCACCCACTGGAAACCATCACAAAGGGATTCGTGATCGGCGTGAACTACATCGGCGATCAGTTTGGTCTGGGTGAAGCGTTCCTGCCTGAACTGGTGATGGCCGGTGAAGCGATGAAGGCTGCGGTTGCCGTTTTGGAGCCTGAATTGCTTAAACTCGGTGAAGCCCGTGAAATGCTGGGACGGGTTGTTCTGGCAACCGTCGAAGGTGACATTCATGAGATCGGCAAGACCCTCGTCGGCACGATGTTGAGCGCATCTGGTTTTGAAGTCGTTGATCTCGGTGTGGATCAGCCCGCAGACAAGATCATCGGCAAGGCGCTTGAGATCAATGCAAACCTGATCGGCATGAGCGCACTGTTGACAACCACGATGGTACGTCAGCGCGAAGTGATCGAGGAACTGGATAAGGAAGGCTTACGCCCGCGCATCAAAGTAATGGTTGGCGGCGCACCGATCACACGGGACTGGGTCACGAAGATCAAAGCTGACGGTTATTCAGAAGACGCGATCGGCGCAGTGAAGGTCGCAAAGGACCTGGTCGGCAAGGGAGATCAGTAATCATGTCATTGCGAGGGCGTTCGCCCGAAGCAATCTCCCACTTATATTGAAGATTGCTTCGTCGCAAAGAACAAGAGCGCTCCTCGCAACGACATAAGAACAACCAGAGAGAGAAGAGAGACATATGCCTCGGGAGGGCCCTATGTCTTATAAGAATATAAAAACCATCAGCAATCCAAAATTGAAACTGGAAGTGCTGACACAAGATGAAGTTAAAAAAATTCACGAAGCGACTTTGCAGATCATCGAAAAGGTCGGCGTGAGATTTCCATCCAAGCGTGCGTTGGAAATATGGGAAGCCAATGGCGCGGAAGTGGATCACGAAAAGAAGATTGTGCGCGTCAAACCGCACATCATCGAAGATGCAATCAAAAAAGCCCCGCCCGCTTACAAACTCGCAGCGCGCGACCCGCAGCAGGATTTGCAGCTTGACGGAAACCACGTCAACCTCGGAACTGACGGCTGCGGCGTGGAAGTGATCGACATTAACACTGGCGAAAAACGGACATCATGTTTGCAGGATGTACGTGATATTGCCAGAATAGCAGATGCGACCGAAGAAGTTGCATTCCATTGGGTCGCTGTCTCTGCCCAGGACACACCCGTAGAAGCGCGCGGACTGCACGAACTGAAAGCCGTTTGGGAGAACTCCACCAAACATGTGCAGACCGAATCCGTGTACAACGTGGAAGAAGCAAAAGCCGCAATAGAAATGGCCGCGCTGATCGTCGGCGGTAGGGACAAACTCCGTGAGCGGCCAGTGCTCTCACTCATGCAATGCACCGCCCCCCCGTTAGGTCATGATGGCGGAAGTTTGGATGCCGCGCTGCTCGCCGCAGAAGTCGGAATCCCAACAGGGTTTATGACGATGGCGGCTTGCGCAACGACAGGTCCGACCACCATGGCTGGCAACCTCGCAGTCGGCAACGCAGAAGTAATCGCAGGGACAGCCCTTTTACAACTTGCATATCCAGGCGCGCCTGTCTTTTACGCGGCGGCGCAGACGGCTTCCGACTTGAAGACAGGCGCATACACTGGCGGCGGACCCGAGGACTTCCTCTTCGGCGCGGCGACCAACATCCTCGCGGACTTTTACAACATCCCGCTTTCGATGGGATCGTTTGCCACAGGCGCGAAAGAACCCAATTGGCAGGCTGGACTCGAAGGAAGTTTGTCAACCTTCATGGCAAGCGTAGTCATGTCCGACATGCTGCTGGGGTGCGGATTCCTGCACGGCAGCCGCATCTGGTCATTTGCGGAAATGATGATGGACTGCGAAATCTTCTCCATCGTTCACAAGATGATGGAAGGCATCGTAGTCAATGACGAAACACTTGCGATGGAATCCATTGCTAATGTCGGTCCCGGCGGACATTACCTCGGCCAAAAACACACCCGCAAACACATGCGTGAATTGTTCATGCCGAAGTTCATGGATCGGCGTCCATATTCTGAGTGGGAAACAAAGAAAGACGACGCGCGCGATTGGGCAATAACCAAGGCACGCAAGACCTTGAAAGAACATCAACCTGATGTATTAGATGAAAACATCAGCAAGGAAATGGAAAGAATTATCAAGTCGGTTGAGAAGTAAAGTTACAAGTTACGAGATACGAGTTACAGAGCGTGCAACTCGTAACCTGTATCTCGTATCCCCTTCTTCAAATTACCAATCACCAATTACCGTTTTTTTTAGAGGTGTCCCATGCAACCAAAACTCACACTGCTAAGCGATGAGATCATCGCCCGTATTCTGGAAGAAGCCCACGAACTTCTGCTCTGTCCCGGCGTAAAGGTCCAAAACCCTGGAGCGCGGGATTTGCTTGCCACGGCTGGCGCGGTCATGTATCCAGACAATGATGTTGTAGGGATTCCTGCATCGCTTGTCCGCAAGGCATTGGAGAGCGTGCCGCGCGAATTTTATCTCTATGACTATGATGGCAACCCCACCGTTCATTACGGCGGCGACGATGTCCATTTTGACCCTGGCTCATCAGGCATCGCCATGCTTAACCCTGAAACGCTTGAGCACGACACCACCGAAACAGAACATCTAATTCGCCTGTTGAAAGTCGCCGAGCAACTCCCACAATATGACGCGCAATCCACCGCTGTCATTTGCCACGATGTTCCCAAAGATATTCAAGACTCATACCGCCTGTATCTCGTTTTACTTCACTCAAAAAAACCGATCGTCACTGGCGCGTTCACAAACAAGACCGTGCAGGAGATGATCGATATGCTCTCCATCTTCGCCGGCTCAGCACAAGCCGCACGCGAAAAACCGCGCGCCATCTTTGATGTATGTCCCGCGCCGCCGTTGATCTGGTCAAACTTCGGCGCTGGTAATTTGATCGCACTCGCCCGCGCTGGCATCCCAGCGGAAATCGTTTCTGTTCCGTTATCGGGAGCAGCCGCCCCTGTGACCATGCTTGGCACGGTCACCCAGCACACAGCGGAATGTTTCGCGGGTATCGTCATCCACCAGCTTGCACAGGCGGGTTCGCCCATTGTTTGGGGCGGCGCGGCCGCCATCTTCGACATGCGCAAAGGCGCAACCCCAATGGGCGCAGTCGAAACTGCGATGCTTGATTGTTCATACGCGCAGGTCGCGAAAACACTCAACATGCCCACGCATACCTACCTCGGCGCGACAGATTCAAAACTTGTCGATGCGCAGGCCGGGCTTGAAAGCGGCATCTCTGCCATGGTCGGCGCGTTGAGCGGCATCAACATGATCTCCGGCTCGGGCATGTTGGATTTCCTCGCCTGTCATAGCGCGGAAAAACTTGTTCTTGACGCAGAAGGCATCGCCATGGCGAAGCGCATGATCGGCGGCGTGAAACTTCATACCGACACGCTCGCCACAGGTTTCTACGATGACAAGATCAACTTCAAAGGCGGCGACTTCCTCAAGCAGAAAGTTACCATGCAACTTTTTCAAAAGGAACAGCACCTGCCCAGCAGTGTGATAGACCGTGACTCGACTCGCGCATGGAAAGCGGCTGGCTCATTGGACGCTTTTGGCCGCGCAAGGATCCGCGTGACTGAACTGCTCGCTTCATACAAACGACCTGAAATTGATCCTGCCCAGGAACACAGACTCCACGCCTTTATGCTCGATCTCACTAAAAAGACCGGCGTCGACATATTGCCATTGCTCGAACATTATCAACCCGCATGAGATTATCGTCATTGCGAGGGCGTTAGCCCGAAGCAATCTCATCGCACGCGGGGATTGCTTCGTCTCGAAGAACAAGAGCGCTCCTCGCAATGACGCATCCTGCGGCTTGGTAATTCCTAACTTGGTAATTCCTAATTCGCAATTTCTAATTTCCACCCGGAGGTGCGCTATGCAACCGAAACTGTCCTTGCTCAACGATGACCTGATTTCACGCATCATCGCAGAGGCTTATCAACTGATGATCAAGCCTGGCATCAAAGTGCAAAATGCCGAAGCACGTCAACTCCTGGCGGAAGCTGGCTCGCAGGTTGATGAAGAATCAATGATCGTCAGGATTCCAGAGCAGATCGTTCTCAAGGCGCTGGAAACTGTCCCGCACGAATTTTTTCTTTACGACTACGACGGCAATCCCACGGTCCAGTATGGAGGCAACGCGGTTCAATTCGACCCCGGTTCCTCCGGCATCTCCATCCTCATCCCGGAGACGCTTGAGCATAAGACCGCCGAAACCGCAGATTTGATTCGCATCATCAAGGTTGCGGAAAGCCTGCCGCAATATGATGCGCAGTCCACGGCCATTGTGTGCCACGATGTCCCTAAGGATATCCATGACCTGTACCGTTTGTATCTGGTCATGCTGTATTCAAAGAAGCCGATTGTCACGGGCGCGTTCACCAACAAGACCGTACATCAGATGATCGAGATGCTTGCCATTTTTGCGGGCAGTCCCGAGAACCTGCGCAAATATCCGCGCGCCGTGTTCGATGCCTGCCCGTCGCCTCCGCTGATCTGGTCAAACTTTGGTGCGGGTAACTTAATAACCTTGGCACGCGCAGGTGTACCCGCTGAGATCGTATCCATGCCATTGGCAGGCGCGGCGGCTCCGGTGACATTGCTCGGCGCGGTCACCCAACACGCCGCAGAATGTTTGTCGGGCATCACGATCCATCAACTCGCGCACGCAGGTTCACCCATTGTTTGGGGCGGAGCGCCGTCCACATTTGACATGCGCAAGGGCGGCACACCCTTTGGTTCTGTGGAAACCGCGATGATCGACTCATCGTATGCGCAGGTTGGCAAATCACTTGGTTTGCCAACACATGCCTATCTCGGTTCAACCGAATCAAAAGTTCTGGATATGCAGGCGGGACTTGAAAGCGGCATGGGCGCCATGATCGGCGCATTGAGCGGCATCAACATGATCTCAGGCTCAGGCATGGTGGACTCACTGCTTTGCCAAAGCCCCGAAAAACTCGTCATCGACGCGGAAGGAATCGCAATGGCACAGCGTATGCTGCAAGGCATGAAAATTCACACTGAAACACTTGCCACTGGTTATTACGAAGGCGTCAACTTCAAAGGCGGCGACTTCCTCAAACAACGCATCACCATGCAGCTTTTCCAAAAGGAACAGCACATGCCAGGCAAGGTCATTGATCGCGACTCGATGCGCGGCTGGAAAGAATCTGGCTCGCTGGATACTTTCGAGCGGGCAAAAATCCGCGTGAAGGAAATTCTCGCTTCCTACCGGCGACCTGAGCTTGATCCTGCCAAAGAGGCAGCGCTCCACGCTTATGTTTTGGATCTCGCCAAACAAGCAGGCATCGAACACTTACCCATCTTAGAGGATATGCAACCTGCATAATTATGCTTAATCTCACTCAACTTCTGCGCGTCCCAAATGTAGATACTGGCTTGAAATTTGACATCTCACCCGACGGGCAGAGGTTGGTCTTTTCATGGAATAAGACGGGCAAGTGGGAGCTATGGAGTGCAAAATCTCCTGATTTTGCACATAAATTCCAAAGTCTGGAGACTTTGGAGTCCGAAATGGAAGGCTCAAAATTCTCCCCGCGATTTTCGCCCGATGGCACAATGCTTGCGTATGCATTGGATATTGACGGAAGTGAGTCATATCACATTGTTATCCATGATCTAAATACAAACATTTCCACAGACCTTACGCCCCAGATCGCTTACGCTCATCAGCCGAATATCTCATGGTCGCCTGATGGAAAGATACTGGCTGTGCTTTCTGACAAGCACGGACAGTTTGCTTTGCACCTGCTCCATGTTGACGGGACCGCGGGACGAATGATCAAAAATGTCTTTCATCCATGTTGGGACGTGACCTGGTCACCTGATGGGCAATGGATCGCAATCGAAGCAGAGTCAATGGCGAGTGATAGAAGCATTTATGTTATGCCTGTCAATCGTCCACGTAAGGGTGCGAAGGTAAATACAACTCAACTAAAAATAAATGGACAAGTGTTGAATGCGCAAAATCCTGCGTGGTCGCCGGATTCTAAATTTCTGGCATTTTCTGGTGAAAATAATGAGTGGCACGATATTGGATTGTTCAATGTGGAGACTCAGGAAATTGCATGGGTCAACGAATCCACTGGTGATGACAGTCAGCCCGCATGGTCGCGGAGCGGACAAATTATCGGGTGGGTACATTCTGAGGGAGCACGAACCAGATTTCAGTTTAAGGAGAGAAGCGGTGCCGTTAAGGAGAAAAAAGTTGGGGATGGAGTCCATTCCTTTCCGCAGTTCATAGATGACAGTGTTTTAATTCTTTATGAAGATCCAAGCCATCCATGTGACTTGTGGAAGATAAATCTTGAAGAAGACTCGATAATGCAATTGACAAATTCCCTGCCCGACGATTTACGGAGTGCGGAATTTATTCCGCCCGAAGAAGTTTGGTATGCGGGTAAAGATGGGACGCAAATTCCTGCATTATTGTATCGCGCAAAAGACAGTAAGCGCGCGGTAATCAATATTCATGGCGGGCCGAATTGGCTGTATCAATTTTTATGGGACCCGATGATGAGCTATACGGCTTCGCGGGGCTGGACGGTGCTTGCGCCAAATTATCGCGGTTCGACGGGTTATGGCAAGAAATGGCAAAACGCCAGCCGCTATGATATGGGCGGCGTGGATACTGACGATTGCGCAGCGGGTGTAAATTATTTGCTGGAAAATGGATTTGCTGACAAAGATAAGATCGGCGTTACCGGCAGAAGTCACGGCGGGTTTCTGACGATGACTTGCATGACTATGTATCCCGAATTGTTTGCGGTGGGTTCAGCCATCGTGCCATTTTTAAACTGGTTGAAGTCGCATAAAAATTCGCGCGAAGATTTACAGCATTGGAACATCGAAAACATGGGCGACCCTGAAGAAAACCGCGAGCTATGGATTGCGCGTTCGCCATACTTTTTTTTGGACAAGGTCAACGCGCCTGTGCAAATGATCTGCGGCGGAAATGATCCGCGCTGTCCCGCGTCGGATTCAATTGACGCGCGTGATAAACTTGTCGAACTTGGAAAGGAGGTTGAGTTGTTATTATATAAAGATGAAGGTCATTCATTTTTGGATGTTGAAAATGTGATCAATTCGGAAGTGAAGCGCGTGGAGTTTTTGGCGAAGGTGCTGGAGAAATAGTCTCGTCATTGCGAGGGCGTTCTTGTCTTTCGCCCGACACTTGCGTCGTACGCCAGTGCGGTGAGCAATCCCCATATCGTTACGGAGATTGCTTCGTCGGGAAGGGCACCCTTCACGCAATGACGATGATCGTAGTGGAGAATTTATGGAACCATTGAAATTTTTATCGGACGATGATGTAAAAGCAATGCACGAAGCCACGCTTCATATCATGAGCGAAGTGGGACTTATTTGGACTCATAAATCCAGTCTCGATATTTTACTTGGCGCAGGCTGCACGATAAAAAACAACCGTGTTTGCATGCCGTCAGATCTGGTTGAAGATTGCATTTCCAAGGCCAACAAACGCCCTGTCATTCGCGGACGCAATGGACAGGTCAATGAGTTGGGCGGCGGCAATTTATATTTTCACAACCTCGGCGGAGCGCGCGATGTCTTCGATGCAAAAACAGGCACACGTCGAATCGCGACCGATCAGGATGTGATTGACGCGACCCGCGTTCTGGATGCGCTTCCAAACTGTCACACGGTCACGCCGTTCTTCACTCCGCGCGATGTGCCCGGTGAATTGATGTCGCTGTTCATGTATCGTCATTCACTTCCTTACACCACCAAACCCTTGCAGGGTCCCGGGATTCAGTTTGCCGAGGAAGTAAAGTACGCAGTCGAAATGGCACAGGTGGTCGGCACGCCCGCGCATGAGTTAACGCTTTCGCTTTCGCCGGTCAGCCCGTTGACGATCCACGACCATGCCGCAGCAGCGATCATAGAAATGGCGAAGGCAGGCGTGATCTGCGCCAACCTGCCCGCGCCCACTGGCGGAGCAACTTCGCCGATGACAATTACAGGAAGTCTCGTGCAACAAAGCGCGGAGACTTTGGCCTTGCTCGTGCTCGCGCAAATCACAAACCCCGGGTGCGGCGTTGTCTATTGTGGACGACTCGGGATGCTGGAGCCGCGCACTGGATTGATTTGGGGCGGCGTGGAACTCGGCATGTCATCAGCCGCCACGGTCCAACTCGGACATTATTATGGATTCAGCGTCAATGTGTATGGGTTTTCAACGAATGCACATACCCTCGATGCCCAAAACGCCTTCGAGCGTGGACTGAATGCATCCATCCCAGCTTTGGCAGGCGCGGACGAACTTTCAGGTATCGGCGAAATGGAAGCAGGTGTGATGGGTTCGTACGCTCAAATGGTGTTGGACAATGAACTTGTTGGAAGTGTGATGCGCCTGCGAAAAGGTCTCTCCGCTGATTCAACTCACCTTGCAGTGGACATCATCGAAAATGTCATGAACGGCACGCGCAACTTTTTAGGTCAACGCCATACTTTGAATCACTTGAAGGCTGGCGAAATCGCATTGACCAAACTGGCCGAGCGCAACTCATGGGAAACATGGGAAGATAAATTGGAGCGCAAGCAAATGGCGGATTATGCCGCCGATGAAGCCGAAAGAATTTTGCGCGAACATCAAGTCCCGCCGCTGGAGCCACAACAGGAGAAGGAACTTGATAGAATTATGGCGGCGGCTGAAAATGAAATGGTGAGGAAGAAGTAGTCGGATGGTCGGGTAGTCAGCTAGTCAGTAGTCTGATAGTCGAATAGATTGATAGTCATAAGGAGAAGTTTAATGTTAAAACAGGCAAATGCAATTTCGGAAGAATTGATCGAATGGCGGCGTGATTTTCACATGCATCCCGAAACGGGATTCGATGTGTACCGCACGGCGGGTATCGTGGCAGACGAGTTGGAGAAAATGGGATATCGCGTCAAGCGCGGCGTTGGAAAGACTGGCGTTGTGGCAGATATTGGCGAAGGCGGCAAGATGGTCGCCATCCGCGCTGATATGGACGCGCTGCCGCTTCAAGAGTTGAATGAGTCGGAGTTCAAGTCACAGAATGACGGGAAGATGCACGCCTGCGGGCATGACTCACATACCGCGATGGCTTTAGGCGCGGCGCAATTGCTCGCGAAGGAAAATCTCAATGGACGCATTCGCTTTCTGTTCCAGCCGAGCGAAGAATCTGCTGATGAGGAAGGCAAGAGCGGCGCGGTGCGCATGTCGGAGGAAGGCGCGATGGACGGCGTGGATTATGTCATCGCGCAGCATGTGGACCCGAGTCACCCCGTCGGGACGATCTCCATCAGTTCGGGACCCTGCTCCGGCGGAGTCGATTCGTGGTTTGGCGTC
>JACRBH010000264.1 GCA_016234535.1 Chloroflexota bacterium
CAATAAGTGGATTAACTCACGGGCGACTTGTGCCTGCTCGTGGATCTCCTTCAACATAAAATGCGGATACCCGCCCTTCTGCACCTCATCCATCTACTCAGTAACTGTTTCTGGCATTCGTTGAACTATTTTTCCATCTTTGACAGAGCGCACTTCCACGCGGTCTGCCCACAACGTCACGATTTCCCCATCCTGCGGGCGGATGACTTCGCGCGTGAGTGGCAATATCGAAGGCAGGTCAGACGAAAGACAAGTGAAGCCATCGCCGATTCCGATCACCATGCCCGAACCTTTTTTGAACGCGTATAACTTATCGTCATTCGCGCGCCCGATCACGAAAGCATAATCGCCTCGCAGGTCGCCATACGCGAGTCGAATTGCATCAATGAATTCATATCCGCGCTTGATATATCTCTCCACCGCATGGACACAAGTCTCACCATCATTCTGCGAACGGACAGTCATCCCCTCCGCCATGAATTCCAAACGCAGCTCAACATTATTTACCACGTTGCCATTATGCGCGCCAACCATGTCACCATTTGAATCCAAATGCGGCTGTGAATTAACTTGTGAAGGTTCACCAAACGTCGCCCATCTCAACTGCGTAATCCCGCGCTGTCCGCGCATTTCCGCGATGTTGTATTTCGCCGCCACCGAATCCACTTTGCCCACATCTTTACGCAGATCGATCTTGCCATTATTGATGGTCGCCGCCCCGACAGAGTCATAGCCGCGATAAGTTAATCTCTCCGCTGCTGCTATCAAAATCGGTCCGAGCGCTTCTTCATTATTTGTAACGTAACCGAAAATTCCGCACATGAATATTGTTCTCCTGTAGGGGCGGGGTCTCCCCGCCCTGGTTATTGGTATTTATATTCTTCAATTCTAGATAATTCTAATTTAGGTGGTGACGGGGGCGAGATGACCTCGCCCCTACGGATCAATCCAATTTCAAATTCTCATTCTCATCAAACTCAAAGAACGGGTTATACGCCACTTCCCAGCGGTAGTCATCGGGGTCAGCAAAATAGGAACTGTATCCACCCCAGAAAACTTTTTGCGGTTCTTTCACAATTTTCACCCCTTTAGATTTCAAATCCTTGATAATCTCATCCACTTCCGACTCGCTTTGTGCATTATGGGCCAGCGTAAATCCTGCGAATCCGCTTCCGTCTGGCGAAACCATTGCATCCTCTGCCAACAACTCACGCGGATAAATGGCAAGCACAACTCCGCCCACCTGAAAGAAGGCAATATCTTCCTGTGGTCTCGAAATTTTCCAGCCCAATGTTTCCGCATAAAACTTCCTGGAGGTTTCAAAGTCCCTTACACCCAATGTGATAATGTGTAGATGTTGGTTCATATTCGACTCCTTTATGATGGATTTCGTCCAGATGAATAGTTTATCTTAATTGCCCGCGAATTGAAGTGTCTTGTGCTCTGTTAAAAACATGAGACCCCGTGTATTTCAACGGGGTCTTTAATCCAGACTTGACAGGTTTTATTGTGACTTAATCGGTTAATCGAAACTGCCTGAAAACCTGTCAGGTCTTGAACTTACTTCTCCATCTTGGGATTCCAAACTTCCCACACCTTGCCCACCAACGCGGGACCTGGTTTCAACACCAATTGCCCGGGTTCCCAACCAGCGGGAGTTGCTTCTGTGCCTTTGCTCGCACGCACATACTGGAAAGCCTGTATCTGGCGAATCGTCTCTCCGAGTTTGCGACCCACAGGCGGAGTCATCACTTCCATCGCCTGAATCACGCCATCGGGGTCGATGATGAAGCGTCCGCGCAACTCAATGCCCTGATTCTCATCCCACACGCCATAAGCGCGTCCCACATTCCCAGCCTGGTCAGATGCCATGTGGAAAGGCACGCCGCCATCCACCATTTTGGTCAATTCATAATCGTTCCACATTTTATGTACAAAGTGACTGTCAACACTGACTGAGATAACCTCAACCCCTAATTCCTGCAACTTGCTGTATTGATCGGCGACCGCCGATACTTCCGTCGCTCAGACAAAGGTGAAATCACCAGGGTAAAAGCATAACAAAACCCACTTCCCTGCAAAATCGGAAAGTTTAACAGGGGTAAAACTGCCTTTGTAATAGGAAGGCGCTGTAAAATCCGGGGCTTTCTGCCCAACTCGTGCTGTCATGTCTGTCTCCTTTTTTTCGATTGGATTGGATGTCGGTTGGTCGTTTGGCTTGTCACTCGTAACAGTACCGGTGACTCGCGCGCATCCTTGTATCTGTTCAGTCATTTTGACTCCTTTTTGCTCTATGGATTGCGACCATCTTTATTGTACAACACGAAAAATAAAAGGGACAGAATTTTCTGTCCCTTTTATTTTGGATTTTTGTCAGGATTCTAAATCTCACCTGTCTGGTGCGTTGTATTGCGGGCTAGATTTCGATCCCCAGCCATTGACGGATGAAATATCCGATCACAAATGAGAAAGCGGCCACACTCAGGCTCAAACCTGCCATTTCGATAAATCGTTCGCGGAAGGATTCTCCCTTTGCGACTGAGATGTAATAGTTGAAGACTGCGATGATGATAACGGCTGTGCTGAGCGCAATGGCAAGGTCAATGTAGAAAGTAGTGGGGGAGATCAGGTAGGGCAGGACGAGCAGGGTGACGGTAGTAATGTACGCGATCCCTGTGTAGACCGCGGCGCGGACGGGGTGCTTGTCTGTGGCCTCGGATCGGGTGGAGAGATATTCGGATGCGGCCATGGATAGGGATGCGGCGATGCCCGTGATGAGTCCTGAAAGGGCGATCAACTTTCCGTTTTGCAGAGCAAGCGTCAGCCCGGCCAGAGCGCCTGTCAGTTCAACGAGTGCATCATTAAGTCCGAGTACCACCGAGCCGGCATATTGCAGTCGTTCCTCATCCAGCATTTCGATGAGTTGCTTTTCGTGCTTATCCTCTTCGTGTTGATAGGTGGCGGCTTCTGGGATGACTTTGGCCACATCGGCATAATTCTTTTGGGCGGTTTGTTCTCCCATTTCCATGAGTTTGACGCCAAAAGTAAATCCAAAAACGATGCTGACGATGTAATAAAACCAGACGAAAAACCAGCGCGGCTGAACTTCTTCCTTTGAATATTCCAGCCAGCCTTTGTAGTGACGAAGTTCATCCTCCGCGATCTGGTCGAGGATCCTTGCATTCTCTTCGGATTTGATACGCTTTGAAAGGCGTTTATATATGTGATATTCAGTGATCTCCGTTTGTTGAAATAATATAACTTTCTGGCGAATGTCTTCACTTAGTTGCATGGTTTGAACTCCTTGTATTTTCGTATTGTAAGCTATTTTATGAAGGGGAATGTAAAATAGCCCGCTCCTTATGAAATTTTCTGCGTACAGGCAAACCGTCTTGGAAATTCAGGATTAACTACACCTTGATTTATGCTGTTTTTATTGTATAGTGTCCGTCATTAAAAGAGAGGCGGTTAGATGACACCATTTTCAGGCATGAATTCATTATTAATAACCACCTTACGCGCGCGACTGTAATTCCCTGGGCGCTAGCGACACCGTGAAAGGGAGCTATTAACTCACTTTTCACATCTTTCACCCGCTGTTGCAATGGCCGTTTTGCGTTCCTTGATGAAGCTATCCTAGTGTTTGTTGGGTTGGAAATTGAAATGAAAATTGGAATCAGCCAAAGTAATAACGTCAATTTGATTCGATCTAAAGGAGAAAAAATGAAAACAATAAAAGTAAGTGCAATGCTGTCTGTAATATTCATCTTGAGCCTGGTTATGTCCGCCTGCAGCGCTTTGGCAACGGAACCCGCGCCGACCAATACGCCTCAACCTACTGCCACGCTGACGCTGGTTCCAACAAAGACATTGGTACCTACCGTTACGCCGCTGCCCACACGCACACCAAATTATACGGCGACCCAGCGGGCAGAGGAATACAATGCCGAGACTCAGAAATACTTCGATCTCGGGTATCTGACAACCAAGGATGGCACCGTGAAAAAAATCGACGACTTTTATTATGAATGGGCACAATTAGGCTGGTATAACTGGATTCCTCTCGAGACCGAAGCGACTGACTTCTATATTAGTGCTCATTTCGCATGGGATAGCGCCTTTAAGAACGCGGATCTTTCCGGGTGTGGTTTTGCATTTGCCATCCAGGAGGACCGCGAACATTATGCGGTTTTCCTCGACAGGGCAAAGGTTGTATTTCTTGATGCAGATAATCGCTTCCAGGGATCGCGCTTTGTTGGCACTACTCGCGGAACCAACATGGTAAATTTCACAATGCCAGGCGAAGCTGACTTTAGCCTGATCGTCAAAGGC
>JACRBH010000267.1 GCA_016234535.1 Chloroflexota bacterium
AGAAAAGAACGATTATGCTTTTAAGATTTCTTCCGCCACTGACTGCGATACTGGCGCGTAGTGGTCAAATTCCATATTAAAGACGCCGCGTCCCTGTGTGGCAGAACGAAGCTGGGTGGCATACCCAAACATTTCCGCCAATGGAACCATTGCCTTGACTGCCTGTGCATTGCCGGGGCGAACTTCCATACCTTGGATCAAACCGCGGCGGCTATTGATCTGGCCCATAACATCGCCAAGGTATTCTTCCGGTCCAACAACTTCAACTTTCATCATCGGCTCAAGCAGAATGGGATGCCCTTTCTGAACGCCTTCTTTGAAGCCCAAAATAGCAGCCATTTTGAATGCCATTTCACTTGAGTCAACTTCATGGAAAGAGCCATCAAATAATGTGACTTTTATATCAACAACAGGGTATCCCGCAAGCACACCACCCTCAGCAGCTTCCTTTACACCTTTTTCAATTGGGTTAATATATTCTTTGGGAATGGAACCACCCACGATCTTATTTTCAAATACGATACCGCTTCCACGTTCGCCTGGCTCCAGGGAAAATACAACGTGTCCGTATTGACCTTTACCGCCAGACTGTTTGGCGTATTTGTAATTAACTTCCTTGACCGGTTTGGTGATGGATTCACGGAAAGCAACGCGGGGAGCACCAACATTTGCCTGTACTCTGAATTCGCGAAGCAAGCGGTCCACAATGATGTCAAGATGCAACTCACCCATACCGCGAAGAATGGTCTGACCCGAATCCAAATCCGAGTTTACATGAAGCGTGGGATCTTCCTCGGCCAATTTGCGGAGGGCCTCTCCCATCTTTTCCTGATCGCTGGAACTCTTGGGTTCGATTGCAATGGAGATAACGGGTTCTGGGAAGGAAATTGTCTCAAGGACAAGCGCCTTGGTGTCACAAAGAGTATCACCCGTGAAACTTTCCTTGAAACCCAACACAGCACCAATATCACCGGCGCGAATTTCATCCACATCTTCGCGATGATCGGCATGCATACGGATCAAACGACCGATGCGTTCTTTTCTTCCTTTTTTGGTGGTGTTTTGAACTGTTTGTCCCTGGCTTAAAACGCCGGAGTAAACACGAACATAAGCAAGACGACCCACATAGGGATCGGTTACGATTTTGAATACTAAAGCTCCCAGTGGAGCATCATCCTGCGCAAGAATATCAAAAGTCTTTTCCGGGTCGCCTGGTTCTGAAACTGTAAAGGATGGTTTGTCTGCCGGGGAAGGAAGATAATCTATTACTGAATCAAGCAAAACTTGAACACCTTTGTTCTTTAAAGAAGAGCCGCAAAACACAGGAGCAGCCTTCGTGGCAAGTACACCCTTGCGAAGTGCCAGCTTGAGCTCATCAATGCTGATTTCCTGAGCTTCGAGGAACTTCATTGTCAGCTCATCATCAAGC
Organism: Chloroflexota bacterium; assembly: GCA_016234535.1. GTDB lineage: Bacteria > Chloroflexota > Anaerolineae > Anaerolineales > Villigracilaceae > Villigracilis. The sequence goes on from JACRBH010000267.1 coordinate 1,430, forward strand.
TCGGCGATCTTTTCCACCATCTTGGCGCGAGCTTCTTTGGCTTGTTCCTTCAATTCTTCTGGAACTTCAACGATATGAGGATCTTTACCCAGATCATCTTCCCAGATAACAGCCTTCATCGTGAGAAGGTCAACAACGCCCTTGAAAGTGGCCTCAAAACCGATCGGAACCTGCATCGGAATTGGGTTTGCACCTAAACGATCAATGATCGTTTCGATGGTTCTTTCATAGGAAGCGCCAACACGATCCATTTTATTAACGAAGCAAATACGTGGTACGCCATAGCGGTCTGCCTGACGCCACACGGTTTCAGATTGAGGCTCCACACCCTGCACCGCATCAAAGACTACGACACCGCCATCCAAAACGCGCAGTGAACGTTGAACTTCAGCAGTGAAGTCAATGTGGCCTGGGGTATCAATGATGTTAACCTGATACCCTTTCCATTCCGCCGATACAGCCGCCGAAACGATGGTAATACCACGTTCGCGTTCCTGAACCATCCAGTCGGTTACTGTTGTACCGTCATCTACAGAACCAATGCGATGCGTCATGCCGGTATAGAACATGATACGCTCGGTGGTCGTTGTTTTCCCGGCGTCGATGTGGGCAATAATGCCTATATTTCTGTATTTATTCAGCGGATGCTCGCGTGCCATACTAACTACTTCCTTGAAATATTATTTAAAATTAGACTCGATAGTGGGAGAAAGCGCGGTTGGCTTCTGCCATCTTGTGGGTTTCGTCGCGCTTACGAATAGCTGAACCAGTTTCGTTAAAAGCGTCAATCAATTCTGAAGCAAGTTTGTCAGAGAACGACTTGCCGGAGCGGTCATTTGCAGCAGAAAGAATCCAGCGAAGCGCCAAAGTAGTGCGGCGATCTTGTGAAACTTCCATTGGCACTTGGTAGGTTGCACCACCCACGCGGCGTGGACGAACTTCCATCGCAGGTCCCACATTCTTAAGCGCGCCCTCGAAGACATCCAAAGGATTCTTCTCTGTACGCTCTTTGATCAAATCCATTGCGCCATAGATCAAACGAAGGGCTGTGCTCTTCTTGCCACTCTTTAGCACATGCTGAACCATGGTCTGCACGTTGATGCTATTAAAACGGATATCGGGAAGGATTTCCCGTTTCTCAGGTTTTGCTCTACGCATGCTTTACTACTCCATCTAATGATTACTTGGGACGCTTCGCGCCGTACTTTGAACGGCCCTGCTTACGATTGGCAACGCCGGTCGTATCGAGAGAACCACGCACAATGTGATAACGCACACCAGGCAGATCCTTCACACGACCGCCGCGCACCAACACCACGGAGTGCTCCTGCAACTGATGGCCTTCACCGGGAATGTAAGCCGTGACTTCAATACCGTTTGTCAGACGCACACGAGCGATCTTGCGCAGCGCTGAATTCGGCTTTTTAGGAGTCATCGTGCGGACAACGGTACAAACGCCGCGTTTCTGCGGCGCACCTTTATCCTGTCTCACACGGCGTTGCTTGAAACTGTTCAATGTGAACTGCAGCGCAGGAGCCTTGCTTTTTGTCTTATTATTTTTGCGGCCTTTGCGGACCATTTGATTTACTGTCGGCACATTTGCCTCCGATTACAAATTCTTTCGAGATTACGTTTTATATTCGCAAGAAATGAGACCATCAATAACGTTTTCTGATGGCCTCATTTGTAGTTACCAATTGAGTCGAGTGGGGGAATGAAGAGCCACTCTTGCTTTCATGGGCAACGGCTGATTAGTTTATCACGCCATATCAGCCTCGTCAATAGAAAACCTTTACTTCTTTCTACTTTGATTCTCTCCAAGGCTCAGCAAGCCCGTGTCATGTTTTGGCGGATGCGTCTTCTCTTCATCCTTGCCAAACTTGACCACATCGCCGCCTTCGTTGATCGCCTCCACCGCAAGACCGAGCGACTGTAACTCTTTCACGAGCACCCGGAACGAAGCAGGGATGCTTGGCTCCTCAATCGGCTCACCCTTCACAATCGCCTCATAAGTATTTACGCGGCCCTGAACATCATCCGACTTAACGGTGAGCATCTCTTGAAGAGTGTGCGCCGCGCCGTAAGCTTCGAGCGCCCACACTTCCATTTCACCGAAGCGCTGACCACCGAACTGAGCTTTACCGCCAAGGGGTTGTTGTGTCACCAGGCTGTATGGGCCTGTTGAACGGGCATGAACCTTATCTTCAACAAGGTGATGCAGCTTGAGGATTGTCATAACACCAACTGTCACAGGCTGATCATAGGGAATACCTGTCTTACCATCACGCAAAGTCTGTTTCCCAAGGATCGGTAAAGGAATTCCCTTTTCCTTCGCCAGTTCCGAAGCAGTCTCAAGCACTTTGTCTTCGGCAACGCGACGTGTGATTCCATTGGATTCCATCCACAAACGCAGACAGGCATGTACGGTCATCTCATCAATTTCAGGATCAGGATTGGCAACATCACGATCATCGAGCAGAATCTCTTCAGGGTTGGAATATCCCTTTTCGCGCAACCATTCCTTGGCTGCGGCATGATGCGCATAATCTGAATCGATCAAGCTGTAGACATCATATTTTCGTTTGCCAAGCCAGTGTTCAAGATACAGGCGGCGGACTTCGTCATCATCCTGAATCGAGTTGACGTCGTATTCCTGTTCCTTGATCCACTCCCACGCACGATCAGCTGATTCCTTCCACGCCTGATCCATGATCCATGCGCGTGCGAGTTCAGCTTCGATCTGTTCCTCGGTCGCGCCATCAAACACGGGGGTAATCGCGCGGAAGCCCATGCGTTTTGCAGCCCAGCCAAGATGTACTTCCAGCACTTGACCGATATTCATACGACCAGGAACGCCGAGTGGATTCAAAATCAAATCAACCGGTGTACCATCTTCCAGA
>JACRBH010000265.1 GCA_016234535.1 Chloroflexota bacterium
GAAGGTTGAATCGAGAAGGCGAACCAGCCCAAAGTCAGTGAGGATCGGTTCCACATCGGCAGGCAAAGGCTGGTCGGGGCCGACGGGCCCGCCCGCTGAACGCAAAAGCACGTTGGCGGGTTTCAAATCCCGATGAACGATTTGATTCTTGTGGGCGTAATCTATGGCCGAAGCCAGCGCGGATAATATCCTCGCGACCATGCCGTGCGGAAGTTTTTCCCCGCGTTTGTGAAGCGCCTTTAGATATTCAGAGAACGAGACGCCCGGCACATATTCCATCACGAGGCAGGGCTGGCCGTCCACCAGGTCATAGTCAAACATTTGGATGATGTTGGGATGGCGCAGGCTGGCAACCACACGCGCTTCACGTTCGAACCGCGCCCGGGTTTCCGGGTCGTGGTCAACATGGTCGCGCATAATCTTCACGGCTACTTTTCGATTCAGTGATCTGTGTTCGCCAAGGTAGACCTCAGCCATGCCCCCGCGCGCGATAAACTCGCCGATCTGAACGTTCCCTAATGTCTTGCCATTCCAGTTGGACATTGCCGCATTATACCCGATAGTATAATTGGCCCATCGTTAGGAGTTCATATGAAAATCATGCTTGAAGAAGCGCTTAAAGAACACCTGCAAGCACGCGGATTGAAGATTGCCACCGCCGAATCCTGCACAGGCGGATTGGTTTCACATCGCATTACAAATATTTCGGGGTCTTCAGAGTATTTTCCCGGCGGCATTGTTTCCTATTCAAATGAAGCCAAGGTTAAGTTTCTCGGCGTGTCATGGGATACGCTCAATGCGCATGGCGCGGTGAGTCAGGAAGTTGTGCTGGAAATGGCGCGCGGTGCGCGGACGTTGTTCGGTGCGGATATTGGAATCTCCGTCAGCGGGATCGCCGGACCGACGGGTGCTATGCCGGGAAAACCAGTCGGCACAACCTGGTTTGGCCTCTCCACAAGTTCAGGCGAATGGGCGCGGCATTTTCTCTGGGATGGCGACCGCGAGCAAAACAAGCAATATTCATCCGAGGCGGCGCTGCAATTTGTCATTGACTATCTGGAGGGAAGACTCTCATGAAAACAGTAATTCTTATTTCCGCGGATGCTGAATGGCGCGTGGTGAAGGAACTTCATCCGCAGCTTGTCGTTCACGAGTCGCCTTTTGGCGAAGTGGCACCTCTGACACTTGGCACACATCACCTGCTTTTATTCAAAGGCGGTTGGGGAAAAATCTCAGCCGCGGCTTCGACGCAATATGTGATAGATCATATCAAACCCGATCTGCTGATCAACCTGGGGACCTGCGGCGGCTTCGAAGGGTTGATCGAACGCGGGACGATCATCCTGGTCGAGAAGACCATCGTCTACGACATCGTTGAACAAATGGGGGATGCCGATGAAGCCATTGCACATTATTCGACGACATTGGATTTATCCTTCCTGCCGCGCATATTACCAGAGCCAGTACTGCGCGGATTATTGATCTCCGCCGACCGCGATATTATTGTCAAAGATATTTCCACGCTGGTTAAAAAATATAATGCTGTCGCCGCAGATTGGGAATCGGGCGCGATTGCATGGGTGGCAAAAAAGAACGGAGTCAAGTGTTTGATCCTGCGCGGCGTCACCGATTTGGTGAACCCTGAAACTGGTGAGGCTTACGGAAATTACGATCTGTTCAGTCAGCGCACGAAGGAAATCATGCGCAGATTGATGGAGCAACTTCCCAATTGGCAGGATGCAATCGAAAAGGTCCAGCAAGGCTATCGCGGGTATTGAGCCTTCACGCCAACAAAATGCTTTTCCGCTAATCCACGCCAATCTTCGCGAATTTAAAAGATCAGTTCTATCGCACAAATGCTGGACTGCGGACTTTGGTCCGCGTTTTCGCAAGAAGCGGACTAAAGTCCGCAATCCGAACAAAAAAAGGCTTCTTGAAGAAAACTGCGTAAGGTGAGATTTATCTCGCAAAATGGGCGACATAAATGTCGCGCTACAGGCTGGACTGCGTAAGGTGAGTTAATAATCAGAAATACTCCATAAACGGGAGATTCTCACCGCACTGGCGTACGGCGCAAGTGTCGGGCTAACGCCCTCGCAACAACATAAATTTACGAGATGTTAAAAAACATGTCATCATTTCGCCGCATTCTCACACAACGATTTCCCGCGTTAGCCTCACGCGATTTCGCCATTTTTTGGATGGGACATTTGCTTTCGCTGATAGGGTCCTCGATGCAGAATACCGCTCTGCCGCTGCTGGCTTACCGCATCAGCGGTCGTCCCTTTGACCTGGGGCTGATCGGTTTTGCTGTGACATTGCCTACCTTTTTCCTTGCCCTGCCGGGCGGCGTATTGATCGAGCATGTGGACAAGCGCAAAGCCATCATCTTCCTGCAAATCATCATGATGCTGGATACATTCGCGCTGGCCTTCCTGGCATTGAGCGGGATCATTCAAATCTGGCATATCGTGATCACATCCTTGATCCTTGGCGTGACGACTGCCTTTGAGATCACTGCGCGTCAGGCCATGTTGATCGAACTGGTCGGGCGCGAGTCTCTGCCGAATGCCATCGCCCTGCAATCCACAGCCTTCAATCTCTCGCGCGTGCTGGGACCGGCGCTTACGGCATCCACCCTTTTACTGGTCACAAAAAATGGCGAGGGATGGATATTTCTAATCAACGGCATCAGTTTCATTGCCATCATCATTGGCTTGTTTTTTGTACATGCACGATATAAGGCTCCCATTTTGGCGCGTACGCGTTCCCTGCTGGAGGAGTTTCGCGAAGGCGCGCAGTATCTCATCAGAAATTCATCGGTGGGATTGCTTATTATTATTGCCGCCACACTTGGCATCCTCGCCTTCCCGATCATTCAACAGTTGCCCGTGGTTTCAACGAATATCCTGAAACAAGTGGGAGATACAAAAAGCAGCATCGACCTGCGTAACAGTCTGCTTTACACGGCGCAGGGTGTCGGCGCATTGGTTGCGGCTTTCTCGATTGCGATGAACAACACCGCACGCTGGCGCGGACTCCGCCTTATTTTGGGAGAGGCCGCCTTTATTCTCGGGATGATCTCGATTCCATTCCTGCATTCCCTGTGGCCCACCATGCTTGTGATCACGCTTATGGGCTGGGGGTCAGTGACTCAACTCGCCACCATGAACACACTCATCCAGTTACAAGTCCCTGATATTCTGCGCGGACGGGTATTCAGCATCTATCTCTGGGCGTTACAGGGAGTGGCGCCCTTCGGCAGCCTGCTGATTGGCTGGATGACGCAAGAGCTTAGCCTAGCCACAACTGCGCTCATCTGCGGGCTGACTTCCCTCGTCATTATTGGGGGAATCCAGCTATTTCAGCCCAAAGTACGCCACGCGGCGGGTTAACGCAGGATTAGCGTTTGGAACATGGCTTGACTGTGAAATTTTCCCCATGTTATGATGAACTCCATGCAAAACGATTTCAAGGAAGAAGCACCTAATTCGGTTGAATCAGGCAAAAAAACGGGTGGAGCTGACACATCGGTCTCTTCGACCAGACAACGCTTTTTTATTGCACGCTGGATCGATAATCTTGTGCAAATGGGGTTGGGAGAGTCCCTCCTACGTATTGGGACCAACCTGTTTTCCATTCTCGCAATTGGTATCATCATCCTGCTGGTTCAGGCCTTTTACCGTCAGACGCCGAACCCGCTTTCAGGAAACAGCGGACAGGATTCAGGTCCCGTACCGACCGTTGCTGTAGTGGCGAATCCGCTCCCAGCGGTGGATGTCCCCGTGATCTCCGGCATTGCCCGCGCGGCACAAATCCACACGAATGTCCCTTCGCGGCCGCGCGAGGATATCACCACTTATGTTGTGCAGGATGGCGATACTGTATTTGGCATCGCTGAAAAGTTTGGCCTTGAACCGCAGACTATCTTATGGGGCAACTACAACCTCTTGCTGGATGATCCGCACTCGCTGAGGCCGGGACAGGAACTGAACATCCTGCCTGTGGACGGTGTTTATTGGGAATGGCTGGGCGGCATCCCATTTGGGCAGTGGGCTGAATTTTATGGCGTGACAGCCGCGGATGTGATCGAATATCCCGGCAATCATCTTGACCCAAATTCTGTCGGCGACTATAACAATGCGAACATCAAGGCCGCCACATGGTTGATCGTGCCCCATGGAAAAAGAGAGTTTGTAAACTGGAGCGCGCCGCTGGGTGTGACTCGTGAAAACCCCGCATCGGCGCGTGTGCTGGGCGAAGGCGCCTGCGGACCGATCAGCGGCGGATCCGTTGGGTATGGAGCATACGTCTATCCGACAAACAAACATTATTTATCGGGTTTTAATTACTCGGAAGCAACCAATCATCGCGGCATCGATCTGGCGGGCAATGAAGGCGAAGCCGTGTACGCCGCGGATGCGGGTGTGATCGTATATGCCGGCTGGAATAATTATGGGTATGGCAACATGATCATGGTTGATCATGGAAATGGTTTCCAATCTTTGTATGCCCACTTGAGCGCACTTAATGTCGGCTGCGGCCAGAGCGTTGGGCAGGGTGAAGTGATCGGCGCGGTTGGTTCCACGGGACGTTCCTCTGGTCCGCATTTGCATTTTGAATTGATGGCCGGTGTGAAAGTAAATCCGTGGGATTATCTGCCGCCGCCTTAATGGCTTGCCAAAGCAGAAAGCCTATACTATAATCGCCGTCACTTCCCGGGCGCGTAGCTCAGCTGGTTAGAGTGCATGTATCACACACATGAGGTCGGGGGTTCGAGCCCCTCCGCGCCCACAAAAGAACTGTCGAAAGACAGTTCTTTTTATTTCCCACACAAGCCCGCCTCCCCTCAAAGCGGAC
>JACRBH010000024.1 GCA_016234535.1 Chloroflexota bacterium
AACTCGGTCTGCGTTGGTTGAAGCGCACTCTTGCCGTTGCCGCACATCTTCTGCCTATCTTCAAAATCAAATTATCTAATCTGAAATTGAAGCCTGTTTTAATTCCGGTCACTCAAAATTCAATTGTGTAAGGGTATCAGTAATTTCGCATATTCTTGGTTGTTCCAATTGGACTTCTGAAAACATACACCAACATAATTATGTGCTTTCTCAATTCTTCAAGGCAAATTCGAATAGATATTTTAGACGGGGTTTCAGAAATAGGTTGTAACTGACTTTCTGTAATTAATATTCCTATCGGCAGTATAGGATCTAAGCGACACGGACGGGATACCCCTCCGTGTTTTTTTGTATCATGCAGCCCATGACAGAGCCACAAGACCAATTCGCTGCATCAATCGCATCCGAAGCTGTTGAAATCCTGGAAGACCATCTGCTCTTTCCAGGCGGGTTTCTCCTACCTCTTTCCACGCGTGGGGGCGGCGTGCCGGGCATGGCTGACCGACCCTGGTCGCGTCTCACGGCAGATGTCTTCTATCCAAACCTGCCCGTGATCTATTCATTATCCATGCGCCGCGAGCTACCTGATGTTTTGCGTGGATCTTTGCGGGCGCGCCGCACTTTCTTCGAAGGCTTCATGATGGCGCTGGCTGAGAAGACCGGCCGCCGGCCTTCAATGGCCGAGCGGTTTGCCGATCACGCGATGGATGCCGCCGAGTCTGAACTGACCTTCGGTAAGCCTGTCTTTCAAATTGCATTGATGGCTGGATTATTTGTGGAGCGCAACCGCTTCGAGCAGGCAGAGGCCGCGCGCAGAGTCATTGAATCAAATTTGCGCGCGCGTGGGTTATCGGCCCAGAGATTGTTCTATATCGCCGAGCGCGCCTTGCATCACTTTCAACCTGGCGGGAAGTTATTCCCCGGTCTGGACGAGCCGACATTATTTCTGGAAGAAACACTTCCATTAATGCCAGCTCCTTCACGTCAGGTTTTACCTGCAGAGGATTCAGTCTGGATCGGCACACATGCAAGAGATGGGCGCGATGTGCATTTCTCTTTTACCAAAGGACTCGATCCGGCAGTCCCGCCACCTCCGCACGCCACAACTTTAATTCTGGGCGAGCCGGGCGCGGGTAAAACAAGTCTTTTGCGCTGGATCATGCTGCAAAGATTACTACAAGGGCGCACCGTGATCTCGATTGATCCTGAAGGCGAGAACAATCGCCTATGCGAAGCTGTCGGTGGAAGAGTCGTGCCGGCGGGGATTCCAGAAGATAATGAAACGTGTCTCATTCACCCACTCCAGGGCGAGAATCCTGCGGAGCTATTACTCGCCACGCGCTTCCTGATCGCAGCCCTGGCAGGTGAATCTGTCCTATCCCCTGCTGTACAAGCCGCACTACATGAAGCCGTGAAGCGCAGATGGGAACGACGCCCCGGTCCAATAACCATTGCAGGATTTGTCGAAACACTTGGAACGATCAACGCACCCGAAGCTGCCATGCCACTGGCCCTTCTCAGACCGTTCATGCGTGGTGGTTTGTTCGAAGGATTCTTCGACAGACCCAAAGCCCTGTTATCTCCACACTTCCCTGCCGGCAAATGGTGGAACTTCGATCTTTCTTCCCTGCGTGAAGAGAACCGCGCCATTGTACATGCGGTGCTGGCCTGGTTCCTATATCACGCAGTCACGGTCGGCATACAGCCGATGGATATCTTCATTGATGAAGGCTGGCGACTGTTACGCAACGGTCCTTTCACTGATCTTTTGGATGAACTGGGTAGACGTGCGCGCAAACGTGGAGTGGGTGTCACACTCATTACCCACCTGCCGGCTGACTTGATGAAGAATCCAACTTCGTTGAGTCTGGCATCCACTGCATTCATAGGGCGCCTCGGTCCAGATGAGGCCTTCGCCTTCTATCGCTCGCTCGGAGTTCCTGAAAGCGAGGCGCGCATGAATGCCGAGATCACATCACGCCTGCCCCCGCGCGTTTTTCTGGCCGCTCCCTCTGGCGGACGTGGTGCGTTGTTTCCAGTTTTGGTTTCCATTCCTCCTGTGTGGATCCAAATATGGAAACAGCTGGGTGCAACAGGAGTCATTCGATGATGTGTATGAAATGCGGGTATGAGTTCGCATCCAATCCAAATGACTGCCCGCTATGCAACGGTCAATGGCAGGGCTGGGAATTGCTCTTTGCTCCGATCAAGTTGGACGATCTGCGCGCGCAGGTGATGAGCTGGATCGGACAGTTGCCCTTTCCCGCAGTGATCGAATGGATCGCCTCACCAAAGGGCCTGCGTGTTCGGTTATTTCTTCCGCCCAATGTCCCCGACGCGGTAGTGGTCGTGCAGGCTTGGGCTGCCATGACAAGCCAGCACTCGCGCTGGCGCAAGTTAGGCATTGTATCCATCACGGGTTTTGGATATGTGTTGCATTCTTGCAACCGCCTGCCGGCTCTGATTGCTTCAGCGAAAGATAGCGACCCACTGCTTGCAATTGGCAGCCGATTGATCAGCGCGGCGCGTGAAGGAAAAGAAGCAAGTCTCAGACTCTGGCTGCTTGGCAATGAAGGAGAGTTGCAGGAACGCTTGCGTTCCTTATCCGCATATTCATATGGTACTGAAGGCGGCGTGGAAAACAACGCCCCAAATCCGTGGGGTATACAGTTGGGTCTCCTGCGCGGCCTTTTGTTCCTCGGGATGATCATGGCCGGCATCAGTGCAGGGATCTGGAGTGCAGGCTGGTTCAATCCACTTCCTGAAATTCTTGGTGTGATCGCAGGCGGTGCGATTTGCATTGCCTCCGCCTGGGGAATTCGAACCTGGCTGGAATGGCGCTCAATCCCGAAGGAGGTGCTTGAAAAAAGAATTCAGGAGCCATTGCTCAAAGTTGCCATGACCCTCTCCTCACCCATTGACCTGTCATTATTGGCAGGGGATCAAGCATGGACTCCTCTTTTAAACACCTGGCCTGAAATCCGCGAACATGGCTTTCCACTCCCTGCCGGTGAATTGGCCGGCCTGATCGCACCGCTTCAAATGGGCGAAGGCAGCGGCATAATCGATCGCGCTGTCTGGCAGGAAGTGCCGGCCCCGCCACCAGCACAGCCCTTGCTTGAAGCAAGTTTCAAGATCGGACAAAGTGTAGCCACTGGCGAATTGGTGGGCATTGATCCCGATGGTCATGGCATGGCAACCGGTGGCAGCCGTTCAGGCAAAACCTCGTTTGTCTTTGCCATGCTCGAACAGTTGATGGCACGTGGGGATGAAGCGCCTGGCGTCTTCCTGGTCGATCCCCATGTTTCATTGGCCGATGCTTTTCTGGATGCGATTACGCAACTCCCCGAGGAACAACGAAAAGCAGCCATCAAACGATTGCGAATCATCACGCCTGATCTGCCCTATGTCATTCCATTGAATTTACTGGCCGTGCCTGACTTCACCTGGGCCGGCAATGCCATCGTCCAGATCGGGCGGCGCATATGGGATGACTACTGGGGTCCGCGTATGCAGGCTGCATTGCTGGGTTTGTTTCGCATCGCGCATGTCTGGAATCAAAGTCATCCCGAGGATGGACTTGGTTTATTGCATGTGGTTTTCATGGCCTACAACAAGCAGTGGCGCCATAGCGCGATTGCCGATCTTCCACCTGCTGAACGCATCAGCGCCATCGCGCTGGATGCCTTGCTTGGACAGACAGGCGAAGAAGATAAAAAGAGTCAGAGCTGGATCACGGAAGTGATCAGTCCGGTCTTGTCGAAAGTCATGGCGCTGGAGCTTTCCCCCTGGTTGTTCTCCGCCATGCACCAGGAACGTTTTGTGGACATGAACCAATGGATCAAGGAAAAAGCCTGGATCGTATTGAAACTGCCTTCCGGTGAGATGGGAAGGGAAGGCGCAAGACTGACAGCTTCTGTTTTATACAACGTCTTCGATGCAGCCTATCGCAAAGCCACGCTGGAAAAGCCCATCCCATTCTATTTCATCGTGGATGAAGCGCAGGAGATCGGTTCGGGGATGCGCTTGGAATCCATGCTTTCCGAAGGAGCAAAATTTGGCGCGCGCATGTTCGTTCTGGCTCAGTCTTTATCCATGATGCGCAAGGTGGAAGGTATGGAGACGGTTGTGCAGGCCATGCTGGCAAATACCTCCACGCAAATGTTCTTCTCGCCCGACGCAGAAGATGCTGATCTGATTCGCGCTACGTTGAATTCGACTGTGCGATATGGGGATATGACCCTCGATCTGCCTTCCCTGCAGTGCTGGCTTCGTGCGCGCGTTGGCGGTCGCTGGCAGCCGCCGACCTTGACTCAAATCAAGCCACTCCCCCGTGCAGACAGCATCCGAGTGGGGATGCTCATTGAAGAAGTGATCGCCGGACATCGCGCAGAGTATTTGCCCATCGATGGCTGGCAGGAGCGGGCTTCGAGAGTTTTGAAGAACATGCTTCCGAAAGCTTTGTCTGACTTATTGGAGGAATTTCTGGCCGAGCGTATGAAAAATCAAGAGTCAGGCGTCAATCAGCCGGATCCTCCCGCAGATGAATTGAGGCTTGGATTTTGATGATCATTCTTTTCTTGAAAGGTCTGCTTTTATTTTGCGGCATTTCAACCATCGGGGTGGTTCTCGCGTTCGGGGTTTTATACCTGGCCTGGGTATTTTCCCGACAGGATAACGGATGGACTCGATGACTGATATGCGGATTCTGATCGAACAGATCGTTGCGGATATTACCAATGACGCCTCAAAGCTGGGTAAGGTCCGTCTGTGGTTGTTCTTGAAATGGTTGAAGGCTCATAGCAACAAAGTGAAAGAGGCCGCGCAGGCTCATATTGAAGAGGCAATTCCAGACCAGGGATGCATCGATGAACGTCTGAAGAATGGTTTGAAACTTTGGTTTGAGTCCCTGCCTATTCCCTGGCTGCTTTGGGAATATCGCCTCATTCTGGATGAGATCAATTGGTGGCGAGTTCTGGAAGATCGGGCACTTCTCAGGATGCTGATTAGGGCAGGGAAGAAGTGAAATGTTAAAACACTTTTTGGAGATTGGAATGCAACATAAAGGAATTGGAGCGCTGTTATTTTTAATCATCATGCTGCCGAATATAGCTGCGATCCCTCGTTTGGCGTATTCGTTGAACGAGGGTCGCACCTACGACCAGGCGCATGATACTGGGTATATCGATTGGAGCGGACCTGTTCAGTATGTGTATCTGACTCACAGGGATAATACAACCCTGCCGCCGGAGGAAGGCGGCTCCTCCTGCATGCCCAGTTGTACCGAGTGGGTGACCCGCGTTGGAAACAGCGGCACAGTCAGCGGTGTATTCGATCGCGATGTTTCCTATTTTGAAGTCATGGTGGGGTTTAGTCCTGATGCAAGTGTAGGGACCGCGGTACTTCAGGCGTGTTCGGCCCTCGACACCTGGTACTTGCATAACACATCAGGCAGTCTGCCTGGATTTGTCAGTATGAATTTAAGTGTGCCGGCCGGTTGCAGATCGTGGTCGCTGTCGGCCTCGGGCGGATATGTCGATGTTCGTTCCGTGGATGTGATCTATGTTCCACCCCCGCCCACCCTCACACCCTCACCGACACGGACACCGACCATCGTGCCGACATCCACCCTCACGGCAACCGCCAGCTCGACCAAAACAGTGACACCCATTCCAACATCAACCCGCACATCGACACTTACCTCAACCCCGACGAGCACACTCACATTCACGCCGACTTCAACCCGCACATCAACCTTAACGTTTACACCAACCCCGACGAACACTCTTACATTCACGCCGACGAGCACGCTCACATTCACACCGACTTCAACCCATACATTGACATCGACGCTTACACTCACAACGACTTCAACTCATACATCGACATCGACGCTTACACCATCCCCGACGAACACTCTTACATTCACGCCGACGTCAACTCATACATCAACGTTTACAACAACGCCGACCCATACCCCAACCTTTACGCCGAACGCTTCAACAACGAATACAGCGACGCCATCGCTGACCTCAACCAGGACATCAACTCCAACAGAAGCCGACATCCCTCATATCATAAATACGCTTCCGGGCCTTGCATCACCAACTCCCACCCTCACTCCATCACCGTCGATGACGCTTACCCCCACCCTCCAATTTACTTCAATGGCTACCAAAGTGACGGTCTTGTTAACGCCCGGGATCATTACCCCGCCGGCGGAAATACCAACTCCAGCTCATTCACTACCGATCTGGCAAATACTTGGACTGGCAGGCTTGTTCATCGTGATCGCTTCGGCCAGCGTTGTAGATCCCCGTCCCGCCGCACTTGATCGGCTGCGGGCCATGTTCGATCAAATATCAGATCAGGAATTTCAACACTCATCGGAAGATGAGGAATAACCAACTCTCAAAAGGATATGAAAAATGGACATACTACTTGCTATTGTTGTGGCTGCAGCTGTGATCTTCTTTGGCGCTTTGATTAGCATTGGGAATGAACGCCAGCGCAAGGCGATCGATGCGTTGCGCGAGCAGACCGAGTTATGGGCTTTGCAGGATTTGCGGATCAAAAGGGAACGGCTGGCACGTGAGGCTCGGGTGGGCGATCCTCTTGCCTGGCTTAATAAAGTTGTCTCCAGGGTTTCTGCCCTGGAGTTGGATCTTCAATTTGTTGAATATTTTGAAGAACCGCATACCCTGCTTTGCCTGTCAGGAGACCAGGAAACAAGAGTCTTGTTTTCACCATTCTCTCCAAAAGAAATATTGAGGATGAAACGGGAGAAACACAGCCGTCTTACACAACTCGGGAAAAATAATCCACTGTTGTCCCTGCCGCGCGGCATTTCGACTTATGAAGTATCTGCATTGAATGGGGGGCTTTTGTTTGACCTTGAACTTCAACTCGCATGGGAAAAGCTGACAGGCAAAAATATCAGGAGAACTGAAAGGGTCTGGGTATTTATCAACTAAGGAAATCATTCGATTTCACGTGCAATCAAAAAGGCTTCGTTTAATGGGAGAGCCTTTTTGATTTTTATTCTTTTATCAGGATGGGGTGGGATTGCCGACTTCTGTCCACTCAGGGTAACTACGGAATATACGACATACCTCAATCAGGAACGACCGCATCAAGGGATAGAACAGCGCATCCCGATCACTATGATCAAGCAAGATCAAAGCCAACAAATGGACGGATCATATCAAAGGCAATTCTTGGGGGGACTACATCACAGTTATTCGAGTGTGACTTATCTGAGATGACGCTCATCTATTTGTGTCGAGGCTTCGACGATCAAGTGTGAATAGCATCAATCGATCATCAAGTTGTGAAGGCGGATCGTATTTGGTTGCTTGTGCAAGGAATATTTTCCTAAAAATGATTATCCCAAGGATCTCGGTGTGCATCAAAAAATAAACGAGCCCACGCGGGACGGAAAAGGAGAATTACCTGGTGAAAATTTCTGCCAAATATCAAAAAAACGACGAATGAAGTAGCCAGCACAGGACTATTCAAACAGTCTGAATGGTATGGTTTGTCCCATTCCAACTGCGGTATGTCTCCCGGTGCCGCAATACAGTGCGAATTCTGAGAGAATCCCTAAATCAAATTGGGCACGTTCCCATACTGCCTGCCAGTTTTCACATTGATCAAAAAAACGTAATGTAAAGGCAACATTGCCTTGAAAGCCATTACTTTTGGCATGATTGGGTAAAAACCAGTTTTCTGTATGCACGTTTTTTAAACTTGTGATTTGAACGCATTCTTGGGCAAATTGCTGAATGGGATACCCAATTCGTTCATTTAGATCAGATATGCAAGAATTCCATTTATCAGCCCATGAACGCAGCATAAGTGCAGGTGATGGGATGGGTTGATCAATGCCGTTTGATCCAAAGGCAGTGGGGCTTGTAAAAACAAGTTGCTGTGTTTTCATCAACTTGGCGTTATCTTTTAAGCCTGTTAGAGATGTAATTCCTGCCAGCGGATGATCAGTAGAATTAGTTGCATATCCATCTACCTTGAAATCTGGGTATGAATTTACTTCAATATTATATTTTTGTTTCGCCGCTTCACGTGGAGAAAAGGAAATCAATTTTATGTTGGGTAGAACTGCTTCCAACAAAACATTTGTAAGATCGTCTGCCAGGCTTGTAATGCGCAAATAATATTTCCCAGGTTTGCCTTTAATCTGACGGTGAATACCGGAAACAGTATAACCGCCCTTGCCATGTAATCGTTCAGCAAGTAGTGGAAGATAGCTGTGAACTTCGCTTAGCAGCCATCCTTGTGCTTTGTGGCCAAGGAACGGTGGGATAGACACTTCCGATGTTGGCGTCAGATGGATTACAGCAGATAAGATCATGAACAAAGTTCCTTAATAGGGCTGGTTATTTGCCTGGCTGAAGTGTAAGGGAAGTGATGAGCTATTCAGAGGATTAAATAAACTCAACTGGATTTGCGTAAAAATTCAGGAGCGTTTGTTGGACATTCGAAGAGCACGTGAAATCGGCAGTGCTGGCCAGTATGTATTATTTTCCCAGTGATAAATCACAGCCTCGTCCACTGTTCCCCAAACTGCACCAAGCCCAAATGCAATCGGTAGTGGCGCTGATAAGAAGATGTGATATCTGGCACCTCCAACCTCGGCCTTTACTGTATTGATTGCAGCCGTAAATTCCTGTACAAGAGATACCCATGCGTTGGGATCATCCGGAGAAAGGAATTCAGTGCTTGATTTTGCGTGGTCAATATTGGTTATCACGATCATATCCGCTTCGATTTTTTGTGTGTCCAGAAAGAGGGCGACATCCTTCCGTAACACCCTGCTGATTTCCACCAAAATCGCCACGTCCCCCTTGGTGCCTTTGGTGCTTTTCGATCTGGCCCCTCTCTCTTTTTTAGATGGTTTTATCAGATAGGAGATAAGTTTGGCACCCTTTTGAATTACAAGCACCGTAACCTTGGCGGTGGATGCCAGCACTGACCCAACAGCAGCCGCACCTTCAATGCCAGGCTTGATATTCTCAAAAAATTTGACAGCTTCCACAAAAGTTAGCATACCACTCATGTTTATCCCTTTAATGATTCAGAAGAGCCCAATTCTATATCGATCAAGGTTGGCTGTGGCACCGCTCCAGGTGCGACACCGCCGTCTTGATCGCGTACGATTTGTGTATATTCCATTGGCGCTTGATGTTTGACCCCGGCCAAGACCATCCCCGCAGTCATTAATTTGGTACCGCCAGTAATATCCAACATTATTTCGACAGGATTAGGGTCAAGTTCGTTGATATCCTTTGTTAGTATCCTGTCGACTAGGTTGTAAGTAGAATTTAAATCGAACGGATTAACAAGATAATCTTTTCCGCAGAAAATATTGGCAATCTGGCTTTGATATTTTTCCTTGATCTCGTTGGCTACACTTAAAGACTCTGTTGAAGAAATTAGCCAACAATAATGCAGTGTCGGGGAGTGGTGTTTGATAATATCCTCAGCCGCGGCGGTTTGGGCAGACACCAGTAGAATCAGAGCAAAATGCTTTGGCGGCACTTCCTCGTTTCTTATTGAGACATAGATTGGCTTGGGTTTTATCAAAAGTAATCCAATAAAAATAAATGTGGAAACAACCAATGACAGAATCGCCAACCAATATCCGCCAAGCATTTTGCCTGGGTCGTTCAGGAAATCATATGCCGCCTGCAGGACAAGCGTAAGAGTGGATGTTCCAATTATATATAACGGTATAGACCGGGAAGGATCAAAAAAGGCGATTAGTCGTTTTTTCATGGCAAGTGAATTTCGTTAACTGTAACGGATTTTAATTTCACGGACAAGATATTGGCCTTCTACAATGGCAAATTCCACTTTTTGACCTCTTGGAGGAGACCAGCCTTTTAATAGCGCATCCCTCGTGAAGGAATATTCCCTGGATTCGCCGTCGACTATTTTCCCTCTTCCAGATTGTGGGCTGTAGGAGCGAACTTCGCCTTTTAACCAGATCAACTCGTCTGGTGTATGATCCTCTTCAAGTTTCATCTTGCCGTACCCGCTTGATGTTTTGGCGCCGATGCCATCTTCTTCTAATGCAAACTTTAAAATATCAAAAGCTTTCTTCACCCAGCTGCCTGGCCCTTTTAGCGCAATCAAATATTTTCCTGTAGCGCTTAAAAATGGAATAGGCGTTGGGCTGTCCCAGTCGGACGGGGGCATCTGCCCGGCTTGATAGTATTGAGGGTGATGTACAGTGATCACATCGGGCAAAAGCGCTTGGCGATTAATCCCTGAATCGGGAACATAGAGGGCGTCGAAAAATATAACGTAACCGGCGTTCATTGCATCCCCAAACAGAATTTTGTGAGCATCTGATTCCATGCCCCAATCAGCTTTTACCAGATGGTTGACAGCGTAATGAGCAGCCAGCCCTTTAAGGGCACTGCCTGGTATATAGGGTACTCCATATGTGTGATGCAAGGCAATCGAGGTTTCCAATACGGCCTCTGTACCCAGGTTTATGGCCAATCTTCCTTGAACCTCGGCTGATCTAATTTTCGCGCCAGCTTGCTCCAGCGAATGCTGCCAGCGTTTGAAAAATGCCGGGTATGGTGAGGAATTTATTTTTGAAACTTGCTCAACTAAACTTCGTTTGGCATCATTATTTTGAGCAGCATCGTGAAATTTATCCAACCATAGACCCGCATGAGCGGTATTTCCAAATGTGATTTTTTGTAGAATATCTCGGCGACTTTGGGGCATGATCAGCCTCCTATGCTAGCTTCTGTTGGTTCAACTTTCAAGATGGACTGTGCAAATCGCTTAAACCAGCTTAGAGCAAGAATGCTTTTGCGGGTTAGCCGGATGTATTCAAGATTGTTGCTGTTTCGGCTTTTATCCAGAAATATTGTTTTGTGATCTTCCACAACAATTTGGGACAAATCTTCGAGGAGTTGTTTAATCGAAGGTTGACTCTCAGCCCTAGCATCTGCAAATGCCAGGGCTTGCGCCAGACCCGCGCTGCGGATTAATATTGGTAATCGATACGCCAGACCGCCATATAGCTTTCGTTCCACATTGTCATCTCCAGGGTTATGTTTTGCAAAATTTTCAACCTTGGAATAAATCTTTGTGAGAATTTGTTGTTCGAGAGTTTCCATGCAAAACTCCTTAATCATCCAAAAGATGAAGTTTACATAGGCCGCGTCCCACGGTTGCATTGCCGCCGAATTGCACTGGCACTGTTGTTAATGGCCGGATGGCGTCAAAGACCTCATCTTTGGTGGCCGCAACCGGTGATGCCGTTATCAATCCGGCCAGAACTGTCTCGGCTGGAAGAGTTTCTTCATACCATAACGCTCCTCGGGCAACCGTCTTTGTATCATCAAGTCGAATACGTGCTGTAACCTCGGTTGCCGTTTCCAGAATAAAGCCGAAGATGTTATCTGAGACTATGCACAGGTGAGTAGCCAGCATTTGTTGCCAATTGTTTGCATCGTCTGGAAAAAGCGCAGCACCAAGTTTTAATGCCCATGCGTCAACTTCAGGTGATGGTAATTTAGTAAGGGGTAAATCCTCCAAAATAACCTGATTGTCATTTTCTTGTTGAGAACTAATGTTGTCGCTGCTTGCTGTGCGGCATTGATGATCTTCGCAAACGGGAATTGCTACCTCCCAGTTCTGCTTGGCAATTTCAAGATCACGCAGAAATCGGCGTAGAATAAAAGGTGATGTTACCCATGCAAAGACCCCGTTAAGGCTGCGGACCGGGAGAAGGAGTAGTCGTCCATCGGTAAAATGAACCGAGCCTGCATATTCATCTGCTTTATCAGTCTTTGGGCCAAATACTTTCAGACAGGTATCGGCATCTGGACAGGCATCACGAAGCACACCCTTGATCGAAGAACCTGGTAGGAAGGGTGTGCCAGTTGTTTTTTCCCGGGCTATTGGTTGGTCGATGATGCCGCCATCCTGACCGGTACCGGCATGCAGGGAAGATAATACGTGTACGAGCATGAGTTTTGCATCCATTGGATACTCCTATTATTTTGCCAGAAAATTCAGAAAAGCTTCCAACACATTTGGGTTGCCTTGGAGTGGCGGGATATTCGCGGCTTCGTTGGCATTTAATACACTATCGACAGTTGGATCACTTGGTGCGTTTTTGAGTATTAATCCACCTGGTGGGGTGTAGGGAGCATCGCGATCAGATATTGGCTCCCATTGTAGGATGGCCGCCATCCCAACAGCTCCATCTTCACAACCAATAGGACGCAAAATCAATGGGCTTGCGAGGCGATCATTTTTTTCTGCTCCGTTTTCTTCAATCCCTTGAAGTGTAAGGTTATCGGGCAGTCCCTTGTCATGTGGCATATGAAATGGAATGGGTAAGCCAAAAACAGCGCGGGGAAACTTATTTATTGTCTCGTTTTCTTTGTCAGGATCTGGAAATCTTGAGGTGACACCATACAATTGTCGGATTGCATTGGCTTCGGGCCATAAACTCAATCCTTGAGGCTTTTCATACCGGAATTGGCGGAAGTTTTGTAGTTTTTTGATCAAATATAGCCAGGCATTGAAAGCGTTGGATTGCTTCTTTGTAATCTTAAAGAGAATATTTTGTGTAAGATGTGGCACTCCTTTGGGCCAAGTTCCATTAGGCACATAAAATTGTAGGTTTTTCCTGATGGCTTCAGTCGTATTGTTACATGATAAAGGAGAGACTTTTTCATTGTTAATTTCAATACACTGTAATGAGCCAAATCCGCGGCGGGTGCGTGCTCCAATTCCGCCAAAGGTCTCCCATGCCCACAGGGCAGCATAAACCTCATCTTTGTTTTTATTGGGAAACTGCAGTTCTATGGAGAACTCAAAATCAAGCACTACACTTTCTGATTTCCATCCAACTTGTTTTTGTTCAGTTTTGTCCGGCTGTAATGGGAAAGCCGCGTATGGAGCTATTTTTTCTGATGCGTTAGTTTTGTATTTTATTTTTCCGTCTCTAGTTTCTTTAGATACCGTGTAGGCTGGCTCCGTGTTTAGTGATTGCATTGAAGAATGGGGCATGTTGATTTTTATCAGGGATGATTGTTCAGTATTTCCCCATAAACTTCCCTCGGCAATTGCCAAATCCTTTAATGAAGGATATTGTCCGCCTCTTGTTGCTCGCCACCAAAAGCGTAAATGACCGCGTACTTCCGTTGCGCGTACGACACTGACAGGATCAGCCTTGCCGGGCTCCACCCCACCGCCAAAAAGGGGAGTGATCACTTTATAACGTCGTGTTTCAGTGACAAGTTCACTCTCTCGTTTTTTGATTTCGGGGGGAGATTTTGTAGGTAGTGGACGTGTCATGATATTTCCTCCATTTCACTGAATTCGCCATCCCAGTATCCTAGTACAGCTAATCCAAAGCCATCAAAACGGCTTTGCTCATCATCACTGATATTTTGCATCCAGATTGCATTAATAAAAGCATCAATTTCCAGATCGGTCAAGTTATCATCCAGTTTGATGTAATAAACGCTGCCTGATGGGGCCAGCCGTCGGGTTGGCTTGGGACGCCCTTTTTGTCTCCCATTACTATATGCATAATCCCAACCAGAGACTGTCTGGTATCGTCGCACTATTGCAGCCTTAAGTTTTGCCTTATGGGTATTAAGAATATATTGGGGCAAATAACCGTTTTCAAAAAAAGCAGCGGTAAGCAATATTACTCGACAAGCCTTGGCTTTTTTTATCTGGTCGCGTAGTGTTGCTGGACATATCGGATAACCATGCGTGCTTGTTTTCCAATTCACAATCCGATGCTCGCCTCCCAAATATCCCAGACCATTTGGAAATTGTGCGTCAGTCTCGACCACCAATGCCAAGTTACTTGCGTTGGCAAGATCGGTTAATTCAGGTTCGTCGGCGTTGTGGATGAATTCCAATCCATTGGTTTGGAAAAGCGCTCCAGGAATTCCCGTTTGAGTTCCATGGGCTATGCTCGTGTGAATTCTGTTTTGCGTGGTTGGTCCATTTATTCCCAAAACTGATAGATTATCAATGGTTTCATTTTGTGGACAGCTGAGCCATTTCTCGTATTGTTCCCATCGCCAATATCTTGGCGAGGAGGGATATGCCTTTCCTTTAAATGACTGGGCTGGGCCAGTTACGGCAAGATGATCTAAATTCACATGTTCATCTCCGCCGGTCGCAAGTGGCTGAAGCCAGAGACGTTTGATTTCACCGTCATGATCCGACTTTATGATCAGCGCGTCACTGGGCGCTGGTAGAAGTAGGTCTCCTACAAGTCCCTGATCATTCAACTCAACCAATAACGGCCCGCGTAGATTTTTTCGCAGCAGTTCAGGAATACGACCGGAATCGAACACGCCGGTGGCTTGGTCCGTACCTGTCATGGTCCGCACGGCACCTGCAATCGTGGCTGGAAGGGGGAAAGGAAGTGAACTTGCTTGTGCGCCAGGATCAGCGGTAAATGGTCTGCCATCCCTAAAAATCAATGGGTCTCTTGGCATAATGATCCAATGTGTCATGACGCTGCCTCCTTATTTGTCTTCTGAATTTCATCTCCATTTGCCATATTCATGGCGTCGGCAAACATTGAAGCGATTATTAACTCCATTGATAGGTCGCCAGCTGAAATGCCGTCCACCTTTAACCAGGATTCAAAGGCTTCTTTAATTTTAATGTCGACTCCCTCGTTGCTGCCGGATTCTCGTTTTCTGGTTATTATCCGGTAGGCTTCATTAGAGACCGTCTCTGGAGGAATCCCGCTATTTCCAAAAAGCCGCTGGATTTTCTGGAGATCGTAAGCCGTACCCTTGCTGAACGCGCCAACGCGGGTTAAGGAAATCATGGAGTTTAGGCGTGCATCTAATACCTGCCATTTCCCATGAATTTCCCGACTTGGACCATTGCGCTTATCAAGAATGACCGCAAGACCATTTTTATCTTTAACCTTGTTTTTGGCGTTTTTTTCTGCCATGCGGACCATATCCAGCACGTCGGATAGGGGAGTTAAATGATGTGCAAGTACCAGACCAGCGGATAATGTGGGGCGGAAAGTTGTTCCCTCTTTTTCAGCTGTAAAGTTTACATTTTCTCTGAAGGTTCTTTCCAGTTCTGCGGCACACCCAAGGGCTGTATGCAAAGGTAGATAAGCCAAGATATCGTCTCCGCCGCAGTATATGGCACATCCCTGGTGCTTCCCGATAATTCCAGAGACTTGATCTGCAAATTTACTAAGGGCTATGGATAAAGCCCGATGAGCTGATGGTGATGTTTGTGCATCAATGATGCGACCCATGTTATCTCCATCCGCTGCTAACATGGCATAATATGGCCCTGGGCGGATTTTTCCGGCTTTGGCATTTAGTTCATCGACCAGCTTTTTACGCAATAATTCTTGGGTTTGAGGTGTCGGAACCCAATCCGGAATTCGACTTTCATACAGAATAGTTCCATCTTTTTCTGCGAGATCCCAGCCGCTTGTGGTGAAATGGTCGGCAATTGCAATTAGCAGTTCATTATATTTTTGCGGTCCGATGCGGTTAATATACGGCAGTGCAGCAAAATGGGATGTGCTTGAGAACTTGGATTCAAGGTCAGAATTTAACTTCCCCAAGCGTTTAAGTAAATCCACTCCTGAAAGGCGTTCACCTGAGCGCGCATGGTATTTCTGATACAAGCGCTTGATCTTATTTTCTCTTTCAGGATCGCTTGGTCCATTGGGATATGAAGTTTCTTCGATCACCGATTCCCGGCTGCCATCAAGAGAAGATTTTGGTAAATAGTCTCCAGGAAAAGGTTTAAAGTCGCGAGTATTTTTTCTTGCTGTCAACAGGGACTCGGCACGGGATCTGACTTTGGAGTATTTTGTTTCATCTTTAAGATGAACTGCCGTCCAATAATATTCAACAAGATCGTTAATTTGTTTGTTTGCAAGATCAATTTTGTATAGCCCATGAATATTATTAAAAGCATCCTGTTTTAGAGCCTCAAGACGCTCGGAAACAGTCCTGAAAACAAGCCTTCCAATCTCCTGCGGGCTTGATGAGATGAGTGCGACAACCTTATTTGCAACATTTAATGAAGAATCAGGCTGAAGTTGAATTATGTTTTCAGGGGCTGGAAAGATCAATGCTTCCTGCCCCTCTTGATTGGCAATTGCACGAGCTGCCGTTTTGGCAAGTTCACTCAACATCCATGATCCATACCAAAGATCACGGCTACGTCGGGCAGTTGCAATAAAATCCTGGACAGGACCGAGGCTGCAAAGAAATAAATAACTCATGAACGACCTCCTCGCAATTTAGGGGAAGTATATGTTGTAGGGCTTTTTCGGTGGTTGCATTCCTCTTTACAAATACAAGTCCAACACATCTGTATAATCAAATTGCCAATTCCAAATCTAAAAAAGCTTTTTTTCATACTGAACCTACTTTCTCAATTTTACGATGAAAGTTTTTCCGTTGACACTTCTAGAAAATTTGAGTTCGATTTTGGGGAACTGGTTGAGGTTGTCTTTTGCTCTCCTCCTTATATTCATTCCCCCATGATTCGGACCTGAAACCATGGGTGGTTCGAGAAATCCAGATGAGTTTATTGTATATGATTTGAGGGAATAATTCAACAGCTATTTGTCATAAATAATTTCGTGAATTTATTACATCTAAATTGGACTTGCTTACTCGGGTTGGTTAGGGATATTTGGAATCCATGCAATCATATGGAAGTTCGTCAGAAAAATCCCTGCCAAATGTAAGTTGATTTTCATTGTCTGGCTTGTAATACTGATAATATGAAATGGACTATTCAAGATTCGCATCCTCCATATCCTCCGCTCATACCGTCGGTATTGGATTTTTTCAATAAAAACAAGCTCTTCTGATTACCAGGAGAGCTTGTTTTTTTAACCAATTTTGAAATTGCCGCTTTACTTTTCTCCCTGAACGCGCTCTAACAAGATGAAAACCAAAACAAGGAGGTTTCTCATGTCCCTGAAAATGAACTGTCTTACGGCTGCTTCCCTCCGGGAGGTGGCCTAAAAAAAGCCCAAAGGAGATCCCTGTGACAGAGAACCAAAGCCTTCATGAACTGATTCGGATGATTGGCAACGGCGATCCCACTGCCTTTGATGCTCTCTATGCAAGGATGTGCCAGCCACTGTATAAGAAGTTGATGTGGAAATACAAATACTCACTCACAAAGGAGGATGCCGAGGATATAGCGCAGAATACCTTTATGAAAATCAGGTTGTATGCTTCCCGATATACTGGGTTGCATACCGAAGCGAGTGCAAAGAGCTGGATCTATAAAATCGCCTTCAGCGAAGCAATCAAGATCATAAAAATGAGCAAGCGTTTATCGAATTCAATCGATGATGATGGAGATGGATATCAGTCAGAACGAACTGCCGTCGCTGGTGGAAGCCGAAGCAGGTTCGGCTTAATTCAGGAGGGTAGGCGTTCTGTGGAAGAGCGCGCTGAAATATCGATATCAATCAAGGAAATTTCCTCCAGCGTTCAATATTTGACTGTTGAGGAGCAAAAGATGTTAACCATGAGATATGAAGAAGAGCTTACCTTTGAGGAAATTGGACAGGCAATAGGCAGAACCAAACCCAGAGCGAAGCAGATCATAGACGAGTTAATCAGAAAAATTCGTAAAGCCATAGGGGTGGATACTTCACTGAGCTAAAGCTATTTAACGGTGACTTTAGCCATGAAAGAAACCGACTTTATTGAGACCGATAAACCCAGGCTGGGCAATGTTAAGATTGCCCGGTTTGGGGTGGTCTTTCTTTTTAATAAACAAAGGATACAAGGAGGTGATAGCAGTGCAGTTCTTTTGAATTTACCAAAGGAGGTGATTTTCTCTTGAAAAAAATAGATGCGAGTTCGGATGAAAATAATAGTCAAGATGGTTTTCTTCCGGCAGAGTTTTTATGGCGAGCAGCGCAGATAATCTGCCAGAAAGGTATTGAAATATCATCAACAAAAGCCGAACCCGGACCTCTGGAGGTTTTAGGTTTGACCATAGGCATACTGCGACGACAAAAACACATTTCACGTTCACAATTTGCGCATATGATTGGATGTTCAATAGAAGAATTATTGGTATTGGAGGCTGGTATGCTTCCTGCAAACGATCTTGTGCAATATTTACCATTGATCATAAAAAATACAAGCATACCTAAGAGTATATTGCAACCTTGCATAAAACAAATCAACCTTAAGTAATTTATAGATTTTGCCCTGTAAAAATGGCAGCCTGAAAATTGGCTGCCATTTTCATTTAACAAATCGAGAATATTTCGCTCTTGCTTTACAGAGGATGAAAAAAGAAAGAGTGAAACGATGAAAAAATATGCCGCATTTTTAATTGCCATTTTATGGATGTTCACCCTGGGAGAATTCCATGCTCAAGCATTGGATGCTGCGGAACACATTACGGTCCTATTAATCGTGGACAATTCCGGCAGCATGAAGAACAGCGACCCAACTGGTCTGCGCTATACAGCTGTCCGTCTCTTTGCCTCTCTGCTGGAGATGAACGACTCATTGGGGCTGATTATTTTCTCCACTGATTCCACCGTGCAGACAAACGGTATCGTAACGCTTGACACATGGGATGAAGGCACAAAGTTGTTGAAGAACCTACAGACGCCAGCCCCAAATGGATATACAGATGTCAAAAATGCTTTGGACAGCGCGAAGGAAATATTGGAAGGTAAGAAGTCAAGCAGCGGGAAAGTTGTCATCGTGTTACTCACGGATGGAAAACCTGAAATTGAAAACCCATATCTACAATATGAGAAGGAGACCCTTGATCTCGCGCGCGCTCTAAACATCCCGATTATAGCAATCGCGCTGACATCCTCTGCGCAAACGCCGTTTCTTGACCGATTGGCTGACACAACAAACGGAGAGGTGATCCCGGCAGATAATGCCTCCGATCTCCTGAATAATTATTTGCAAGTTTTGGGACGCATCAAAGATCGCACTGTGATTGGCGGGGGAAGATTCAAATCAAGCAGTTCCTTGACGATCGAGCAAACACTTGCGCCGTATGTGAATTCCGCGAAATTTGTATTTGCCAAGCCGGAAAATGTAAAAATTCGACTGTTTGCTCCTGATGGGAATGAAGTTACAAAGGATCATTCAAGTGACCCGCGCTTTTCACTTTTTACTCTGGAAAGACCTGCGGGTGGGGTGTATTTATTCCAAGCACAAGGCGCGGGGGATGTACAGGCTTGGGCAATCCTGCGTTCACGGCTGCGGGTGCAGATCGTGGAACCCAGGATATTGCATCCATTGGATGTGGAACTGCCTGTGGTAATCAATCTATTTGAGGAGACCCCCGCTGGAAAATATATCAAGATTATAGGGGAAGCAAATTTCAGCGCATTGGTGACTGGGCCGGATGGGGAGGTAGTGAGCCTTGATCGTTTCTATGATGACGGTACCCATGGCGATGCTACAGCGGATGACGGTGATTACACACGTATCCTGCCAGGGCAAAACCTGGAAGGATCATATCTGATCAGTGTTCAGGGATGGAAAAATGCAGTTCCTGTTCAGACTGAAACGCGTGTCACTGTGAGGAAGTTTCCCAACCTTAGAGTGGATGCCCCTTTGGGAAAAAATGAAGTTCGCGGCACAGCACTTGAATTGAAAGTTCACTTGGATGGCCTGGAATCATTTGAACAAGGACAGGTTATAGCCAGGGTTCTTTCGCCATCGGGGGAGACAGATGAAATTATTTTGACAGGGAAAAAGTATTTCACAGGCAGATTTCTTCCATCTGAAGATGGCGAATATCATGTCACCTTTGAAACTCGTGGCGCAAAGTTTCAGACCGTCGACTACCAGGTAAAAGTTGAGCATACATTTGATGTGGCAGTCATCCCGATTGTAAATGTGTCAGTGATCAGGATTTCTCCACCAGCCGGCTGCATCCCATTTTCAAATGAATTTCCCCTTGCTCTGTCTACTGTGTCGAGTGGCAAGGAAACCTTATATTTTTCCGTGCCAAATGGATGGGATGTGGTGCCTAAATCCCTGGATATCAAAAAGGGGCAACAAGAAATTCTACTCCGCGTACTTGCCTCCGATGAATTGAAGGAAGGCGTTACGCGATTGGAATTACTCATCGAAGGCAGGGATAGTCTCGAAGTTCAGCCCGCTGGGAGCATCGATGTGGAAATTAAATTCCCCGGCATTTATACACGTTGTCAAAGACAAATTAATTTTGGAATTATCGTCCTATTACTTGTAGGAATTGGAGGAACTTCAATTCAACGCGCCCGAACGGCTGCGCTCCCGCCGCTTGCGAGTGGAACACTTCGCCATTGGGAGATTGGGAAAAACCCAACACAGGCAGATGAAATCGACTTAACAACCATGGGCAAACACGCTCTCCTTATTGGAAGCGGTGCAACATGTGATGTGATGATTCCTCATGCCGACCTTTTGTCTGAGCATGCGCGGGTGATAACGGAGAAAATTCCAGACAGCAAGGAGATGGTGTTGGAGCCGATTGGCGAAGTGCGAAAGGGTTACCACAAGCAGACATCCCGCTTCACATTGAGGCACGGCGAGACCTTTCGGATGGGATCGCATGAATTTCAATTTTTGAGCGACAGCGGCTAATAAAAAGGAGAGAAAAGATGCAGACAGAAATTCGTTTTGAACCAACCTTGTTCATTTTTCTGGGGACCAGCTCGGCACAGATTGGCTGGCGTTTGAAAGATCTGCTGCGCAAGGCGTATGGAGATGTTCCCATCCTGCGTTTTCTATGGGTGGATGCGGATAGTACGGTGGATCCATATGTTTCTTCCTGGTTCATGCCTGTCGAGCGGGTTGAACTGACTGGATTCAATGGCGATGCGGTGCTAGCGAACATCAACAACTTTCCTGCAATCCGCAACTGGTGGAATCGCGAATCGCGCTTGAAAGCTGGCTTCATCAATCGCGGCGCTGGGCAAATGCGCCCGATCGGCAGGTTGTCTTTGTTCAGGATGTATAACGATCGTAACTCTGGCCCTGCTTTTATTGACAAGCTAAAGGTGGCTTGCGAGTCCATTCAGCAAATTGAGAATATTGATGCGACTGAACGCATGACCAACGATGGGATGCGATTTGTAGTCGAGCGCGGCAGCGCTCGCGTGGTGATCCTGTTCTCCACTTGCGGCGGAACGGGCAGTTCCATGAGCTTTGATATCGCTTATTTATGCCGTCACCTGCTGCGCGAAGTGAATCCCGCCATCCAATCGGTGGCTTTGCTGCCCTCGATCATGGACAAGGCGATCAAGAACGAAACCCCGACCCAGCGCGAAAGGATCCGCGCGAACACATATGCATGGTTCAAGGAATGTAACTACCTGATCGAAAACCCGCATTGGAATGTCGCGTATCCCGAAGGCGCGCCGCTGAGCGTGCAGGCGCCGCCGTTTGACATGAACTTTCTGGTGGAGATCGGCAACCAGGCAGGCAATCGTTTGAACTCCGAAGATGATGTTTTCAATATGATCGCCTCGGCGGTATTTTTGGATACAGGCTCATCGATCGGCGGAGCGATTCGCGGCTTCAATGCCAACGTGAGTGTGCTGTTGGAGGAATACAAGGAAAGACGCAGATCATTCAGTTCGCTGGCCGCAGCTTCACTGGTCTATCCAGTTGAAAAAATATTGGGCTATACCAGAGCGCGGTTGGGACAGTCCATGATCCGCGACGCTTGTCTTGCCAAATCAGACCGCAAGGAAGTGGAGGAAGCCGCTTCTGCCTTAATGGGTCGTTTGCGTTTACGTGATGAACAAGTGATCGAAGATCTTTTGAATGGACAGCAGGTAGGGACATTGAACGTGCCAGCCATTCGCAAATCGGAGGATGTGGAGGAAGTCCGCCGTTTGCTGGCTTTGCAGGAAGAGAGTAATGGAAAGGACCGTGAATACATCAAGTCCAGGATCGGGGAAAAAGCAGTTGAACTGCTTAATAACGCACAGCGTGTCTTGAAGGAGGAAATCTTCACCTACTCAATGGAACGCGGCGCGCGGTTCGCCCAATCCGTATTGAATGAATTGACTGGCGAAGCATCCACGCTGGAGAATGTTTCCGAGAACACACATTCGCTGCATGGATTCAAAATGCGCCTCGGTCAACAGGGGACGAACGAATCCAGCCAGATGCAGGCTGAGAGCGATTACTTCAAAGCGCGTGAACGAATGCGTGCAATGTCCGGAGATACGGTGCGATCAGCGCAAAAGACCTTCTTCCGAAAATCCTGGCTGGAGGGGTTGAGCCGCACGCGCATTGATTGCTTGACATGGATGGGCGAGACCAACCAACGCACTCTGCAATTACACGCTCAGCGACAGGCGGCAAACCTGTATGAGCAGTTGGGAGATTATGCGCGCAAACTTAAATCCACAATCGCCGCCATTCAACAATCCCTCGAACGCGTGAATGAAAGACTTGAGGAGATCGCGCGGAATTACTTGAAGGCAGCCTCCGCGGATCACGGCATTTATGAATTGACCATTGAAGCAGTTGACTCGGAATACATCAAATCGTTTTATCAAACTCATGCTTCTGTTCTCGACCCTGTGGCAGTGTATCGCTCCTTTGGGCAATCCTCCAAAACGGAAACGCTGGATCAACTCGCAAGCTGGAGTGAAGGTGAATGGGCGGAACGGTTGAAGTCTCACGCAGAGACTTATTTTGCCGAGGAAGTGGAACAGACCACCCTGCTGCAAGCCATGTCGCAGTTTTATGGCAAACAGGCTTCGCAAAAGATCGAGGAACAATTTAACCGCCTGGTACGCTATTGTCACCCGTTCTGGCATTATGACGCAAACAGCGGCATTCAAGGTCAGGAAGGCAAGAGCATCATTGGCGTTGAAGATGAACACAGCGACTTGATCCCGCAAAAATATCGAGACGACCCGCAGTATGAAGTCAAATCCACGGGCTTCAAACATCGGATTGACTTTGCCCGCGTCCAACATGGACTGCCTGCATTTCTCCTGCGCGATATGCAGGACTACAAGTCGTACTACGATGTGAGACGCAAAGGTCTGGATCCGCTGCATACCTTCCCTGAAGCATTCCATGCTGATGAAGTCATTCCAGAAGAAAAGATGGAAGTACGGCATATATTCGCAAGTGCGGCTGCGTTCGGATACATCATACAAGTTGGTTCATTCTATTACTTCGACCCTGAAAAGGAATACGTGAACCGCAACATCCGCCCGCAGCGTGAATCGCGTCTTGATCAGGGACGCGAAAAAGCAGAAGATGCTTTCGTGCAAAGAGACGACTTCCTGCGCGTTGCCGAAGGTCTGATCGAACGCGATATTGTCAATATGGGTAATCAGGCCGCGATCCGTCTGTTGGATGAGCGCATCGCCGAATACAAGCAGGCTCTTTCCCGTATGACGCCGGACGGCGATCTGCGCAAGCAGTATGATGATGAGATCCGCGCGCTGATCTGCAAACAGCAACAGCTTGGGAAGTTATGAGGAGGAAGACATGACCACTACTCTCCCCATGATTTCCTCGCCTGCACTTGTGTTGTCGGTTGGGAATTCACTTGTTTCTGCCGTTATGGATGTGGAGCGCATCTTCTTCAGAAGCGATCCGCGCCGCAACTCGACGACACGTTTTCTAACGTTGAATCTGCATGCCAAAAAAACGGAATTAATACCTGCCTGCGAAATGGAGCAGGGAAGGCGATCAGGCAGTTTAACGCGAGAGCAAATTCATGAGCAGATGCGCGATGGAATGGAAGGAGTCAAGAGCGGCATTCGTTCCGCTTTGCATGAACTGCGATCCCACGAAAGACTGATCGAAGTTGGCCTGGGGGCAAAGACTGCCCTCCCATTGGATGTGATCGTTGTGGCTGATCTTGCAGAACCAGAGTCCGCCGTATTGGAGATCATTCTGCCCATGATCGAATCTTTGCTGACCGATGAGCCGTATGCAAAAATTCATCTCCTGTTGAGTTCGGCGGTATTTTCAGATGATCCTGTCTTGACCGCCAATGCTGGCGTCGCTTTAGGGAACCTTCAGGTATTTTTGGAAAGTGGAGAGCAGTCGAACATGCCGCAGATATATCTCTTTGACCGGTATAAGGAAGGGATATGGGAGGCGCGTGATGCCGTTGAGTTACAGACCATTTTGGGAAATTTCCTGCTGGCTTTGCTTTCGGGCGGATTGGCACAGCACCTTGCGCATCAAGTAACACAATTGGATGTAGAGGAAAGACGGGCGTATTTTTGCGGCGCCTCTGCCACAATATTGATCTTTGACGTGGAGCTGCTTCAAAAAGCATGTGCCATGCGCCTGGGAGCGGAGATTGTTACAGCGGAATTTCATTCAAAGATCGTACCAGATCCCATGCCAGTGGAGGAATTAGCTGCGGAATTTGCGCTGAACTTTGCTAATCTTCAAGCGTGGATGAACCGTCTGTTCCGTGAGTCCATCTTTCAGCCGCATGGAGAAACAGGAGTCGATCTTCATTTCTCAGGCCTGCAATTTGAAGATGTACCCATGGAAGACTGGGTGAAGACCATTCAATCTTATGAAACTGCGTTCAAGGAAAAACAATTACCCGCGCAGACAGATTTGATCCAGAAAAACGCCAGCGAATTGAACAGTGAATTTCTTGAACAGTTGGCGCAGTTCGTTCAATCGCTGCCACAGCAAACACGCCTGTATCCCGGCGGAGTCCGTTCAGCGCAGATGGTAATCGAGCAGATACGCAAAATCTTACAGAGGGGGCAATCGCTCCCGGGTGACATCTCGGCCATCGAACAGGATTGGAATACGCGAATTCGTTCCAGTTTGGAAGCGCTAAACCAGACCATGCTGCTGCTTCCGAAGCCGCCGCGCTGGTTTTTTCATCTGCCTGCTCTTTTTAGGAAACCTGTGATTCAACTTTTTAATTTGATCTTTTTGTACAGGGACTTGAAAACGCTGACCGACCTGCGCCAGGCTTGCGTACGTTTACTGGAGCAAAAATATGAAGCATGGATGAAAGAGAGCGTTGCCAGACATCTGACTGACTTGAGCGCAAACTGGACAACTGCGCTGGATAAACACGCAAAAGCGCTGAAACGTCTGCAATCGACGCTGGATAAATTGCAAAGACAGTTCACTGACCGCATTGTTCAATTGATCGCCTCATCGTCGCTGTTTCGACTCTCAGCATTGGATGAACCAGTGCTGTCTTGGGCGTACTATTATGGCAAGCGGCCGCAGGAGGGATTCCGTCACACATTGCTAACCGAGAAGGGCTTCCTGAATGACTGGCATAAGTCGAATCTCAAAACATTTGAAGAACGGCTGGGGGATTTCTGCCAACAAATATATCTGCCTTTATCTAATACAGATTTGGAAGAGGCACTTCATCACCGCGATGGCAAGGATGCGAATGCGCTTGCTGTTTCCATGCTTCAGGGAGCGGTGCCCCTGCTTCGTCCGAATTTCGACCAGGCTGGGAGCGGTTCTTCATTTCAAATGCGCTTCTTTCAATGCAGGGAGCCGCTGACGTCATCTCTGTATCCAGTCTTTAAAAATGATGAACAGGATTGGGCGGTTGTCAGCACCGATGATCCGCTGGTCGCAATTTGCTGTCGCGTGCGCATGATGATCCCGCTTTCGTCGCTTAATTATATCTTTGAGCGCGGGCAGATCACTCTTGAAAATAATGAGCAGACATGAACATCTTTTCTTCACGCCCACGGCTTTACATTATTAACACCGATGGCGCGATTCGGCTTGAACGCGGCGCGAGCGGACTGGCCGCAATCGTGCGCGATGAGAAGGGACAGATCATTCACTGGTGGGGCAGGCGTGACAAACGCATGACTTGCAATGAAGCGGAATATGCTGCAGCCATCATGGCTCTGGAACATATTTGCGCTTTACGAAACCCTCCGCGCGAGCTCAAGTTATATAGCGATAGTCAAGTGATGGTTCATCAAATGTGTGGAATAGCCACAGCCCACGCGCCAGCCTTGCGCCAATCGCAGATACGTTTGCGCGAATTAACCATCCAGTTTGAAAAGGTCACGTTTCACCATATTCCGCGTGAGCAGAACCGCCTGGCAGACGCATTGGCAAATGACGCTGTGAATGAAAAGGAATCCAAATGAACGAGTTTATCGAGATCGGTCCTGGCGGAAGCGTGGCGCGCAAACGGATTGTGGCAGTTGGTAGCTTCGATTCAACCCCGATCCGCCGCGCGGTGAATCTGGCGCGCAAAGAGGGGCGCTTGATCGACCTAACCTATGGACGGGCTTGCAAATGGGTTCTCTTTTTAGATAGCGGGCATGTGGTATTGGCCACCAAATCTGATCTGATCTCAGAAGAAAGTGAGAGGAACAAATGACAACCAAAATGCTTGAGTTGATTGCCGCTCCAGAGAATCTTTTATCTGCATGGCGCACAGTGCGTGGTAATATCCCAAGGTATCGCCGTCATCGCGCTTCTGGGTCAGATGGTGTTTCACTGGTGGAGTTTGAAAAAGACCTTACCACGCAAATCAAAGTTCTGCGTGATATGTTGATGAAGAATAGATATCAGCCAGCACAACCCACCTATTTTTCCATTCCAAAGGCGAATGGAAAGCAACGTGTACTTGCCATTCTATCAGTTCGTGACCGCGTGGCGCAACGCGCAGCACAACAGGTTCTTGAGCCTTTGTGGGAACCTGACTTCCTTCCGTGCAGTTTTGGCTTCCGCCCCGGAATTTCGCTTGAGCAGGCTATATCGTATGCGCAGAAAACGCGCACACAGGAAAATCGATGGGTGGTAGATGGCGATATCGCCTCGTGCTTTGACACACTTGACCATGATCTCTTGCTTGGTTTTTTATCGCACAAGATCAAAGATATACGTGTCATTGAACTCGTTCAAAAATGGCTGGATGTAGGCGTGATGCAAATGGGACCGCCGCAAACCGTAGATATGCAATTTGCCAAACGATTGGAGGGCGTAAAAAGTTTCGCCAGACAGGGTCTTGAATGGATAATGGAATCTTTCGCTCAGCGCTCAAATCCATACGGTGGTTATGGTGGATATTACTATGACGATCCCGCACCATATCCCCCGATGGGCGTTGATTCTGCTGACCCGAACGCCCCATACCCTGAGAGAAATGCGGTTGTTTCTCAAATTCGCACCAATGCTATCCGACAGGCAGTTGTGAGCGGAACGATGATTGGCGTCAGCTTTTTACGCAGGCACGTATCGGGTTTATTTATCAGCGCGGGTACGTTGATGAAGACAGCTATTTCAACCCCAGCGGGCAGAAGGCTGTTGAAAAAGAATGCGATGGCTGTGGGTGGATTCGCAGGTGTGGCAGTTGTAGCGGCAGCGACTGCCTATTTGATGAATCGCAAAGCAGGCCCATCCCCGGTTGGAGTTTTGCAGGGCAGCCCGCTTTCGCCCTTGCTTGCGAATATTTATTTGCATCCTTTTGATGTAAGCATACTCGGCAGTGGCTTTCATTTGGCACGCTTTGCCGATGATTGGGTCATTCTTTGCCCCTCACAGGAAAGGGCGGAGACGGCGTATAACGAGGCGCTTCGCTCCCTTGGGAGATTGCACTTGAAGGTAAATTTATCCAAGACACACATCTTATCGCCCGAGCAGCAGTTGGAATGGCTCGGCGCAGTGATCAAATGAAAGAAGGAGAAAAAATGTCCACACTATATTTATCTCAACCAGGCGCACAGTTGCACAAGGAACACGATCGATTAATTGTGAAACGTGGCGATGAAATTCTGGAGGCTGTACCGCTCATCAAAATCGATCAGGTGGTTTTAATGGGACGAGGTGTGGGGATCACCACTTCAACTCTTCACGCGCTGATTCGCAATAAGGTCGATATTGTTTATCAAACTGGCGGCGGCGGACATGTTGCGCGGATCATTGGCGCGGAACATAAAAATGGACGACTGCGACATCAGCAGTCATTGCTGGCATCTGATCCATTGTTTGCCTTGCAGACGGCGCAGAATATTGTGTATGGCAAGATCGTCAACCAGCGGGCGGTGGTGCGGCGCCATGCAGAGGGGGCAGAGTGGGCGGGGCGTGCTCTGAATGGGATGGAGGAGATGATCAAGCGATTGGGGACTGCGCAGGATGCCGATCAATTGCGCGGTATGGAGGGACAGGCAGCTCGCGAATATTTCGGCCTGCTACGCAACATGCTGCGACCTCCTTCCGAGGGAGGCTCGTGGAATTTTGATCGCCGCGCTTACTATCCGCCGCCCGACCCGATCAATGCCCTGCTTTCGTTTGTATATTCTCTTGTGTTACGCGATGTGACCACTGCCTGCGAATTGATCGGGCTGGATCCATATCTCGGTTTCTTCCATGTGATCGATTATGGTCGCCCTTCGATGGCGCTGGATTTAATGGAAGAGTTTCGCCCAATCGTGGCCGATTCGATTGTAATGGAAGCTGTCAATCGTCCGTATGTTTCGCTGGCTGATTTTGAGCAGGTTGATCTCTCAGAGAAGGAGAGTGAACGCGATGAAAACGAACAGCCGCTCGGTAGTATTCACGCGGTGTATCTGGCTGCAAGCGGGCGCGAGAAGATCATTGCGATGTATGAAAATCGTGTAAACGATGAAAGCATGTTTAACTATCACAACCAGCAGGTTTCGTATCGTTACATCTTTCAGATGCAGGCGCAGGCAATGGCGCGTTTGATCCTGGGTGAGGCGAGCGAATATGTGCCATTTACAGTGAGATAAATCCCTCACCCCCAACCCCTCTCCCGCTAGGAGAAGGGAGAAGTGGACATTATGAACACTCAGTTTCTCATTGTTAGTTATGACAGCCCTTCCAATCGCCGCAGATACAAGATGATGAAGACTTTGGAGGGCTTTGGGATGCGCGTGCAGTATAGCGTGTTCGAATGTAATCTCAAGCCGAAGCAGATCGATGATCTCCGAAGAAGACTGATCAAGTTGATTGATCGCGAAGACAGCGTACGCTTGTATTTTTTAGGCGCAGAGGATGTCAAGCGCATTGAGCGGCTTGGTGACGAGCGAAGAGTAGAAGAAAGAATATTTATTTTGACATAACCACAAAGACACAGAGTTTTTTTTGATTATGTTTAAAGGAGAAAACCATGCGCAAGTTACTCAACATCCTGAAAAATATAAAGTCGGGGGCACAGCCGATAACTGAAGTTCCAAACTTTTTGTTACGGGCGGCGAAGAAGAATCATTTGGCGCTCTGGCTGGCGGCGTTCGTGGCTGGTGTGATGTTTTGGCGCGGAAGGAAGTAGGGCGGCGGTCAGATAGACAGAAGCGCCAATGACATCAAAATAATTACTGGCTACCACGTCCCCGGTACTTCCATTCTATCCAGCCGAAACATGCGTTGAGCACGGCGAGTCTGACAGTACGCAATCACGTACGTGATTGCGCCCCGCTCTTCAATGAAGAGCGGGGTAATGCGCCTTTGTTCAGCTGGATACCCAGGAGCGCGGTATAGCACATCCAATGCCTGACCCAGTTGTTTGTATTTTTCGATAACGGTTAATTTAGGCGCGCTATTTCCAATGATCGGCTGTAAAATCTTTTTTTGCGGGAAGTGAGTGCGCTTCTTTTCAACTTTGGGCTGTTCCTCGTTTTGCTGGATGAACGCGCCGCGCCGTTGGAGCAGTTGAAAAAGTTTTTTTGCTTTTTGAGCGGGAACCAGCACGCGTTGTGGAGAAAGAAACTCTTCAATATATTCCCTGAATACAGGCTGTCGGCGTAATTGAGCCAATTCCCCCGGGGTAGAGAACTCAATAATGACGCCCTCAGCCACCCGTACCGAAGGTTGACCGAAAATCATCGCCTTTGTGTACGCAGGGATTTTTGTTTGCAGACCCTTTTCGAGCAAGTCAATCAGCATCTGCGGATCTTCTTTATGAAAACCCAGCGCACGTTTTGTGAGGGGATATTTGCCAGGTATGGATGGGCGCAGGTGATTTTCAATATCCCATAAGAGGTCAGTATGCTGTGGAATCAAGGCGATGAAATGATCTTCTTTAATGGCGCATGGATCGACAGGTTTTTGCGTGGGTGGTGTTCCCTCGCCTTTGATGAATAATTTTCCCCATGCACTTAATTTGCCTTCCGATATAAATCCCAATGCTGCAAGCCCGTTGAAAGCCTTCAAATCCTTGCTGGTGAGCGGTTTATCATGTTGTAATTTCCATAACAGTTTTTTACGAAATTGGCGCGCTCTTTGATTTTTAGGCGCATTTTGCCAGGATGCGATCAATTGGAAGGCTTGTTCTTCCGCTGTTTTATTGCACCAGGCGCGCGCGTGGCTTGTCACTCTTAGCTGACCTTCACGTTCGGTGATAATTCCCAATTCTCTGCACAATGCGATCCAGAAGGCCAGTCGTGGTTTAAGAGTGATTTTTTGCCTGCGAAACTCGCGCCATATATTTTTTCTCTCGATGCCGCGGCGAACAGCATTTAACAAAGTAAAAATGATATACAATACAGGGTATGTTTCAGCCATGTTGTGATTTTATGCAAGTAGGCTTATTTCTGCAAACGCCGCAGGCTGTGAAGGATTTCGCATGGCTTCGATTACCCTTCGTAAAAGCCGAAATGGAGCGGGTAAATGAGTTTGAGCGGGTTTACAAGCGCATGGTTGAGTTTCCATGCAACAGGAGTGTGCAAGTTTTGCATGAATTTTCGCTTGCTGTCTCTGAGGTTCGCAAGCTTGGTACAAGCGGGCGGTAAACAGTGATACAATGCGATTACCTTCGATTCATGGCGATAAAAAAGCCAGAGTAAGAAAAAAAATTCCCCGATGCAGGGGATTGAAACGTCTCGATGAGCGTCAAGTACCGCCTTAGCCAGAGCGTAAGAAAAAAAATTCCCCGATGCAGGGGATTGAAACAACTGTTCGGCTCCTCCGCCACCACCATGTACGTCTGGTAGTAAGAAAAAAAATTCCCCGATGCAGGGGATTGAAACTTCTGGCTAGTATCCATGCTTCTTCCCTATACTCCAGGTAAGAAAAAAAATTCCCCGATGCAGGGGATTGAAACCATGTATTCAACTTCTGAAGTGGGGTAGTGAGTTTGAGTAAGAAAAAAAATTCCCCGATGCAGGGGATTGAAACGATACGTCGGCCACGTGAGCCAGTATGGAAGTGCCCGCGCGTAAGAAAAAAAATTCCCCGATGCAGGGGATTGAAACGTACATCTTGACGTCTCGAAGTCTCGAAGCATGAACGTGAGTAAGAAAAAAAATTCCCCGATGCAGGGGATTGAAACGTCAGGATGGACGTATCCGCCGCTGCTTTCCCTTGATAGTAAGAAAAAAAATTCCCCGATGCAGGGGATTGAAACGATAAGAAAGTAA
>JACRBH010000035.1 GCA_016234535.1 Chloroflexota bacterium
AAAGCCGCGATAACGACGATAGCTACCAAAACGAGAATCAGCGCATATTCAACAAGACCCTGGCCTTTTTCTTTGGGTGAAAATAACATGGGAAAGTATCTCCTTTCTTTTGGATTTCTCAGGAAGGCCTCCTAAGATTGATTTCATTTTACTTGAACCCTAAAAAAATACAAGTACCTAATTGCATATTTTCTTAACAATTATGTTAGCCTTTCGAAAACGAAAGAAATATATGGCAAAATACTTTATCTGTTAAAAAGAATGCTGTGAATTTTGAGGATAAATTTATTGCCCATTT
Organism: Chloroflexota bacterium; assembly: GCA_016234535.1. Lineage (GTDB taxonomy): Bacteria > Chloroflexota > Anaerolineae > Anaerolineales > Villigracilaceae > Villigracilis. The sequence continues at coordinate 299 of JACRBH010000035.1, forward strand.
ATCCTCAAAATTCACAGCATTCATTGGTATAAAACAAAAACTTATAAAATTAATTTTAAAATTTAGGAGGAGGTAAGGCTGGAGTTGATTTTGCTGAACACGTTGCCGACAAGCGGTCCAAGGATCATCAAAACCACAATAACAACGATGGCTACCATAACAAGAATCAAAGCATATTCAACAAGACCCTGGCCTTTTTCTCTGGGCGAGAATAACATGGGAAAATACCTCCTTTCTTTTGGATTTGGCATCGCATAATTTACCAAACAAAATCATGATTTTCACAAAAAGATAAGTATCTTATGCGATAAGTAAAACGATCACTTTCATTCTACATGAACAATGGGAAAAGGCAAGCCATCCCGGACATTAAACCTAGCAACTATGTTAGGCCGTCAAATCAAAAAAATCCCGGCATCAGCCCTAATCATCCCTTGTAAATTGACCAAGCATAAAAGAATCATTTGCATTTCTCCCCTCAGGGACTTTCTGTGGTTAAATACCACCTACCAAACACAATAAAGGTTGGCAAAAAATGCTCATTCATTCCGCTTCCCAACTCCTCACCCTTGCAGGCGGCCCGCAGCGCGGACATGCTCTCGGCACGCTTGGCATCATAGAAAACGGCGCGGTCGTTGTCCGCGATGAAAAGATCGTCGCAGTCGGCACTACTGACGAACTCAGGAACGCCTATCCCGATGAACCAACTCTCGATGCGGGAAAATGTGTTCTTATGCCTGGCTTTGTGGACCCGCACACGCATCTTATTTGGGCGGGCGACCGCGCCAACGAATTCGAGATGAAGATGGGCGGCATGGCATATCTCGACATTCTTACAGCGGGCGGCGGTATTATTTCAACCGTCAAAGCCACCCGCACCGCCAGCATGGAAATGCTCATCGCGCAGACTCGGCCGCGCCTCTTGAAAATGTTTGCGCATGGCACAACCACCGCCGAAGCAAAAACGGGCTACGGCTTGCAAACATCCACCGAATTGCGCCTGCTCAAAGCCCTGCTCGCATTGGATGATGAAAGCCCACTCGACCTTGCCATCACCTTCCTCGGCGCACACGCGATAGCGCCTGAATTCAAAGACAATCCGCAAGGATACACAGACGAAGTAGCCAACACAATGCTGCCCATGTTAAAAGAATGGTGGGAGACACACGCGCCGCGACTCTCACTTCCTTTTGTGGATGTCTTCTGCGAAACGGGAGCGTTCAACCTTGAGCAATCGCGTCAAATCCTGACCCGGGCCGGGTCGCTGGGATTCCCACTCAAGATCCACGCTGACGAATTTGACAACCTCGGCGGCGCATCTCTCGCGGCAGAATTAGGCGCAGCCTCCGCAGATCATCTGGTGCGGACATCCGATGCTGATATTCAAGCATTGGCAAAATCAGATACCGTGGCAGTTTCACTCCCATGTACGCCATTCGGTCTTGCCGAAAAAAATTACACGCCCGCCGGAAAGTTAATCGAAGCAGATGCGTTGTTCGCCCTCGCCACCGATTGCAATCCGGGAACAACATGGAACGAGTCGATGCAATTTGTCATAGCACTGGCCTGCCGCACCATGAAACTGACGCCCGCACAAGCCATCGCGGCATCCACTATCAATTCCGCCCACGCAATCCGCAGGTCAGATTCGATCGGTTCCATCGAGGCTGGTAAACAGGCAGACATGCTCATCCTGTCTGTGCCGGATTATCGTCAGGTAGGATATCGCTATGGAACGAATCTTGTAAAGCAGGTCATCAAACGCGGACGCGTGTATTCAGTGGATGTGGGGTACTATAGAACGGCATAGTCGGATGGAAACAGCGGGAATACTCCGCTGTTTAATCTTAAATACAGGTGATCTTCTTTTGAACATTCAGTGGATTATTTTCGCCTCCATATTATTTCTAAACGCAGTGGCGGCCCTGGTCATTGCCGCCCTGTTAATGCGAAGACCGTCTGCACCGGGATTAAGTTCCCTCGTACTCATGCTTTCCATGCTCGCTATATGGAACTTTGGATATGCCATGATTACTGTCGTTCCATCGCTGGAACTAAAACGTTTCTGGTTAAAGTTTGAAAATATCGGCATTTCGACAGTGCCTGTATTATGGCTTTTCTTCACGCTCCAATATACGCGGCTGGATAAATGGTTGACCAAATACACAGGCGCTTTGTTCTTCATCCTTCCGCTTATATCCATAATAATTTTATTTTCGGAAAACTGGTTCCACTACTATTATGCTTCCATACACCCTGTTTCAGCCAATGGCGGGCCTTTGGTCATTGAACGCGGACCATGGTACAGGTTTGTTTTATTTTATCCCTACCTGCTCGAACTAATCAGCATGGGATTATTAATTTGGCGTGCGTTTCAATACCGCAACATATATCGCCGACAAATGTTCACCTTGATCGGTGCAGTATTGATACCGGTAGTATTCAACATTATTTATCAGGCTGCGCCCAGCTTAATTCCCGCCTTCTCCATCCACATTGATCTTACGCCCATTTCCTTTACGCTCAGTGCCGCACTGATCGCATTTGGCGTGGTTGGACTGCGCATTTTTGATTTGATTCCCATCGCGCGCCATACCGTCATGGAGCATATTCCCGAAATGGTATTCGTTTTAGATGCCCACAATCGCATCCTGGATGCAAATGTGGTGGCTCAAAATTGGCTGGGAAAAACCGCTGAAGAGATCATCGGCAAGGATACAGCGGTCGTGTTTCGGGCCTGGCCTGAACTGGTGAAGCAATATCAATTTACAAACCAGATACGCGAGGAAATTGTCATCCCTGGCGACCCACAGCATACGTTGGAACTCATGGTGTCTCCCCTGCACGATCATCTCAACAATTTGCTTGGGCGCGTTATTGTGGCGCATGATATTACCGAGCATAAGCATCTGGCAAATGAACTCAGAATCCAACTGGCAGAAAACGAGACACTTCGAATCATGTTGCAGGAACAGGCAATCCATGATCCGCTCACAAATGTTTACAATCGGCGTTTTTTGGCAGAATCTCTGGATAGAGAAATTTCATGGGCTAAACGAGAGGAGAAACCCATCTCAATCGTTATTTTGGATGTGGATTATTTCAAGAATTTCAATGATACCTACGGACACAAGTGTGGCGATGTGGTATTGCAATCCATAGCTCAATTCCTTGTTGGCAACACCCGCCGCGAGGATATCGTTTGCAGGTATGGGGGCGAAGAATTCATCATCCTCATGTCAAACACCACGCTCCAATCTGCATATGAACGCGCCGAAAATTGGAGGCGAACTTTTGAATCCACTGTCTTCGAATATGAGGGGTTGAAATTACATGCCACATTTTCGGCGGGTGTAGCCAGTTTTCCATTACATGGAATGGATGGAGAATCCGTCTTGCAAGCGGCGGACAAGGCTTTGTATCAATCCAAAAACAATGGGCGAAACCTGGTCACCCTATACAATAAATAAATATCAAGTTGAGAGGTTTTTATGCAAATAGACATTATCGGCGTTCCCATAGATCTCGGCGCAGACCGCCGCGGTGTAGACATGGGTCCAAGCGCAATCCGCTATTCACATCTACAAAAAAAACTGGAAGAGATTGGGTATAACGTGCGCGATGAAGGCAATGTGGAAGTTCCCATTGCTGAAATGTGCAGGATCACGAATCCAAAACTGAAATATATCGATTGCATCATTCCCATGTCGCGGCGTATAGCGGGAGCCGTGTCTACCTCCATACAAGCAAAGAATTTCCCGCTTGTCCTCGGCGGAGATCACAGCCTGTCCATTGGCTCTGTGCGTGGAGCGGCTCGCAACAAAAAGATCGGTGTAATCTGGATCGACGCCCATGCCGACTTTAATACCGCCGAAACCACACCCTCTGGCAACATCCACGGCATGTCACTGGCTGTTCTGGCCGGGCTCGGAGATAAAAGCCTCGTGCAATTATGGGATGAGGCAATTCCCGTAGTTGACCCGTCAAAGATAGCCATTATCGGCGCGCGCGATCTCGACTCTGGTGAAAAAGCAAACCTGGGCAATGCCGGCGCTTTGGTCATGGGCATGGAACAAATTGATCGATATGGCATGGTCTCGGTCGTCGAGAAAGCAATCGAACGCGTCAGCCGCGATGTGGATGGCATTTATCTTTCCCTCGATCTGGATGCGCTTGATCCTGAACATGCGCCCGGGGTCGGAACCCCCGTCCCTGCCGGACTCTCACAGCGCGAGACTCATCTTGCCTGTGAATTGATCGCCGAAACGGGGAAATTAGTCGGGATGGATCTGGTCGAAGTCAACCCGATTCTTGATGTGCAAAATCGGACAGCAATCCTCGCCGTTGAATTTGCCCTTTCCGCACTTGGCCGCCGCATTTGGAGAGATTAACCATGAAACCAGCCCTTTCCGATATAGAACGACTTGCTCACGGAGCAGGCGCCATCCTGCGCGATGGTTACAACAAGGAACATCAGATCAACTATAAAGGCGTCATTGACCTCGTCACAGAAACAGACCATGCCTCGGAAGCATTTTTGATAAAAGAAATCCAGTCGCATTTTCCCGATAGTCATATTCTTGCCGAAGAAAGCGGTGAAACGAAAGGCGACAATGAAGGCATCTGGTACATTGACCCTCTCGACGGAACTGTGAATTACGCGCATCGTATCCCTGTCTTCTGTGTATCCATCGCGTATGCTTCTGGTGGAATCGTAAAACTTGGCGCAGTATACGACCCGCTCCGCGATGAAATGTTTTCTGCCGAACGCGGCAAAGGCGCGTTCCTTAACGGAAAATCAATTCATGCATCCAACACAACCGAACTCCAAAAGAGTTTGCTGGTTACGGGCTTTCCGTACGATACGTGGAACACAAACAAAGATAACTTTAAAAATTTTGAAAAACTCGCCAAAATGACCCAAGGTGTGCGCCGACTCGGCTCTGCTGCACTCGACGGTTGCTACGTAGCTGCGGGCCGCTTCGACGCATTCTGGGAGCTGACTCTCAAACCCTGGGATATCGCCGCCGCCGGCCTCATCGCGGAAGAAGCCGGTGCGCGCGTCACAGCTATAGATGGGAAACCGGATTATATTTCCGCACCGCAATCCATCCTTGCCGCTGCGCCGGGTATTTACGAAAAAATGTTTGAGCAACTAAATTAACAAGAAAACAGTCGATGAATTCGACTGTTTTCTTGTTACATATTACATACTTGTGGGCCCGGCAGGATTCGAACCTGCGACCAAGCGATTATGAGTCGCCTGCGCTAACCACTGCGCCACGGGCCCAGCATTAACATGTCAAGTGCTCCAGTGTTCAGTGTCACGCAACTTGACACATGAAACGTGACACTGAAGCACTTGTGAGAGCGGGAGATGGGATTCGAACCCACGAATATCAGCTTGGAAGGCTGATGCCTTACCACTTGGCGACTCCCGCAAGAGCCCTGATTTTACTGTGATGCTCAAAGTCAGTCAAGCACCTTGACCCTCTCATGATAGTACAGTAAAATACCAGCCGCACAAAAAACGCTTCCGTAGCTCAGTGGATTAGAGCGCTTGCTTGCGGAGCAATAGGTCGCAGGTTCGAGTCCTGCCGGGAGCACAACAAGCCGTCTTCACAATGAAGGCGGTTTTTGTTTTGATAGTCACACGCCCCATCAAGGGATATATTCGAGTCCTGCCGGGAAAACATATAAAACAAACTGATACCCTCCGCATATTATTGCTTATAATGGGTGACATGGAAAAAACAAAGCCTCATATACTTTTGACGAACGATGACGGTATCCGATCACCCGGCTTATGGGCTGCGGCGAGTGAACTCTCAAAGATCGGGTATGTGACTGTCGCCGCGCCGCGCGAGCAATCTTCGGGCATGGGACGCAGCCTGCCCAGTACGTCAGATGGGACCATTCGCAAGGAACAGGTGCAGGTCAACGGTCAGGAGTGGACCGTTTATGCAGTTGGAGGCTCCCCCGCACAATCGGTCCTGCACGGCGTTTTGGAAATCGTCCCACATAGGCCTGACTTGATCGTTTCGGGAATTAATTATGGTGAGAATGTTGGCTTGGGAATTACCATCTCCGGCACAGTGGGCGCTGCCATGGAAGGCGCAGCCCTGGGTATTCTTTCGCTGGCCGTTTCACTTCAAACAGAAACCCAATATCATCTGACCCACTCGGAAGATATAGACTTTACCACAGCGGGATTTTTCACCGCTTACTTTGCCAGATTGATTCTTGAAAGGAAATTTTCAGCGGGAGTGGATTTGATAAAAGTGGAAGTGCCGAGTCAGGCTACGCCGACAACTGAGTGGCAAACGACAAGACTCTCTCGTCTTCGATATTACGAACCCGTCCCAGCGAAAAGAGACTCATGGGATGCCCCCGGAGCAATTACATATAAAGAGTCAGCATCACTTGAAAATGAAGACAAAGATTCCGATGTATATGTTTTGCGAAAGAAGAAAATGGTCGCAGTGACGCCCCTGAATTTGGATATGACCGCCCGCGTGGCATTAAGTGATTTCGAGAAATTTTTACGCAGTCGATAATAAAAGCCCCGGGTTTTTCGCAAAAAAACCGGGGCTAAATATTTATCTATTCTTTTACTTCACCGTCGATCACGTCACCGTCTTGAGGGGCAGACTGCCCTCCGCTTTGCGGCTGTCCCTGCGCCTGCGGGCCGTCTTGTGAATAAAGCTGTTGACTCAAAGCATGGAATGCGTTTTGCAGGGTCTCCGTGTGCTTCTTGATATTTGCAACATCTTCACCTTGCGCGGCCTGCTTCAAATCATTGATCTGGCTTTCAATGGAACCGCGTTCCGCGGAAGGCACTTTTTCGCCAAGGTCGCGCAATGCCTTTTCAGTTTGATACACGAGATTATCAGCATTGTTTTTTACCTCGATCAATTCACGGCGCGCCTTATCGGCAGATTCGTTCTTGCGCGCTTCCTGCACCATGCGGTCAATATCGTTCTTGTTCAGGTTGGTCGAAGCGGTGATGGTCACCTTTTGTTCCTTGCCCGACGCCTTATCCTTGGCAGTAACATGCAGAATGCCGTTCGCATCGATATCAAAGGTTACTTCCACCTGGGGAATACCGCGCGGCGCCGGTGGAATTCCATCCAGCCTAAACCTTCCAAGGCTCATGTTGTCATTTGCCATTGGGCGCTCGCCCTGTAGAACGTGAATATCAACGGCCGTCTGGTTATCTGCGGCAGTGGAATATGTTTCAGTCTTGCGGACTGGAATGGTCGTGTTGCGTTCGATCATAACCGTCATGACACTGCCCATTGTTTCCACACCAAGTGAGAGCGGGGTCACATCCAGCAGTAAAATATCCTTCACTTCGCCGCCGAGCACACCGCCTTGAATGGCTGCGCCAATTGCCACGACCTCATCGGGATTGACGCCTTTATTCGGCTCTTTGCCGTTCGTCAGTTTGCGAACCAAATCCTGGACCATTGGCATGCGCGATGAACCGCCAACCAGAACCACTTCATCGAGTTTATCGGCAGACAAACTTGCGTCTTTGAGCGCGGCCTCAAATGGCTTGCGGCAACGAGCAAGCAGGTCATCGGTCATCTGCTCAAATTTAGCGCGGCTGAGTTTTAATTGCAAATGTTTCGGGCCGCTCGCGTCGGCTGTAATGTAGGGCAGGTTGATTTCTGTTTCCATCACGGTGGAGAGCTCGATCTTTGCTTTTTCTGCAGCCTCACGCAAGCGTTGTAATGCCTGCTTGTCAGCCCGCAGATCAATGCCCTGATCTTTCTTGAATTCATCTGCCGCCCAGTTGGTAATCTTCTGATCCCAGTCATCACCGCCGAGATGTGTATCACCGTTCGTGGATTTAACTTCGATCACGCCTTCGCCCACTTCCAGTACAGATACGTCAAACGTACCGCCGCCGAGGTCGAAGACTAAAATCGTTTCGTTCTTTTTCTTATCAAGCCCATAGGCCAGCGCGGACGCTGTCGGCTCGTTGATGATGCGTAAAACTTCCAGACCCGCGATCTTGCCCGCATCTTTTGTGGCCTGGCGCTGACTGTCGTTAAAATAGGCGGGAACGGTGATGACGGCCTCGGTGACCTTTTCTCCCAGGTATTCCTCGGCCGCCTTTTTGAGCTTCATGAGGACGCGGGCGGAGATCTCCGGCGGGCTGTAGTCCTTGTTGGTATTGGAGATATGGACCTGGGCGTCCCCGTTGGAGGACTGCAGGACCTTGTAGGGAACCATCTTCATCTCTTCGGAGACCTCTCCGTATTTGCGCCCCATAAAAC
>JACRBH010000033.1 GCA_016234535.1 Chloroflexota bacterium
GAGCAGGCTGAGGGACGTCACGAAGCGCATCGCATCCATTTGCAGACTCGACTGGTTCTCCACAGAAATCGCGCTGGCAAAAGAACTCATCGTCGTGGATTATGTCAACGATGAAATTGATACGCGAGTCCAATCGCAGGCGATGGATGGCGTGCCCGATGAAATCATGGAAGGCATCGCGAGGGAGTTGGTGAAGATTGCGAAGGAAGTGATCAGTGATCAGTAATCAGTGCAACCTGTTGGCAGTTTTTCTCGTAGGTAGGTTCAGACTTAAGACAAGGAGTTCTCATGACCAATATTCTCGAAGTCCAAAACCTCGCTAAAAATTATGGTGACTTTCAGGCAGTAAAAGGTGTGTCGTTTAATATCGAAGAAGGGGAAATATTTAGCTTACTTGGGCCAAACGGCGCGGGAAAAACCACAACCATATCCATGCTATCCACTTTATACACACCCACTTCAGGCGAAGCGGTCATTGGCGGACATTCAGTGACAAAAGACCCGATGGCTGTGCGCGGCGTGATCGGTGTAGTGCCGCAAGACCTCGCGCTCTATGAAGACTTGACTGCCCGCGAGAACTTAATCTTCTGGGGACAGATGTATAACTTAAGCGGCAAGTCGCTCAACATGCGGGTGGATGAAGTGCTCGAGCAAATTGGCTTGACCGATAAAGCCAAGAACCGAGTCAAAACTTTTTCAGGCGGCATGAAGCGCCGAGTCAACATTGGTGTGGGGTTGCTCCACAAGCCGCGCCTGCTTTTTATGGATGAGCCCACTGTCGGCATTGACCCGCAGTCACGCCGCGCGATTTTGGATACGGTCAAAGACTTGAACAAACAAGGCATGACTCTGCTTTACACCACGCATTACATGGAGGAAGCCGAGGAACTTTCCAACCGTGTCGGCATCATTGACCACGGTGAGTTGATCGCTCTCGGCACGCAGAAGGAACTCACTCAACAGGTTGGTCAGGCCGAAACATTGATTCTGCATATCGGCGAGAATGATGATTCAGAAGCGCTCGCCAAATCACTCAAAGGTATTCAAGGCGTGCAGCAGGCCGAAGCTGTTGACCATGAAGTCTCAATCGTCTGCGCCGAGGCAGAAGATGTGCTGGCGGCAGTTGTCACCAAAGCTAATGAGCGCGGCATCAAGATCCGCTCGATAGATATCCGCGAGCCGAATCTTGAAGCGGTTTTTTTGCATCTTACCGGTAGAGCGTTGCGTGATTAACAGGAGTCCGACGACTCCTGTCGTCGGTGCAAAGTCGGGAGACTTTGCACTCCAATAAAGAGAATCCCATGCTAAAAACATTCCTCATCGGTATCAAAGATTTACGCCTCGCATTCCGTGACCGTGCCGCGCTGATCCTCATGCTGGCCGCGCCATTCGTGCTGACGCTTGGTCTCGGCCTCGTCACAGGCCGTTTCAGCGGCAGCAACAACAGCGGGCTTTCAGACATTCCCGTCATCATCGTCAATTTGGATAATGACCAGTTGGGTGACGCATTGGCAGATGTATTCACTTCGGTAGAGCTTGCCGATTTGATGGAACCAGCTATCGGGTCCGACCCCGAAGCGGCCCGTCAGTTAATTGACGAAGACGAAGCTGCGGCAGTCGTCATCATCCCGGAAGGCTTCACCCAATCCATCATCCCGCAGCAAAGCGCAGTTGCCGCAGAACTTGTAAAAATCGAAGTGTACGCCAACCCATCGCGGCCCACGGGCGCAGGTATCGTCAAAGCCATCGTGGATGAATTTCTCAGCCGCGTGGAAGAAGGCCGTGTCAGCGGCAGCGTATCCATTTTGCAGCTCGTGCTCAGCGGACGTATCACACCCGCTCAAGCCCAAGTTGCGGGCGCGGCCATGACCGAACGATTACAAACCAACACAACAGACAGTGCGCTTGCAATCACAATAAATTCATCCACTGCCGATGGCGAAGAGGTTAAGTTCGATATCCTCGCGTATCTCGCGCCCGGTATGGCGTTGATGTTTTTGATGTACACCGTCAGCTATGGCGGGCGCTCCATCCTCGCTGAAAAAACGCAGGGCACACTGCCGCGTCTTCTGGTTTCGCCGACAAGCTCAACACAAATTTTAGGCGGCAAAATTTTTGGCATCTTCCTGACAGGGTCAGCGCAAATGTTAATTCTCATCGGCGCATCATCGTTATTCTTCCAACTCAAATGGGGCGACCCAATGGGAGTGATTATTCTCGTACTCGCGGCAGTCTTTGGCGCAACAGGCTGGGGCATGTTCGTCACCGCCGTAGCGCGCACGCCCGCACAAGTCGCCAATGTTGGGATGTCCATCATGTTGATCTTCGGCATCCTCGGCGGAAGTTTCGTCAGCCTTGATCAAATGCCGCCCGCGATTCAAGCCTTCAGCAAAATCACTCCCAACGCCTGGGCATTGGACGGGTTTACAACATTGGCCCTCGGCGGGACATTGACGAATCTTTCCGCACCGATCACTGCTCTGCTTTCAATGGGCATGATCTTGTTTTTGGTTTCTGTCTTGCTGTTCGGCAAAAAGAACTTGGTGCAGAAATGAAAAAAATATTTGCCATTGCCTGGAAGGACGCCATCGTCCGTTTTGCCAGTTCATCGGAGTTGATATTCTTCATTATTCTCCCACTCATCTTCACTTTCCTGCTCGCGGGCGGAACGCCGTCAAATGATGACGACAATCGTGTACGTCTTGTCGTTGTAGATCAAGCCAACACCGTCATCTCGCAAAACATCATCGCCGAGTTGGATAAATCCACAGCGGTACGGCCCGAAGTATTAACTTTGGAAGAAGCCGAAAGCCAATTCGACTCACGCCGCGCAAATGTGGTTTTGATTATCCCCGCAAATCTGGATTTGCAAGCCATTCAAGACGGCACAGCGCAAGTGGATTTCCGCCAGCAGCCTAATAATCTAAATGCCACTGTCGCCGAACGCGCCGTACAGACCGCCATCCGCAGTGTCAGCAGTGCGGTCAACGCCGCAAACAATGCCGTCAAAACGGCTGAAGAAAACGGGACATTCGAATCCGAGGCAGACCGTCAGGCATATTTTGATGACGCTTTGAAATTAGCCCAGACCATGCAAGATGACGCTCCCGAACGAGTGACCGTCATCGAAGGCTCGACGCCAGACCGCATTGAATATGATCCGCGCGCCAGTTCGTCGGCTGGACAACTCATTACATGGGTGTTCATTCCGCTGTTTGGCATCTCGGCTTTATTTGCTTATGAACGTCAACAGGGAACGCTGCGCCGCGTACTCACCACACCGACAAGCAAGGCAACCTATCTGCTCGGCACGATCTCTGGTCAAGTTGTAATGGCGCTTGTGCAAATGTCCCTGTTGATTCTGTTCGGAACTGTTGTGATGAAACTTGGCTGGGGACGTGAACCTTTGGCTTTGTTTGTCATTCTCACCGCCGCCGCATTAGCCGCAGGCGCGATCGGCACGACAATGGGGACATTCATCAAGACCGAAGGTCAGGCCAGCGGATTGAGCATCATGGCGGGCATGGTGATGGCGCTCATGGGCGGGTGTTGGTATCCAATCGAGTTATTCCCCGCTGTTGTTCAGACCATCGTCAAGATATTACCGACAACATGGGCCATGCAAGGCCTGCTCGATCTCGTCCTGCGCGGCGGCGGGTTGATGGAAATCCTGCCCGAAGCGGGAGTGCTGCTTGGGTTCGCCACAATTTTCTTTTCAATTGGCGTTATGAGATTTAGATACGAGTAGTTCCAAAAAACAGAAGGCGGAAGGCAGGTTGACTGCCTTCCGCCTTCTGTTCTTACTTTACCATTTCCACTTTGACATTCACATTCAATTTATCGCCGATCTCCTCGAGTTCGTCACTCAAGACATGCAGGTTCAGATGCGGCGGGACAAGGACAACACCCTTCATTGTAAACAGGGGCGTGCCGCTCATCGGCGCAGGCGCGGAACTTGTATCCATGTTTTCGATGTTGATGCTCTGCGTGGCAAGGTGATGCGATATCTCATGGATGATGCCTTCATGGTCCGCGCCCGTCACTTCGATCTCATAGGGCAGCCAGCCAGCATATTTCTTTGAATCTTCCTCTGTTTGCAAAAGAGTGACGTTATATCCCTCGCCTCGCAATTGCTGGAAATCCTGATCCAGATTGGCAAACTCCTTATCGGAAACAGTAACCAGCATCAGCATGGCAAACTCGCCGCCAAGGCGCGTCATGCGGCTGGCCTCCACATTTCCATCCCGTTTGACGATCACACTGGTTACATGGTCGACGATCCCAATTTTGTCGCGCCCCGTCAGGGTCAATACGATATTTTTCGGCATAGGAAACTCCCATTACTATATTTTGTTTGTGAAGTACTAAACCGAGTATAGCATAAGGCATTCGGAGCGCGGACTTCAGTCCGCAATGTAAAGCAGACTGAAGTCTGCACTCCATGATCTGAATTATGCTTCTGCGGCTTCGACCGTTTTCCTCATGCGGATGGTCACGAAGAAAACTGTCGTGATCGAGAAGAGATAGAGTGCGCCGAAAATCGTCAGGAAGCCTTTTGTCATAAGGTATACAAGCGGAGTGAAGATCACGAACAGCGCAAATTCGATCAACATCCACATGCGATGTTTACTGGCAAAGTCTTTGTCAGTGTTGTATTTGCGCGCCCAACTGCCGAGCACCCAAAGATAAATGCCGAAGCAAAGAAACTCAGCGGGGTCCATGAATTTCATAAACCATTCAGGCGGAGTGACATTTGCCCAAAGATTGATCTCGCCCCCGAGCGGCCAGAACAAGTTCACGCCGTTGAACCAGACAAGCAAATCCAGCAGGCTATGAAACAGGTTTCCAAGTCCCAGCCCAATACCGAGGTTGACCCAGCGCACATCCTTTCGCCATTGACCGATGAGATAGAACACGAGCACCATCGCGGCTACAAAAAATACGCTGTGAGTTGCGGTGCGATGAATGCCCTCCGTGGGCAGTTTTGCAAGCGTGGCATAAGCCACCACGAAGTTATCCAGGTCGGGGACAAAACTCCCCAGAATCGCGCCAAGCAACAACCATTGACGCCTGCCCGCAAATTTGCCAGCGACCATTCCGACCATTGCGTGAATCCCAGCTTGTGCCATGTCATTCTCCTTTTCTATGGATAATAGACTTTATCGGAAATTAAATTGGGACGCAGATGAACGCTGATTTGCGCTGATTCTAAAGAGTAAAATCTGCGTTTTTTCCCTGGCACCGCCCGCAAGGGCAGGTGTGCGTGAATCAGCGTCCCGAAATATGTTCTTGCTTATTACCGATAATATTTAATGAATGGAACACTAAAAAATTAAATGGGTTGCTATGCGTCTGGAGTGTGCATCAGCTTGCTGATACGGATGCCAGGCGGCAAGTCATCTGACTCCAGAGACGATCATTTTTTCCTTTCAAGATAATCACTGTAGCCGCCTTGATATTCAACCAGTTGACCATCCTCGATCACGAGCAATCGTTCAACGGTGCGGTCAAGAAAATAACGGTCATGCGAAATAACAAGCACCGTACCAACAAAATCTTCGAGCGCCTGTTCCAGAACTTCAGCGGAAGCAATGTCAAGATTATTGGTCGGTTCATCGAGCAGGAGAAAATTTGCGCCAGATAAAACCACCAGCGCCAATTGCAAGCGGCTGCGCTCGCCGCCTGAAAGTTCGCCGATCTTTTGCGAGACTTGTTTGTAGGTAAAAAGATAATGCAGGAGAAAAGCTGTGGCTCTTCCTTCGCTCATCTCGCCCGCATAGCGGACGGCATCCACAACCGTTTGATTGAAATCCAGCGTCTCGTGTTCCTGCGCGTAATGTCCAATGGAAATGCTGGGGCCAATTTTAATTTCACCAGAGTCAGGATGTTCCTGTCCGAGGATCATTCGCAGCAAAACAGATTTCCCCGCGCCGTTCGGACCGATCAATCCCACACGTTCACCATGCCAGATGGTTTCGTTGAGATTTGAAAATATATTCTTTGAGCCAAATGATTTTGAAATGCCTGCAAGTTCCAAAACTTTATTCGAGCCGCGCCAGCCGCTGAGGCGCAAGTCCATGCGTTTGCGGTCTAGATTCGGTTTATCGATTTTATCCACGCGCGCCATACGCGCTTCCATGGCATGGATGCGGCTCGCAAATTTATCATTGAATTGCGCCCACAAACGATAGCGCTTGATCGCCATTTCCATGCGGGCAAATCCGCGCTGTTGGATTTGAAACAATTCCTCCTGCCGCGCCAGACGCATTTCCTTATCGGTGATGAAGGATGAATAATCGCCTTCGAACAAAGTCAAATTGCCGTCTTCCAATTCCGCGATGTGTGTGACAGCGGCATCGAGTAGATAACGGTCATGCGAAATCAGCACCACTGTCCCTTCGTATTCGCGGATTAATTTTTCAAGGAACATTTTACCGGGCAGGTCAAGATGATTATCGGGTTCATCCAACAACAGGATATCTGGACGCACCAAGAGCAGACGCGCCAGCCCGACCAGTTTTTTCTGTCCCCCGCTCAATACGGACAGGGGCTTGGTCAGTTCACTTTGAGCGAGTCCCAGCCCGAGCAGCAGGTCCCGCACTCGCGCAGGATACGAGTCACCGCCGAGAGCGTGATATTCTTCGATAAGTTTATGCTGTCCTTCAAGCGCGCGTTGAAGTTTACGCTCATCGCCATAGACTTCGGGATCGCCCAAACTATTTTCCACGCGTTCCAATTCGGCGTGGACTTCTGCCACGCGCGGATTGCCCGCGAGCGCGGCGTCCAGCGCTGTCAGCGAAGAATCAAGCTCGGGTGACTGAGACAGGTATCCCGTCGTAATGAGTCGGGCGCGGGTGACCGCTCCGCCCATTTCGGGAGAATGCTCGCCTTCGATCATCTTGAAGAGCGAGGATTTCCCCGCGCCATTCGCACCGATGAGGCCGATCTTTTGTCCGCGCTGGATTTCCCAATTTAAATTTTCGAAGATGCGTTTTGCGCCGAGAACCAATGTGATGTTTGCAAGTTGAAGTTGTACCATGATGTTTTCCGTTATTCTGTGCCGCGACATTTATGTCGCCATTGCCAGCCAGCGACATAAATGTCGCGGTACGATAAAAAAAACGCCGCAGGGCAAGCCTGCGGCGTTGGAAAGTTAAAGAAATACTTTCAGTACACAGGCGCGATTCCAGAAGGAGCTGCGAAAATGAAACCGCGTACGCCGATGATGAGCGGGGATTTGCCTGCGCGAAAATCGTAAATCATGTTCGTGATTATAACTGATTATTCCGACAGAACCAGATCAGCGATGTGATTAAGAGTCTTCGGGGTGCGGACGCCGCCATACAAAATCAGCGCGGCAATTTCGCCATCCAACTTTTCGGGAGAACCGAGATCGGAAACCAGCCATTGCAAAAGTTTGCGGTCACATTTCTCGAGCAGATCGGATGCCTTTTGAACATCCGCCGAGAAAGACATTTTGCGATTCAATATGCGTTCATGGCTTTCGGGGTCGAATTCAAAACAAAAAGTATGAAAGAGTTGATGAGCGATATCCAGCACGACCTGCGATTCTATTTTCGGCGTATGGTCTTCAAAATATGCTTCGACCTGTTCCTTCAATTGATTGAAGGTAAGCTGATTGGGCTCGTTACTCACCATCTCGTAGATTTTGTAAATCACAAGCGGACGATACTCGCCGTTCGTAACGCGGATCTTGTGTGACGCCAGCAGGTTCGAATATTGCTCCAATTTGCCTTCGGGCGTGGTGGCAATGGCGATATGTGGCTTCGCGCCATTGCCATTGTTCTGTTTCTGCGCAGGAGGGTTTTGCGGCGGGTTGTTTTGAATCGGCTTCTTGAATTTATTCACGCCCTGCCATTTATCATAGTAAACGAATTTATCGCAGGCGTTGACAAGATATTCCGCGCTGGTGCCGCTGAGACCAATACCGGTCACAAACTTTCCGTGCGCGCGCAAACGGTGGACCAGTTCTGTAAAATCGCCGTCGCCTGAAACAAGCACGAGATGCGTAAAGGCATCCCTGTCGCTGTAGAATAATTCCAAAGCGTCAATCACAATGCGGATGTCAGCGGCATTCTTGCCGCGTTTGCTGTTGACATGCACCAACTCCACGCCCATGCCGAGCAGTTGACGCTGTTTGGCGGCGGCCTCGGCCCAATCCGCATAGGCGCGGCGCATGACCACGCGGCCTAATTGAGAGGCGGCTTGAAAGATGCGACTCCAATCCACATCGGCGTTTTTACCGAAGGCTTCTTCCACACTTATTTCGATATTGTCGTAATCTATGAATACAGCGACCTGATTTTCCTGGCCCATTGAAACTCCAAAATATTTTAATCTCCCGTATATTGTAAAAGCACACAGCCACAGAGTTGTTTGAGAAAAGGCGTTAATAACCTCTTTTGCCTCTGCGATCTCTGTGGCAACAAGACTTTTGCAAGAGATTTGCGTTTTCAAAAGTATAGCATAGGCAACTCAATCTGTGGCAAAATAAGAACATGACAGAACAATTGCGCTCCCTCAGCCAGTCATCCTTGCAGGATTACTACGATTGCCCGCGCCGCTTTGAATTGCGCTATCTCAAGCGGCTATCTTATCCCGCCGCCGAAGCCGAGCCTGTGCTCGAAAACGAAAAGCATCAACAGGAAGGCGAATATTTTCATCACCTCGTACAGCAGCATCTCATCGGCATCCCTGCGGAGCAGGTCGGCAAGCTGGCGAATAGCGATAATCTGCAAAGGTGGTGGGAGAACTATGTTAACGCAAAAGACCTGACAGGTATTGGAGACCTGTCAGGTCACTACGCAGAGTCGACTCTCTCGGCTCCGCTTGGAAAATTTCGTCTGGTCGCAAAATACGATCTGATCGCTATCGGCAAAGATCGGGCAACCATTTACGATTGGAAGACCTATCGCAAGCGCCCAAAGAATGAATGGCTTCACATCCGCTGGCAGACAAGAGTTTATCGCGCATTGCTCGTTCAGGCTGGCGCGCATCTCAATGGCGGAAAACCATTCACGCCCGAACAGATCGAAATGGTTTACTGGTTCACCGACTTCCCCACCGAACCAGCGCGATTTATTTATAAAGCGGATCAATACAAACGGGATTGGGACGCGCTAACAAAAATTGCGGATGAAATAAGTTCCGCATCAGACTTCCCGAAAACTGATGAAGTCTCGAAGTGCAGTTACTGCCCTTACAGATCCTACTGCAACCGCGGCATCCGCGCCGGTGACGCCGCCGATACGGAACTGGAAACCGCCGCCGAGGAATTGTTCGACATCAATTTTGAGCAGATCGGCGAAATTGCCTTCTAAACAAAATGTAAAGCATCCTTGACTTAACGTCAGGGATGTTTTATACTCCAGCGTGTAAAGGATACTTTACACAACAATTAATCAAATAAGGAGCATTTTATGGACACAACGACCAAACAATATTTGCGCGAATTCATTTATTCCATGATCGCCTATGTCTTGACTCTGATCCCTTCGATCCTGCTGGTAAATTATTTTTCTGATTATCCGCGAAACGCGGCTATTATCATAGCCGCGTTGACTCCCGTTGTGCCGGTGGTCTTCATGATCTATTTTTTCCTGAAATACCTGAGCAGGATAGATGAACTCCAGCAGCGCATCCAACTACTTGCAATCGGCTTCGCCGCCGGAACAACCAGTATGCTGGCATTCTCTTATGGCTTTCTGGAAAACGTTGGCTTTCCGCCCATTTCGTTGATGTGGGTCTTTCCAGTCATGGTCATGCTTTGGGGCATAGGGCTGGCATTTATTTCGCGGAGATACAAATGAAAAACACGCTCAAGGCTCTGCGCGCTGAACGCGATTGGTCCCAGGCCAACCTTGCGGAAAAATTGGGTGTCTCGCGGCAGACAGTCAACGCCATCGAGACAGAGAAATATGATCCCAGCCTGCCATTGGCTTTCAAGATCGCGGAATTATTCGATAAGAAGATCGAGGAGATATTCAGTCCCGAGCGAAAAAAGTAAATAACTTATCGGCAGGCAGTGATATTCCCAAAACGTTTTTTTGATATTTCTTTATATCGCAAGCTAAATCCTATTGGGTGCAATTGTTCCTGCTCTTCAAGCGATAGATTTACCTCGTTTGGCATGAGGTCACAATGTAAAGGCATTTGCAATTTCCTCAACCTTTCAATGATTGCGCTTTTGCCATCTGAAATTTTTCCAAGATAAATTGGGGAGTTACACATCGGGTCAAGGTAAGTTTTACGATTACGGTCAATACGAATGCAAAGCGTCGGATATGATATTTCTGGAAACCAGGAGGGAGGTTCATAAGGATGTTTGAATTCGTCAGAATCGGGAGAATTGAGCCATTTCTTAAGCCATGTGCTTGAAGTTAGATGTTCCGGCTTGATGAGAGAATTCTTTTCAGGATCATCTATTAGCTTGTGAAGACGGTGTTTTTCCACATCGCTTAATGTCAAACGGATTTTTTCATAGTGCCATAACCGCCCGCCAACTCGGTTATATGGAATTTCCAGCGATGGCAATTCTCCTATTTCTTTGAGGGTCAAATCGATTAATTCTGGAATATCGTCAATGCCCAGCTTGTCAACATATATTTGCCAATTTATAGAAAACCCAAACTCTTTTGCTCGTCGAGTTGCCAATAAAATATCATCAAAAGCGCCTTGCCTGCACACAAACCAATCATGGTGTTCCTGCAATCCATGCAGCGTAAAAGCAATGGTCGTTATGCTCATCGCGCGCATTCTTTCAAACATGAAAAGGTAATCATCCCGACGGGCTAACCCAAACCCGTTTGTAACCAACCAGCCTCCATGCGCCGTCGCTATATCTGTATTATAGATTTCGGGGAAGTTGGGATGCGCTGTTGGTTCATAACGAATAATAAGCCCTCCCCACTCATCTTTAATTGTGCGAAGTTCAGAAAGTGAAAAGAACTCCCCATAAGGAAAACAGCCGTCAACGCCACAATGACGGCATATATTTGGACAACCAGCAGCATTTATTTCAACATACATGATAAACCCTTTGAACAACCGCCTACCATATACTTAATACTTACCTGCCATTATACCTACCAACAAGTTTATAGATTCTTATCCAACCAAGCGCCTAAATTTACACAGGCAATAGGCATTCATTTTTCTGCTTATTGATTAACTCGCCTTACACTCCCGAGTATGATTCTCTGAGCGTAACGACATTGCTGGTCACTGATTAATGTAAATCCCAAAATGATTTGCGACTGGCCTTTCACGCCCGGGAATGTAACTGTCAATCGGCGAATTCAATATGACGGGTTCGCCATTTTCCCCTTCGATTACCATCGTGGACGAACCGCCGCCATCCAAAGCCATGGCAAATTGTGCGCCCAAATCCTTGAGCAGTTCCGCAAGTTCCTGATAAGTCGCGCCATTGCTGTAGAAAGGCTGGCGTCCATCCACGACAACCAGATAGAGCCAGCGTCCATTCCTGTTGACTCCGATTGCCGTGCGCGGTTGAAGGACGGCATCATCCAAGTCTGGGACGATCTCTCCAGCCAATATCAACATCCGATCCCCGGAGATCGCCTGGAATATGTTGCTCGGTTGCCTGATGAATGTAAGGGCATTTCTGCGGTTTATATAGATCGTCGGTTCAGGCTTGATATCCTGCAAACCGTCGGCGTAGACTTTGCCTCCTGAGGCGGTGAGTCCATTCGGGGTGACCGGGTCGCCTTCATGCGGGTAATAATCCACGGGAGTGCGTGACCACCAGGGGAAAAATCCATCGCCGTTGATGGCGATCTGGAGGCCGTATTCATCCAGGAACTGGGAGGTTGTCCGCGCTTTAAGTGCGCCACCCTCCACCTCATCACGAGGTGTGACGAGAAATTGCATCCCTTTGGTTTTGGTGTCGATCACCAATACATGCGCGACCATCGAATGTGGAAGATAACGGACCATGCGATGATATGTCACCCCATCCATCAATTCTTTTTTGACAGGCACTGGGGCGGGTCGTCCGCCCGTAATGAAGAAGTAGCCGCCGGTCAATAGGATCGGGATAAGGATTATGCCCCACAGTACATTGATTTTCTTCTTTGATCTCATGAACTAATTCTACCGAAACAAGATAAAGGGGAAATAAAAAGAGACAGGCAATTGCCTGTCTCTCAAGCTACGAAATCCCTACGCTGCAACTTCGTTTTCCGCTTTTCGCATGGACTGGAAGGATTGGATCGCCACTTCCAACATCGAACTATCGGGTGTGCGGGTGGTGAGATGCTGTAATGCCAGATTCGGCTTGATCAGCAACTGAACAATCGGGTTATCCAAATGATTCGCTGTCCAGCGGATGTACTCGATGGCAATGCCTGCGAGGATGGGAATGAATAATATTCGAGTGACAAGCCGCCAGATAATAGGCATGGGACCCAGTGCTGTAAAAATTAAAATTGACAGTAAAACCAGCGTGAGCAAAAATGCAGTTCCGCAGCGCGCGTGTTCAATGGGATAGTTCGCCACAACTTCGGGGGTTAATTCCGCGCCGGCTTCAAAGGCGTTGATGGTCTTATGTTCAGCGCCGTGATACATGAAGAGTCGCTTCACATCGGGCATGAAACTGATTCCCCAAATGTAACCAATCAGGAAGATCAGTCGCAAAACGCCTTCGACAAGATTGTTAAGCCAGGAACTCCAGCCGAGATAATGTTCGGCGAGTCCGCCTAGGCCGGCGGGAAGCAAAAAGAAGAGTCCAATGCCAATGGTTAGAGACAGGCCCAAGGTCAGATAAAGAGCCGGGCCCTCCAGTTTTTCATCCTCACCTGTTTGGGTATTCGCAGAAATCGTAAGGGCGTTCATGCCCAATCCGAGAGCATCCCATAAAAGAATTGATCCGCGCAAAAAGGGAATCCTGGTAATGCCCGAGCGATACACATTCGCAAGTTTTTCAGTGTGGACTGCAATCGTGCCATCGGGCGCGCGCATGGCAATGGCATATGCCTTTTGCCCGCGCATCATCACGCCTTCAATGACAGCCTGTCCGCCGTACGTGATTATTCGATCTTCCATAAACCTTCCGCCAATATTTTCCGCAGGGGCGGGGTAACCCCGCCCCTGCTTATTTGAAATTATAAAAAAAGTGAGTAAACGCTTCGATGCCTTTATACCATGTCGGCAGGTGAAGTCTTTCGTTCGGTGAATGGACATTGTCATCGGGCAGGCCGAAACCGGTGAGCAGAGAATCAGCGCCGACGTATTTTTGCAAAAGTACGACGGAGCCGATCGAGCCGCCTTCACGTTTGAAATATGGCTGCCTGCCCCATACGGATTTGAGTGCCTTTGCAAGCGCCTTCACACCGGCAGAGTCACTTTCCACAATTGCCGCGCCTGCGTTGTGCAGATTGGTCAATTCCCATTTAATGGTCTTGGGTGCGTTCTTCTTGAGATACGCTTTCATTTGTTTGAAAACTTCTTCGGGGTTTTGATCTGGCACGAGGCGGCAGGAAATTTTCGCCATGGCCCACGCGGGCAATACTGTCTTTGCACCCTGTCCTGTGAAGCCAGAAATCATGCCATTTATTTCCAAAGTTGGTCGCGCGCCAACACGTTCGGATGGAATGAATTGCGGCTCGCCCCACAAGGCAGGCACGCCGGTCATCGCGATCAATTCCTTATTACTGACAGGTAAACGCTTAAATTCTTCGCGCTCCTTTTTGCTCAACTTGCGGACTTTATCGTAAAAGCCAGGCAGAGTGATCTTCCCATTTTTGTCGTGCATACCCGCGATCAACTCGATCATGGCTTGCGCGGGGTTGTGAATCGTTCCGCCAAATAAGCCTGAATGCAAATCCTTGTCAGGGCCGTAAACTTTCAACTCAAAGTATGCGAGTCCGCGCAAGCCGGTGGTGATGGTTGGCTTGTCCGCGCCCATCATGCCCGCATCTGGATTCAAACAGAAATCACTGGCAAGCATTTCCTTGTTATTTTTGATGAATTCACCGAGATGCTCCGAACCGATCTCTTCCTCGCCTTCGACCAGCCACTTGATATTAACGGGCAACCCTGTCGTGCGGACAATTGCTTCTACCGCTTTGAGAGAAGCCATCACCTGGCCTTTCATATCCGAAGAGCCGCGCGCGAAAAGATAATCTCCGCGCACAACCGCGCCGAACGGATCGGATGTCCACAGCTCAAACGGGTCAACGGGTTGAACGTCGTAATGCCCATAGATCATCACGGTCGGCGCGGATTTTCCCGCGCCCAGCCATTCGCCATACACAACGGGATGTCTCGCAGTGGGCATGATCTGCACATTGTCCATATTCATGGAACGCAACTGCGCAGCCACCCATTCAGCGGCGCGTTGAACATCGGCCTTGTTTTCATCAAGTGTTGAAATGGAGGGAATCGCAAGGAAATCCTTCAATTCATTTAAATAGCGTTCGCCATTTCCGCGAACATAATCCAAAGCTTGCTGAACTTCTGACATGGGGGACTCTCCTTTTCAATGTACTGCGAGATTTATCTCGCGAAATCAATTGTGCGTAATATCTGCTGGCGACATAAATGTCGCGGCACGTAATGATTACGGCGCAGTGGTTGGAACGGGCGTCTGCTCGAGTGTGCGGCGTGTGACCAAATACCATTCCGCGATCAACGCGAGGCGGTCACTGATATCATACATCGTTGACGCCACCTGTACGCCCTGCACCTGTGCATCCACGCCATAGGAATAGACGGGATAATACAAGGGCAGGGAAGGCAACTCCTTGGCAAACACTACTTGAAAGTTGCGATACAAACGAGCGCGAGTTTCAAAATCTGTTTCTGTGCGCGCGGTCTCGATGAACTCACTGGCCGTGCGGTTATCCCATTGTGAATAATTCTGTCCGCCGGTGGCTTCGGATTGATGCCAGAAAAGATAGGGGTCGGGGTCGGGAGTCCGCGCGGTGTTCAAGTCTGCGAGTGCGGCTTGATAATTACGCGTAGTAAGAAAATCCTTTTCCAGAGAATCGTAAGTGACACTTTGCAGGTCTATCTTAACGCCGATCAAAGCCCAACCTGCCTGGATGTTCTGAGCGATCTGAGTGTGGAGCGTGTCGTCGGGGTGGACCAGCGTAAAGGTCAGGAATTGACCGTCTTTGGCGCGCACATCCCCGCCGCCGGCAGGGATCACAAATCCCTCATCTTTTAGCAGAACCATCGCCGCATCGGGATCATAGTCATAATGGTGGATTTCATTATAGTAAGCCCATGAACCCGTCAGGATGGGGCCGTCTGCAACGATAGCCTGTCCTTGCATGATGTGAGAGACAATGTTATTGCGATTGACACCAAGCAAAAGCGCCTGACGGATTTTTTCACTTTGCAAAAATTGAACACCGGGATTATTGAGGTTCAGGAAAACCAGCCCCAGTTGCGGCAGGCGGCTGGAATAAACCGAAAGAGTTGGTTCAGCCAACGCCTGCGTCAAAGCGTCATTTGTAAGCCGGCTTACGCCAAGCACTTCACCCTGTTGATACGCATCAAACGCAGACGCTGAATCCGGGTAATAGCGAAACACAACCTGCTCGATAAACGGCTTGGGTAAATAGTAATCTTCGTTAACCACCAGCACTACACCGCTGATCTGTCCGCCACTGGTCATGAGCTGGTTGAATTTATACGGACCGGTGCCGATTGGTTTTAGATTGAATTCAGCAGTGGCAAGCTGGTCGGCCGGCATAGTCTCAAGCAGGTGCTTGGGCAAGACGCCAAATGTGGCGTAATCCAAAAATGGAGCGAAGGGCTCGGGGAGCTTGAATTGAAGTGTTTTATCGTCAACCCGCTTCACCTCAATCTGAGACCACATATCCTTGATATCCTGAGGGAAGAGCGAGCCTGCGCTTTTGAGCATTTCGATGGTGAAGATGACATCGTCACTGGTCACCGGTTGGCCATCATGCCAGGTGGCGTTCGGCCTGATCGAAAAATTGTACAACGTACCATCGGGTGAATTTCCCCATGCTTCAGCCAAATCCGGCTGAGGCAGGCCGTGTGAATCAAAACGGATCAACCCGCTAAAGATCAGTCGATTAACATCGCGATCAGCCGAGTTGTTCCAATCCAGCATGGGATTCAGCCTTCCCATGGAGCCAACCAGCGCCTCGGTATAAATACCGCCGGGGGCAGCTTCGGGCAAAATGGGAATGCTTACCGGTTGTTGACTGAGCAATAACAAGGCCACGATCACAATCGTGACCGCAACAACCAGAATCTGCCAGCGTAATCTTTTCATAATGTTTTGGAAATAAAGAAAGGCCGCCGCAGCCCCTTTGTGCCGGGGCAATGGTTCGGCGGCCTTTGCAGGCTTGTGATTTTTATTTCGCGACTAGGATGACGGCGATCACGAGACCGAAAAAGATCACACACAGGCCAATCGTCACCCAGAAGAGGACGCGTTCAATGCCGCGGCGGGCGGTGAACACGCCGCCTGTATCCGCACCAGTCAGACCACCCAGCCCTGCGCCCTTGCTTTGCAGGATGACGCTGAGGATCAAACCTACTGAGGTTATAATCAGCGCGATATTCAAAAACTTTTCCATACGATATGCCTCCTTGAATTTAGCGGACAGATTATACCTGTTCAAGAAGTAAATCGTCAACAAGGGTTTGGGCTCAAACGAGGAAATTCATGCACGAAGTCGTTGTCAACCTGCATATGCATACACGTTACTCCGATGGAAGCGGCACTCATCGCGACATCGCCCAGGCGGCGCTTTCCGCCGGTGTGGACGCAGTGATCGTCACCGACCATAATGTGCTGGTGCAGGGATTTGAAGGGTATTACAAAGAGAAGAATAAAAAAATGCTGATGCTGATCGGGCAGGAAGTCCACGACCAGGCGCGCGAACCGCAGAAGAATCATTTACTGGTATTTGGCGCGGGGCGCGAACTCGCCACGTTTGCAGAAGACCCGCAACTCCTGATTAATCAAGTACGCGACGCGGGCGGACTATCGTTTATTGCTCATCCCAACGACCCCGAATCCCCAGCCTTCAAGGAACTCGATATTTCCTGGGTGGACTGGTCGGTTCAAAATTTTACAGGGATCGAACTTTGGAATGCGCTCAGCGAATTGAAGACCATTCTGCCAACAAAACTGCATGGCGCGTTCTACGCGTTCTTTCCTTCTTTTGTGGCGCATCACCCAATCCCATCCACACTTGCGCGATGGGATGTATTGCTTTCGCAGGGACGGCGCGTGGTGGCAATCGGCGGCTCGGATGCACACGCACTGCACATGAGTCTGGCGGGAATCAAACGCGTGATCTTTCCTTATGAATTTCACTTCCGCACGGTAAATACTCACGTGGTATTGGAGGACTCTTTAAGCGGGGATGTGACCGCCGACAAAAAAGCGATCTATTCCGCGCTGGGAGAGGGTCATTGCTTCGTTGGGTATGATCTTCCCGCATCCACTCGCGGGTTCCGTTTTACGGCGCAAGGACTCGAAAAAAACGCAATCATGGGAGATGAAATTCCCGCAAAAGGCGGGGTGACGTTACAGGCAAAACTTCCATCTGAAGCTGAAATCCGTCTCTTGAAGGATGGGGGTGTGATCCAAACATGGAAAAATAATATGTCCTGTACGCACATCTCAACCGAACCGGGTGTGTATCGTGTTGAAGCATATCGCAGGTATCTTGGGAAATTACGCGGATGGATTTACAGCAATCCGATTTATGTAAGGTAGTTTTGCCTATTTGTAATTCCCTGAGCGGAGCGACATTGCACCGGTGGGTGTGGTAAGTGCTTCTCGGACAGAATCAACTCACGGCTGGGAAAGAGGCGGTTATGATGGGATAATTGCACAGTACGCTTAAGTTGGGATAAACTACATCTTGAAATTCGCAGTCACATCCCATGCCACTTTCCCGTATCCTTCGCACCAAAGAATCCCCCCGCCCCGCAACGCGCGAACGTTGGTACGTCCGCGCGTGAATCAGATATTGTCTCAGGCGCTGGAACACCGTCTGACCATATTGCAGGCAGAAGCTGGCTATGGAAAGAGCACCGCGCTGGCAGAACTGTCAGCGGAGATTCACGGCGATCAATTGGGGGTTGGCAGAAAAGGTTATTTGATTTGAAGCCTGTATTCTGTCTTGCGTAAATTCCGGGAAACAGGTATACAAAAGACCGATTTCGAAAAATCGGTCTTTTGTATACCTTCTCAAAATTTTGCTGGGTCTTTGCCTAATTCCTGAGCTGAGATCAGCGGACCAAAATTCATATGCTGCCACCATGTCTTTTGGTCATCCTCTGAAATATAGATTTTTCCATCAGAAGTTCCGCGAAAGATTTTGTTTTCGGTTTCCACCTCAACGGGTGGATTGAACCTATGCCCAGCGGGCTAATCTGCACAATAAGTGCCGTGGAGAGGAGGGTGTCAAATTTTAGAAAATCACGTCGGTTCATATGCTCCTCTTTATAACAAGAAATGTTGGCTCATGCGTAAGGGAACGTAAATTATTAACTTCCCTCATGTCATTGCGAGGAGGGTGCTTTTCCCGACGAAGCAATCTCCGTATCGTAGCGGGGGATTGCTCCGGGCGAAGAAAAAAAGCGCCCTCGCAACGACATCATCTACTGGTGAGTGAGGGAACTTATATTTTTACGAACCCTAATCCGTGTGCGGACGTTAGTGAACGTCCGCTACGCGATCACCATTTTACACATTCTTTACAGATGAGTCGAAATGTCTAACGCGATTAGGGTCCAGGAATCGATTTTCATACTATGGCAGGTTGAAGGCTCTCACCAGGAAGACTGCGATTTGATCGCGGTTGGCGATATTACCCGGACAGTAATTCCCTGCGCCACATCCAGTGGTAATGCCATCGGCTACCAACTGTTCGATATAGTCAGCGCCAAAGGAGCCGGGGGGAACATCCGCGAAAATGCCGGTCGCTGT
Organism: Chloroflexota bacterium; assembly: GCA_016234535.1. GTDB lineage: Bacteria > Chloroflexota > Anaerolineae > Anaerolineales > Villigracilaceae > Villigracilis. The sequence goes on from JACRBH010000033.1 coordinate 18,968, forward strand.
TGGCGGTACAAAAGAGACGCCATGTGTGGCACGTACCAGCAGGATTGCGATCTGAGCTCGCGAGGCAGATGCTTCTGGACAGAAATTTCCGCCACCACAACCGGATGTGATTCCTTCCGCTGCCAGTTGTTTGATCCAGGCTGCTGCCCAGTGCGTGGTGGGGACATCATTGAATCCGGTGCTGGCGCCAACAGCGGGCGGTGTGTAAGCGGCGCCATGGATGCCGCGCAAGAGCAATACCGCAAGTTGTGCGCGTGTAACGGGACTATTAGGGCAATAGATCAATGGAGATGAGGCACAGCCGCGTGTGAAGCCCGCGAAGTACAGGCGTTCGATATAGCTGTTGGCCCAATGGGATAGGGGAACGTCGGCAAAAGTAGCCAGCTTGATCACGGAATACACTTCGCCGCTGGTAAAGTTTGCGCCCAGTGAATTAAGGGAGACGTCCAGGATTGTGCCGTTGCTGATTACATTTAGGCGGATGGTGCCGTTGCCAAAGCCGGTGTTGACTGTGACAGTGTAGACACTGCCTGTTCCGCTGACTCCGCTTACGGCGGCGCTTGAGACGCCGCTGGTTGTCAGGTCAAAATCAGCGGTGTCCACTCCAGCCACAGATTCAGAGAAGGTGACGGTGAAATCCACGCTGGCAAGATTCGTTGGGCTGGGATTGGCACGAGTAATAGAAGTGACAAGTGGTGAGATGGTGTCTACATATTCATACGCGCCAATGTCGCAGACTGCCCCCTGTGGACGGATTACGCCGCGCTGGTCGGTGAGTAAGCAGGTGGCATTGTTGCCCGCGTCGATTGCCACGCTCCCCACGCTCAGTGCGTGGGTTTGAGTGAGGCCGCCGTTATCGGCCAGCGCGCCCAGCGCCAACTGTGTGATGGTGACGTTTTGCAAACTGCCCGCCGCTGTAAAACCGCACGACGTTGCGCTCTCGAGGTTGTTGCCGCCGTCGATCATCGCGCCTACGCAGTCGTTTCCGCTGGCTTGGTGCGCGATGATGCTGTTGGTCGCTGTTATCGCGCCAGAGTCGTTATCAATTCCTCCGCCATTGTTATTCGTGACGGTGACGTTGGTCAAATTGAGGGAATTTCTGGAAACGGAAATCGTTCCAGTCCCGCCGACGGAGGTATTACCTGAGAAGGAACTACGCATCGTCTGGGACTGCGCCCAGACGATGCGTAGGGTCTTATGGGGATAAATTCAGGCCAGCGTGGAATGTCTCCACCAAATAGCGAATAAATTCTTGAAAAATGTCAAACATCCCTACGTATAAGGATGTTTTCGTTTGAAACACTCCCGTAAACGATCACACCGCTATATGTTATTTGCCGGCAGCTTTTTCTATCCCGAAACCTATTTGCTTTATACTGACCCTGTCAACACGTTTTGTACAGGCAGGTTAATCACAATGATTTGACAATTTATTGCAGCCATGTATCCCTGTCCATGTGGATATTTTGGAGACAGCCAAAAGCCTTGCACCTGTTACCCATCCACAGTGACGAAATATCAAAAGCGAATCTCAGGTCATTACTTGACCGTATTGATATTCACATCGAGGCCCCAAGAGTTGATTACTAAAAGCTCAGCAAAGACCGCTCGGGCGAAATTTCTAAATCCATTCACCAACGAATCCAGGCCGCACGCGATATACAAAATAAATGTTTCTCAAAAACGGATTGACTGAAATCGCCTGCAATTCCGATGCGTGTCGGGAGGTTAGGCCATTTTGTAAGCCATAGAACAAGGCTCAAAGTTTGATACGGGCTTTGATGACGCAACACAATTTATCGGCGTATGCTTATGCACAGCACAATGTCATTGCAGCCTGAATTTGGTACACACGATTGCAAATTTAACGGAGAGTGAAGAACATTCAATCCGTGCATCTTGCGAAGACGCTGCATCCGCAGATCGTGTTTTATGTTGCTGGACTATCCCACCATTTGGATAAATGATTACCAGAGCGTTTGGGCTGATCGGTGTAATGCGAAACGTCGTTGAACAACATCAAACGCGCGCGGATTGGATTTTTGAAATCAAGCACATTCAAACAGGCTGGCGATTGGTCAAGGCGGTCACGATAGCCGCGTGCGTCAAATCCCAACAAACTGCTGATAAGCAATCGTAGTGTAGCTTTGTGGGAGACAACCAAAACATTTTGTCCGCGATGTTCCAAAACCATTTCGCGGATGATAGGCAAAGCTCGCGCAATCACGTTGACTCCTGCCTCGCCGCCTTGCGGTGCAAACGTGAATGGGTCTTCCTCCCAGGCGGTGTATTCATCAGGGAACTGTGACTCGACATCCGCGCGGCGCATGCCCTCCCAGTGTCCATGATGGATTTCGCGCAACCCATCCCGATGAATGACAGGAATCTTGTGCGGGGCCGCAAGAATGGCGGCGGTTTGAATCGTGCGCGTCATCGGGCTGCAATAAACTGCGACAATGGAATCATCTGCAAGTCGGTCTGCCAATCGCGCAGCTTGAAATTTCCCTTCATCGGAAAGTTCAACATTGACAGCTCCTGCGAATCGGTCTTCGGCGCTGAGTTTTGTCGCGCCATGACGAACCATATAGATGCGGGTGGTTAATTGTTCAGTCATTTTGTTTCTACTGCGCGGGCGGGATTCCGAGATTATGTTCCAGATGCGCGATGAACCATGTAACCACGGTTAGCGTAACGCCTTTGCGCGCGCCGAACATCAACTTGCGCTCCACTGCATCCAGCGGAAAGGCATCTACAACAATCGTGCCATCTCCGCTGATTATGCATGAGAGTTCGGTGCGCTCGCCGACGGTCTGCCCTAAAATGGTCTTGGGAAACCTGGCTGTAAGGCTGAATTTTTCTGGAGTCGAGGAGATGATCTTTCCCTCCAGTTTTTCAGTGGCTTTCAACGCAGCTTGAAAGATGCTCTGCGCATCCTTGGGATATTTCTTTTCCTGATGTTGTTCAAATGGCATGTGAGACCTCACTTTTTCATGAAAAACAATAACCACAAAGGGTCACAAAGGTACACAAAGGTTTTTTTGTTTTCCTTTGTGCCCCTTTGTCTCCTTTGTGGTTAAAAATTCTTATACAGTTTCAAACTTTTCAAAACGGACTTGCCTGAAAAGTTCTTCGATCAGCGGGCGTGACCCGACTTCGGTCCCGCTTAAGCTGGCAGTGGCGGCTCCGCTGGCAACGCCCCACCCCAGAGATTCCCTCAACGCGATTCCATGAGTCAACGCCCAGACCAAACCGCCAACCATTGAATCGCCTGCGCCGATGGGATTTTTTTCCACTATCTTCGGGCTGTGAGTCAACCACGTCTCTTCGGCGGACTGCATGAACGCGCCCGCCTTGCCCATTGAAATGACCACATTCTGCGCGCCCATCTTGCGAAGCTCTGCGGCAGCAGCGGCAATCTCAGCCGTAGCGCCAACTGGAAGGCCGGTCATTGCATGGACTTCTTCAGCATTGGGTTTTATAAGGTAGGGTTTCTCGGCACAGCCAAGCCTTAGGGCTTCGCCTGTGGTGTCCAGAATCGCATTCGCTTCATGGCTGTTGAGCACGTTCACAATGCGGGCATAAAAATCATCGGCAACTCCGGGCGGCACACTTCCCGCCAGCACCCACCAATCACCGCGCTTCGCCAGTGAATCGATCTTATCGAGCAGTTCTTTTTGTTTGGCTGAATCAACCAGCGGACCTTTCTCATTGACCTTGATGTAGTGGTCGTGAGTCTGAGTCACAATACTGACGTTCGTGCGCGTTTCGTCAGAGACCCAAACAAAGTCCGTGCCGATGCCGAGGTTCTTCAAACCATTTTGCAACAACTCGCCCGCGTTCCCGCCCAAAAAGCCAACGGCAGTACTCGCTTCTTCCATGCCTTTCAGCAGGCGCGAGACATTGAAACCTTTTCCGCCAAAATCCACGCGTGACTCACTCGCCCGCAAAACAGAATCGAATTCCATCGCAGGGACGGTCAACTCGCGGTCAACGGCCGGGTTGAGAGTCAGCGTGTAGATCATTCGGGCTTATCCCACATTTTTTCGATCAGCGCCACCTCAGCCTCATTCGTCCACATCAGGTCTTCGCCAAGTTTGGCCGCGACTTCGGGCATGCGCTCTTGAAGTTCCTTGAGACTCATCAAAGGCATATTGCGTATCTGCGGGAAGATGACAACCTTGCCCGGATATTTTCCTTCGATCACAGATTCGATTGCCTGCGCCGCCGTTTCCAACCCGCCGATAGCTGCCACTGAACGACCGGGAGATAACGTCCCTGCGACTCTGCGCTCCATCACCGAAGCCTGATCGTCAATCGTGAGACCTGATGTGCCAGTATATTGTGCATTGGAAAGATATACATTGCTAAGATTGACCTTGCCCATCGTGCCATTCGGGACGCCTGCAAAGAGCACCATCATCCCATTGGGTTTCATGACCGTGTCGCCTTCTTCCATCAGCCCTGCAACAGGCACGCTGACGACAACATCGTCCGCGCCTTGATTTTCGGTGGCTTCCATCACGAAATCATGGAAGGATTGTTTCGATGAATTCGGATTGAAGAAAAATAGTGTGCGTCCATTTTTGTCAGCGAGCGGTTTGAACATATCGCTCAAAGTTTTCAGGCGGTCATCGCTGATCTCGGTGGCTATCACTACTTTCGGACCATCGGGTAATTCAAGTGAACGTTGAACGTGCATTTGTCCCATCGGTCCGCCTGCGCCGATGAAAACAGTCGCGCCGCCTGCGCGCAGTTCACAGCGATTGCGGGCTTCGCCATAAGAAGCGGCAATGTCTGTCCCGTTCGTGCCGATGAAAGCGATGTAATCATAGTGAAGTCTGCCAAGATCAACGCTGACGAGTCCATCAAGCGGTTTTGTGCCGACAAGGTTGAGCGTGCCGCGGCGTGCAATGAAGCGTGCGATCAAGCCGACATCATTTGCAGAACTTGGATTCAAGACAACGATGTCATCGAAACCTGCACCGTTGGTGAGTTCCTTGCCAAGTGATTCGTAATCGGCAGAAGTAAGCCCATTGCGCTCGATGATTTTTGCTCCAGTGTTGGCAACTGCCTGCTTAACAGAAGCAGACACATCGGTCAGAATGATCGTGGCAGGTGAATCCAATCCAGCAGAAAATGTAAACGAAGCTGAGTCGCCCGGCTGACCGAGGATCCACATCATCCCATTTTTTTTAGGAGTGAGACGGCGGCGTTGGGTGTAGGCAGCCATGACGCAGCCCCACGGTTCGAGCAGGGACGATTCGGCATAGCCCATGTCTTCTTCAACGGGAAGCAGGCACGCGCCCGCGTCGGTTTTGAGGACTTCATCGCCGATGAGATGATATTGGATCAAGCCGCCTGGGATGGTGTAACCGTAGGCGGTGCTTTTGCCCTGCTGATAAATATCGGGCTGAACGGCGAGACGCTGACCTGACTTGTAAGTGGCTTGCAGATTTTTTCCGACCTTGACGATGGTGAGCGCAACTTCGTGACCAAGGCGGGTTGGGTCAACGGACAGATCGCGGTTGTAAAGTTTGGGATGCGCCCCGCCCTGCTTGAGAATTTTCACATCGGAGAAACACACGCCGATGCTGTCGATGCGGACGAGGAGTTGGTTGTCATTGGGTTCGAGAATGGCGAAGGGTTCGGGCTGACCGTCGTGCCCCATATTTTCGAGTCCAGCGCCATAAAGATTCCATGCCCAGCTTTCTTCGGGCAGGTTGTAATTCAATTTACGATAGGCTTGATATTTTTCGCCCATGATGTTTTCCTTTCGAGGTATTGTTGTGATTTCCTGAGCGACAGCGAAGGGTCTCTGAGATAAGTGTAGTGATTCTCACTGCACTGGTGTGCAGCGCAAGTGTCGCTTCGCTTCTAAGAAACAAGAATCTGTAGCGCGACATTTATGTCGCTTGGCTTGCAGGCGACATAAATGTCGC
>JACRBH010000037.1 GCA_016234535.1 Chloroflexota bacterium
CTGTATGTTTCGCGGAAAACGCTGGCGCGGCTTAAGGAAAAATACGAGACCGAAGAGAAAGAAAAAACTGTCTAGGAGGCGGACTTTGGAACAAGAAAAACGAAGACCCTGGCGCCGATGGGTCGTGCTGGTGTTGATGATCGCAGGTTTTATTTTGGGCGGTATTTTTGTGCCTGTTCAACCTGAGATCACAGTGGCCGCTGAAAAATTGATCGAGGAACCCATCGCTGAGAATTTCCTTGGCATGGGTCCGTTGTATTTGGTAAATACAATGCCGACACTGGCTGTGACTATTGTCTTGCTGGGAATTATTGCATTCTTTACCAACCGCTCTTTGAAGAAAAGCCAAAATACCGACCTTGTGCCACGCGGCATTGGTAATGTGATGGAAGCCATCCTTGAGATGCTCTATAACCTTACCGAAGGTTCTGCAGGTACGAAGTGGGCGAGGGCAATTTTCCCCTGGTTTGCAACGATTATGATTTATGTGTTGTTTGCAAATTTGCTCAAGTTGATTCCTGGTTTTGAGTCGATTGGTGTTTTGCACCCCGCGCACGGAGAGGGTCATGCGATTGCTCCCCTCTTTGGCAATTGGTCGAGTCTTTTGCCTGCCAAAGTGGAAGAGGGTGGTTACATTCTCGCTCCTTTCTTCCGCGGCATCTCTGTGGATTTGAACTTCACTGCTTCACTTGCTATTATTGCGGTTGTGGCGATTCAATTTATCGGCTTCCGCGCGCAGGGACTTGGTTATTTGAGTAAGTTCTTCAACACCCGCCGCATGTTCAAAGTGCCTTTCTTCGGTGCGATGGACTTTTTGGTTGGCCTGCTTGAGTTGATCTCTGAAATCTCAAAGATCCTCTCGTTTGCATTCCGTCTTTTCGGTAACATGTTCGCAGGTATCGTGCTGGTCGCCATTGTGGCTGGCTTGCTCGGTAAGATTTCCATCCTGCCTGCAATGATCATGATGTTCGAATTGTTCGTCGGTATCATCCAAGCGTTCGTGTTCGGTATGTTGACCATGGTCTTTATGGCGCAAGCCACACAGGGCCACGGCGGCGAAGAACACGCTGAAGCTCATTCGGAAGCCGCTCACGAAATTTAATTAATCAAATAATTCTTAAGGAGAATTGAAACATGGAAGGAAATATTTTAGATGCAATGCGCTACGTAGGCGCGGGTTTGGCAATGATTGGCGCCGCAGGCGCTGGTATCGGTATTGGTCTCAGTGTGCAGGGCGCGCTCGGTGGTATGGCTCGCAATCCTGATACCTATGGCAACTTGTTGACCAACATGATCCTAGGCATCGCGTTCTCTGAAGCCATCGCCATTTACTGCCTGGTTATCGCGTTCCTGATGCTCTTCAAAGTCGTGTAATTCATAGGAGCATAGAAACATGGAAGCACTTGGTATTAGTCCCGGTTTTCTCATCGTTCAGATTATCGCGTTTATTATTGTCTTGCTGACATTGAACGCCTGGGTGTACAAACCCATGCTGGATATGATGGAGTCTCGTAAACAGAAGATCGCGCAAGGTTTGGAGGATGCCCGCATCGCATCTGAGGCCCGCGCAAACGCTGAAAAGGAAGCTGCAAAAGTCCTGGCTGAAGCACAAGCTGAAGCCAGCAAGGTAGTCCGTGAAGCGACTGAACGCGCCGCAACCGCAGGCAAGGATGTCAAAGCTGCCGCCGAAGCGGAAGCCGCCAAGGCCCGCGAAGCCGCCATGGCCGAAGCTGAACTTGAACGCAATCGCATTCTTGGCGATCTGCGCGGTCAGGTTGCAGCGCTCTCCATCGCTGCCGCCAATAAACTCGTTGGCGAAGCGCTGGATGAAAAGAAGCAGCATGTTCTCATCGATGAGTTCTTCTCCGGTGTGAAGGCTGGCAAGGTTGTCGTGCTCGAAGGCGCGGACTTCAAAGGCGAATCCGCTGAAGTGACCAGCGCTCTCCCGCTCAGCAGCAAGGAACAGGAAGCTGCGAAGAAGGATATCCTCTCCAAGGTTGGCGCTCAGGCCGTGACCTTCCGCGTTGACCCTTCCATTCTTGGCGGCGTGGTGATCAAAGTTGGCGATAAAGTTCTTGATGGTTCTGTCGCTGGCAAACTCGATGGCCTTCGCCAGACTTTAAAGTAAACAATCAAAGAAAAGAGTACACACAAGAGAGTTTTGGCTGTAAATGCCAAAACTCTCTTTTTGTTTTTCGCTTCAATAAAAATTGCTGGATTGTACGATTTTTTATTAATACGTATTCAGACCTTGTTTGTCTGATACTTCTCCTTTACAATTGCGGCCAGAAAATAATCAAATCTTGGTGAGGCGAAAATCGTATGAACGAGAATCGTATCCAGCAAGTTCTTGAAATCGAGAAGCAGGCGCAGGAAGTGCATGAGGCAGCATTACGTGACGCTCAACAACTGCCGATTTTGGCGGACCAAGAGTCCCAGTTGATACTGGAAAAAGCCAGGGTTGAGGCGCAGGAGGAATCTCGTAAGTTGATCGCCAGTGCCCAGGCAAAGCAGGAAACTGATCGAATTCTGTCAGAGGCGGAGAAGAAAAATCGTCAGCTCGAGGCGCTGGCAATGAGCAATTTTGACCGCGCGGTTAATTACATCCTCGATCGTGTTGTTGGCAGAGAATAATTTTATGCCCAAGAGCGGTGTTTCTGGATATGCGGCCATTAGTGCCCGGGTCCGAGCGATGTATTCCGCGCTGCTTAGCCCCCAGGAATTGATCAGGCTGAGCGATACCCCTGATTTCACATCCCTTCTTACACAACTAAAACCTACAGTTTACGGCTCCTATCTTGAAAGCTTGAAGGATAAGGAACTTACTCCCCGGCGGGTGGTGGTGCAGATCAAAGGCCGGCTTGCGGATGTGTACTACAGCGTCATTCACATGGCGCCGGAACATACCCGGCCATTGCTTACCCAGCTTTATCGTTATTTCGAAGTGGAAAACTTGAAGGCTGTATTACGCAGCATCGTGACTGACCCAACCTGGGAGCGGGTGCGAGACGTTCTTTTCCCGTATGGCTCGATGAGTGTATTGCCAGCGCAGGCAATGGTGGAGGCAGGAAATGTATCCGCCGCGGTTGAATTATTGCGCGGCACGGTCTATGAGGAAACGCTTTCATTTGCCATGAAGCGTTACAGCGCCGAGCAAAACCTTTTTCCCCTTGAAGTGGCATTGGATTTGAACTACTGGCGCAAATTATGGCAGGAGGCCAGGCATTTATCCGGGCAGGATCAAAAGCAAGCGTTACGAGTCGTGGGGGCCATAATAGACATGAATAATCTGATGTGGGCCATTCGTTACCGGGTCTATCATAACCTTTCCGAAGAAGAACTCATTAACTACACACTACCTTTTGGATATCATCTGCGCGACGAGGATGTTCGCGCCATTGCAGCCGGGGCGGATATTGCCTCCGTGATACAGCGTGTTTATCCTGATATTCGTGATTTGAATCCCCTGCTCGAAGAGCCGCGCAGCGGACTGCCGCTATTGGAAATCCAACTTAAACAACATGTGATGAAGCAATGCATGTCGGCTTTTACCGGCGACCCATTTCACATCGGCCTGCCGCTCGCCTTTCTAGTCTTGTGTCAGCTTGAGATTCAGGATTTGACTGTTCTGCTTGAGGCCAAATCTTCGCAATTGTCAGACGATAGATACCGTCCATTCCTGTTGAAAACAATGTTAGTTTGAATCTGGTATTTCGAGCCGCATGTAAATTTATCGGAACGCGCATAAAAGAATAAATCACCATTTTACAGACTGGAGATTACATGTTCTTTCCTAAAGCGATGACGGAGATTGAAATGATTGTCCCTGCCAGGGATCTGCTTGCAGTGACAAAGGTACTAAGCGGGCATGGTATTTTTCACCAGGCCGACAGCAGTTATGCCAGCGGGGCCGGGGTTGATTCCGGTGCAACCAACTGGCAGGAGAAGGCGGCTGGATACTCCGGACTTGAGCGGCGTATTCAGATTGTCATGCAGGCGCTGTCCATTGACGAGGGCCAGCCTCAGGCAAATAAGGAATTCGAAAAAATGGGGGAGCTTGTTGATATCCGCTCAACGGTCGAGCAGATCGAGAACGAAGTAAAGAACGCTACCGATCAACTTTCCGTTGAAAAGAAACGCCTCGAACAGCTTGAAAATACACTGCGCCAGCTCGAGCCTGTCGCTGATATTGATCTGGATATCAACTCGCTGCGGAACTCGAGATATTTGTTCTCGATGCTCGGACAAATTCCCACCGCGAACGTTGAGCGATTACAGACCAGCCTTGCCCGTGTTCCCAATGTCTTTCTGACTTTACGGTCAGACTCATCCAAGCCTGTTGTCTGGCTTGCTGGGACACAATCCAACGCTGACGTTTTAGAGCGCGCCGCCCGCAGCGCCTATTTAAGTCCGCTTAACCTGCCCGATGAATATCAAGGCACTCCTGCAAAGATCATCGAATCCATTCATGCCGCCATAAAAAGCGCGAATCAAAAGATTGCTGATTTGCAGGAAACGCTTTCGCAATTGGGGAAGGCGCGCGAGAACCAGTTGCGTGCCTTGTTGTGGGATGTTCATGCCAGCCGCGTTCTTGCCGAAGCAATCGTTCGCTTTGGTCAGCTTCGTTACACCTATGTGGTGACAGGCTGGGTGCAATCTGATGATTTGGAAAGGTTGACCCAACGACTCAAAAACGCATCCAAAGAAATCCTGATCGAGACGCTGCCAACCACACGCAGCGGACATAACCTGGATGTGCCTGTTGCCATGCAGAATTCTGAATTCCTGAAACCTTTCCAAATGCTGGTCAATACATATTCCCGGCCCCGTTATGGTGAGATCGACCCGACGATTCTGATTGCGTTCACTTTCCCGCTTCTTTTTGGCGCAATGTTCGGTGACATCGGGCAGGGATTGGTGTTGGCCGTGCTTGGCTGGCTGATGTCGAGTAAAAGAGTCAAAGCCTTGAGCAGCATGTCCAGCCTCGGCGGACTGATCACGATCTGTGGATTATCTGCCACCTTGTTTGGTTTTCTCTATGGCAGTTTTTTCGGCTTCGAGGAAGGCGTTCATCTTTTTGGCCTGGAATTACGCCCGCTCTGGATAAGCCCGATCCATCATATTCTGGATATTCTGATGGTGGCAATTGGCGCTGGAGTTTTCCTGCTGATATGCGCCTTCTTGATTGGAATTATTAATGGCGTCATATCCAGGGAATGGGGTCATCTTCTTTTTGGACACAGTGGCGTCGCAGGATTTTTATTGTATTTATCCTTCCTCGGCTTGGGCGCATCTGCTTTGGGGTTTTTGCCCATTTCTGTAATTGTATTTGCTGTTTTGGCAATCCTCTCCGCTTTGGCAGTTATGTTCTCCGAAGCATTGATCCATCTTGTGGATGGTTACCGTCCCTTGATCGATGGCGGAATTGGTACCTATGTTATTCAGGCTGGTGTTGAGTTATTCGAGGTGGTGATCAGTTTTCTCAGCAATACACTTTCGTTCGTACGTGTGGGTGCGTTCGCAGTGGCCCACGGCGGATTAAGCGCGGCGATCTTTATCCTTGCTGAGCTGATCGGTGGCGGCAATCATGGATTTGGATATTGGGCTGCTGTCATTATCGGCAATCTTTTCATCGTGGGTTTTGAAGGCTTGATCGTCGGTATTCAAACAATGCGTCTTCACTATTATGAACTATTGGGTAAATTCTTCACTGGCGGCGGTATGCGCTTTGAACCTCTTACATTGACCCCAGCCCAGGAAGATTAAGACAGGCAATTGATTTCGCTCGAATAATCATAGTTCAAGGAGATAAACAATGATTCTGATAGTCGCAGTATTAGTGGGCTTGATCCCGGTCGTTCCAGCAGTGATCGTTTTCCTGCGCGAGCGCGATAAGGCCCCAACCAAAGCCACCCGCGATCTGGTCCTTGGGATCAACGGGTTCAACGCTGTCCTTGGTTTAATGGCAACGGGAATAGCCATGGTTTGGCTTTTCTCGCCGACTTCTGCAATGGCCGCAGGTTCGGCCCAAGCCGCCGCTGCTGACCCCTACGCAACGCTTGCCGCAGCCATCTCGACCGGTCTGGCCTGTGTTGGCGCTGGTATTGCTGTTGCGAGTTCTGGCGCCGCCGCAGTCGGAGCGATTGCGGAAAAGCCGGAATCATTTGGACGCTCGTTGATCTTTGTAGGTTTGTCCGAAGGTATTGCGATCTACGGACTTATCATCTCGTTCCTGATTCTTTTCCGTTAGGCTGCCATGAAGGTTTTGGTGATCGGACATCCGCAGGCGGTGCTGGGCTTTTCACTGGCTGGCGTAAGCGGTCAGGCTGTGACAAATGCCGATGAAGCGAATCAAGCCCTTGACAGCGCTTTTGCCGCGAAAGATATCGGCATTATTCTGGTGACCCAGGATATTGCCGGGATGATCCAGGCCAGGGTCGAAGATCTAAAACTTCACAGCACGATTCCGCTGGTTGTGGAGATACCATCGCCTGCCGGTGTTTCGCCGGATGAGCCGTCTCTTAGTGAGGTTGTGCTTCGAGCCATCGGGATCAAGTTATAACTGTTTGGCGAAGAAGAAATGGATTGGTGATTTAATTATGAAACCTGAAGAAGAGAATATCGAATTGCTTTCCCGGGCCATTTTATTTGAAGCACAGACCGAGGCCGAGAGTATTCACGCGGATGCCAGAGAGAAGGCTGATGCCATTCGACAGCAGGCCCAGCAGCGGGCGGAGTCTGAGCGCAGGGAAATCCTGGAACATGCCAAAGTGGAAGCGGATCGGCTCCGCAGCCAGGTGGTTGCCACTGCTCAAATGAAGGCACGGACTTTGCAGTTGGAGCATCGCGAAAAATTATTGGATAAAGTTTTTGCTTCCGCGAAGGAAAGATTGTCGAGTTTGCAAAAGCGGCCTGATTATGACAAGATCATGGTTGAACTGCTGAGGGAAGCTGTCTCTCAATTGAAAGTCGATCAGGCCGAGGTGAGGGCTGATGCGGCGACTCAAAAAATTTTGAAGGGCCGCGCGCTCACTTCCGCATCCAAAGAATTGGGCACCAAATTGTCAATCGGAAAAACGCTCGATGATGGAATTGGAATTGTGGTCGATGCAGATAACGGACGCCTGCATTTCGATAACACACTGGAGACTCGTTTGAGCCGATTGCAAAGCGCGCTGCGCTCGGCGGTCTATCATGTGCTGATGGGAGAAAAACTATGAGCGAACAGATCGGCACAGTCACGTGGATCAGCGGGCCAGTTGTTCGCGCGCGCGGTTCGCGTTATGTGGGCATGCTTGAGTTGGTGGAAGTGGGTGAGGAGCGGCTCGTCGGCGAAGTGATCGGTTTGAATGGCGACATCATCACTGTGCAGGTTTATGAAGAAACATCGGGAATGAAACCCGGCGCGCCCATGTATGGCACGGGGCTGCCGCTTTCTGTTGAGCTTGGCCCCGGCCTGTTGAAAAGTATTTTCGATGGAGTTCAGCGCCCGCTGCCCTTGATCGAAATTGAATCTGGTTCGTTTATCGGACGCGGGATGCGGCTCGATCCGCTGTATCGAAAGGACCGCTGGAAGTTTACGCCGACCGCCAAAGCCGGCGATGTTGTTTCGCGCAGCGCCATCATTGGGACTGTAATGGAGACTGAAACTTTTGAGCATCGCATTATGGTGCCTGCGGATCTTTCCGGGACTTTGAGTTGGGTCGCCCCATCTGGTGAATACACCATCGAAGAGCCGATTGCCAAGCTCAAAGTTGGTAATCAGGAAAAAATATTGACCATGCTTCAACGCTGGCCTGTCCGCAAACCTCGTCCTTATTTGAATCGTCTGCGCGGCACCACTCCGCTGATCACTGGTCAGCGTGTGTTGGATACTTTCTTCCCTGTTTCAAAGGGTGGCGCGGCGGGGATACCCGGTCCGTTCGGTTCGGGAAAAACAGTGACCCAGCATAGTATCGCGAAATGGGCTGATGCGCAGGTCATTGTTTATATTGGCTGCGGCGAACGCGGCAACGAAATGACCGAAGTGCTGCAGGAGTTCCCGCATCTGGTTGATCCGCGCAGTGGCCGTCCTTTGATGGAACGCACTGTGCTGATCGCGAACACATCCAATATGCCGGTTGCGGCGCGTGAAGCCAGTATTTATACAGGAATTACCATCGCGGAATATTATCGTGATATGGGCTATCACGTGGCATTGATGGCTGATTCAACTTCCCGCTGGGCGGAAGCACTGCGTGAAGTTTCAGGTCGTTTGGAAGAAATGCCTGCGGAGGAAGGTTATCCCGCTTATTTAGCTGGACGGCTGGCAGAGTTTTATGAACGCGCTGGTTATGTCGAAACGATGAACGATCATATTGGTTCAGTCACCATCGTCGGCGCCGTATCCCCTCCCGGCGGTGACTTTTCCGAGCCTGTGACTCAACACACGAAGCGTTTTATCCGCTGCTTCTGGGCGTTGGACAAATCATTGTCGTCTGCGCGTCACTTCCCATCCATTAATTGGCTGGATAGTTACAGCGAATATCTGGATGATGTGGCGGAATGGTGGCAGGAAAAAGTTGGCAAGGATTGGCTGAAGATGCGCAATCACGCGATGGAACTTCTCAGCGAAGAGAGCCGCCTTTCGCAGATCGTGAAGTTGGTCGGCCCCGATGCGCTTCCTGATGAAGAGCGTTTGGTCTTGGAAACTTCCCGTTTGCTGCGTGAAGGATTTTTACAGCAGAACGCAATGGATAAAGTGGATGCGTATTCCACGATCCAAAAACAGATTCGTATGTTGGAACTCATCCTGCATTTCCACGAACGCGGATTGCGAATCGTCAAGCACGGCGCGCCAATTTCCCTCATTCACAATCTGCCGATCGTGGATACATTGATCCGCATGAAGAGCCTTATACCCAATGAAGAATTGGAAAAAATGGAAGACATTCAAAAACAAATTGACGAGCAAATGAGTCAATTGGATGCGGAGTACCGATGAGCGACGTAATTGTACAAAGCGGACAGGAAGTCGTTGGCGTGGGGCGCATTACCGGCCCGATCATGATCGTCGAAGGCGCGTCGAATGTTAGCTATGATGAGGTGGTGGAAATCCGCGATGGGCAGGGCAACCTGCGTCGCGGGCGTGTGCTGGAAGTGGGTGAGAAGACTTGTGTGGTGCAGATCTTTGCGGGTTCCACCGGGCTTTCCATTGACGGCACGCGCGTCCGTTTTCTTGGTGATACGCTGCGCATCCCCGTTGCTGAAGAAATGCTTGGCCGTGTCTTCGACGGGCTGGGAAATCCGCTGGATGGCGGTCCCCAGCCATTGACTGATCACTATGCCGATGTCAACGGCCAGCCGATCAACCCGACTGCGCGCATCTATCCGCGCGACTATATTCAAACAGGCATCTCCGCTATTGATGGCTTGAACACGCTCTTGCGCGGGCAGAAACTTCCGATCTTCTCTGGCGCGGGTATGCCTCACGATCAGCTTGCCGCTCAGATCGTCCGCCAGGCAACCTTGGGAGCGGCAACAGATGCGCCAGCTTCCGGGCAAGTGGAACAGTTCGCGATTGTGTTCGCCGCGATGGGCGTCAAGCATGATGTGGCGAATTTCTTCCGCCGTTCTTTTACAGACAGCGGCGCTCTGACTCGCGTTGCGATGTTCCTGAATCTGGCAGATGATCCGCCCGTTGAGCGTTTGGTCACTCCACGCGCGGCGCTGACTCTGGCCGAATATCTTGCCTACGAGCGCGGAATGCACGTATTAGTCATCCTGACCGACATGACCAATTACTGCGAAGCGCTTCGTCAGATTTCAAATATTCGCGGCGAGGTTCCCAGCCGTAAAGGTTATCCCGGTTATTTGTATAGTGACCTTGCCTCCATGTATGAACGCACTGGGCGTATCCGCACCAGTGAAGGCTCGATTACACAGATACCAATTCTCACCATGCCCAGTGATGACATTACTCATCCCGTGCCTGATCTTACTGGATATATCACCGAAGGTCAGATCACACTCGGCCGTGAATTGGATCATTCTGGGATTTATCCGCCCATTGCTGTATTGCCGAGCCTTTCCCGTTTGATGAAGGATGGCATTGGTCAGGGACGTACTCGCGGCGATCATCCGCGCTGGGGCGCGCAGCTTTATGCGGCGTATGCCCATATGCAGGATGTCCGCTCTTTGGCATCCGTTATCGGCGAGGAAGAGCTCGGTGAGGTGGATCAGAAATACTTAAAGTTTGGCCGCGCCTTCGAGAAGGAATTTGTCAATCAATCGCTGACAGAGAATCGCACCATTGAACAGACCCTGTCCATCGGCTGGCGTTTGCTATCCATGCTGCCGAAAGACGAACTGACCCGTGTCAGTTTGGATGAACTAAAACAATATTACAAAGGTGACGATGCCGACCATTAACGTTGCGCCCACCCGCACCAATCTGATCCGCATCAAAAAAGATTTGCGCTTTGCACGCGAGGGCTATGAGATTCTGGATCGCAAGCGGGAAGTGCTGACCACTGAATTGGTCCGCGTGGCGCATGAGGCGGATGTTATCCAAAAGGAAGTGTGGAAACTTTTGGAAACGGCTTATCGCGCCTTGGAGAAAGCCCGCCTGACGCTTGGCAGTGATCACGTCGAGTGGGCAGCCCTCGCCGCGAACAAGACCGTGGATATCCATCTCAAACTGCGCGGAATTATGGGTGTCGCGATTCCAGTGATCGAAGCCAGTGGTGAACCTCCCGAAATGCTATACAGCTTGAGTGGTACGAATGCTGCTTTGGATGAAGCCGCCTCAGCTTTTCGGGAAGTCCTCATCAAGACTCCGCAGCTATCCATGCTGGTGACAACCGTCTGGAGGTTAGCGGGCGAACTTCGTAAGACTCAGCGGCGTGTGAATGCCCTCCAGCATATTTTTATTCCAGAGTATGAGCAGACTGTTACATTCATTGTCAGTTCATTGGAAGAGCGCGAACGCGAAGAGATATTCCGCCTCAAGTGGCTTAAAACAAAAATGACCAAACAGGCTGTAGAAGCAACTGTTGAGTAAATTTGGTAAAACCAGTAAAATAAATCATTATAAAAAAATATGACCCGTTCGATAATGATGTAAAGTTTGGCAACGCAAAAATCATTGTGTTTGAAAAGGAGTTCATATGAACATTGGCGTATTGGGTACGGGAGTGGTCGGTCAAACCATCGGGTCCAAGCTTGTGCAGTTGGGACATAACGTCATGATGGGGTCGCGGGATGAGGCAAACCCCAGGGCAGTCATTTGGACAAAGCAGGAAGGCCGCAATGCTTCGTTTGGCAGCTATGCGGATGCAGCCGCGTTCGGTGAGATTATTTTCAACTGCACGTTGGGCTCAGCTTCACTGAGCGCCCTGCAAATGGCTGGCGCTGAAAATATGAAAGGCAAAATCCTGATCGACACATCGAATCCGCTCGATTATGCAAATGAGATATGGACGCTCACCGTATGCAATACAGATTCACTGGGCGAGCAGATCCAACGGGCATTCCCCGATACGCGGGTGGTGAAAAGCCTCAACACAATGAATTGTGATGTCATGGTTGACCCAAACAAATTATTGGAAAGAACCAGTGTTTTTGTCAGCGGAAACAGCGCCGATGCAAAGGCTACTGTCACCAAGATCCTGCACGATTGGTTCGAATGGAGGTCCATCATTGACCTGGGCGATATCACCACTTCACGCGGGGTGGAGATGTATGTTGTCCTCTGGCGAAACCTGAGGCACGCCACTTCCTCGCATCGCTTTAATATTAAAGTCGTTCGCTCCTGATTTGATGGTTGAATATCAATTTGGCTTTGGTAAAATTACCGGAGCCAATTTTTTATTTAACCATAACAAACGGAGTGAATAGAGATAGATGTTATTGAAAAATTTGTTTGTTGATTTTCCATTTACATGCCCCGAAAATATTCCCGATGTTGAACTCACGGGGATTGCCATTGACAGCCGCGCGGTGAAACCCGGCCATCTTTTTGTTGCCATGCGGGGCGGCACGGTTGACAGGCATGATTACATTCCAAAAGCGATTGAGAATGGCGCTGTTGCAATAGTGGGGGATAGGGATTTGAGTGGACTCAGCGTCCCATACATTCGACTCGAAAACCCGCGTCAGGCCCTGACCTTTTTGGCTGCTGCGTTTTACAACTGGCCTGCCCGCAAGCTGACAGTGATCGGTGTAACCGGCACGGACGGCAAAACGACAACAAGCAATCTTATCCATAAGATTCTCATTGCCGCAGGCATCAAGGCTGGGATGATCTCAACTGTCAACGCGGTGATTGGCGATGAAGTGTTGGATACCGGCTTCCACGTCACCACGCCTGACGCGCATGATGTCCAGCGCTATCTCGCCAAAATGGTTGACTCTGGCTTGACTCATGTCGTGCTCGAAACCACATCGCATGGCTGGGCGCAGCATCGTGTAGATGCGTGCGAATTCGACATCGCAGTCGTCACCAATATCACACATGAACATTTCGATGAACACGGCAGTTATGAAAACTATCGCGCCGCAAAGGCTCGTCTATTCAGCAGTTTGGAGCGGACAAAAGTAAAGCCACAGGGGAACCCGCGTTTGGGAGTGATCAACCACGATGATCACTCCTTTGAATTCCTGAATGAATTTATCAAAACGAAGAAACTGAATTACGGGTTGGGTGACTCAGCCGATGTTCGCGCGGTGGATGCGAGTTACAGTTCATCAGGGATTGAATTTACGGCTGCCTCAAAATATCTTCGCGTAGGCATTAAGAGCAGTTTAGTTGGCGCATACAATGTCTCAAATTGCCTTGCCGCGCTGACAGCCACCATTTATGGATTAGGTATTGATCCAGAAATTGCTGCGAGCGGCATTGCATCCTTGGACGGCATCCCCGGCCGCATGGAGCAAATTGATCTGGGACAGAACTTTATCGCGATAGTTGATTTTGCGCACACTCCAAATGCTTTGAAAGTGACCTTGGAGGCCGGCAGAAAAATGACAAAGGGTAGAGTCATTTCCATTTTTGGCTCCGCAGGTTTGAGGGATAAAGAGAAGCGGCGTATGATGGCAGAGACATCCGCAGAGTTGGCGGACCTCACTGTGTTGACTGCTGAAGATCCGCGCACTGAGTCTCTGGAGGGAATCCTCGAGGAAATGGCGGCAGGCGCCAGGTCAAGGGGTGGACGCGAAGGAGTGACATTCTGGCGGATCGCTGATCGGGGCGAAGCCATCAGGCTTGCCATCCGCCTTGCGAGGGAAGGGGATATTATCCTCTCGTGCGGGAAGGGACATGAGCAATCCATGTGTTTTGGGAAGACCGAATATCTGTGGGATGACCGCACTGCCATGCGCGCCGCGCTCTCTGAGTTTTTGGGTGTAGATGGCGAAAAGATGCCTTACCTGCCCTCGCAGGATAAAACCGAGGCGGAGTGGTTGACGGGGTAGTTCTGTAATCTATGGAGAATCAATGGAAGTAAAACCTGTTGTATTGACTGGAAAACACGTCCGCCTTGAGCCATTGAATGAAGCGCACATTCCCGGATTGACCGAGATCGGGGTGGGACAGAACTTCTGGCATTTCATGTTATATGGTGACATGAACACAGAAGCCGATATGCGGAACTGGGTGCTTGATATTATGAGCCGCGGCCAAAGGGGAACAGATTTGCCTTTTGCGGTAATTCATCTCGAATCGGGGCGTGTGGCAGGTGCGACACGATACTTGAACATCATGCCCAAAGATCGCGGACTTGAAGTGGGCGGCACATGGTACGGACTTGATTTTCAACGGACAGTTGTGAATACCGAGTGTAAATATTTACTCTTCACACATGCCTTTGAAGTGTTGAATTGCATTCGCGTGCAGATCAAGACTGATTCGAGAAACGTCCGCTCGCAAAATGCAATAGAAAGAATTGGCGCGAAAAAGGAAGGTATCCTTCGCAACCACATGATCCTCCCTGATGGCAGGTATCGCGATTCGGTCTTTTATTCAATTATCGATACAGAGTGGTCCCTGGTAAAGAAGCGTCTGGAAGTGATGTTGGGGATGTAGTTTCTTTCAGGCTTCCGCCATGCCGAGTTTGCCTAAATATCAATTGTCAGAAAACAGAACCAGTTTTCAGTTAAGCGCGAAGCGTCGCACGGGATTTGGTGATGCTCTTGAGAACGATCAACCCAAAGACGCTGGTCAGGCCGATGAGCAGACCTCCAATCCAAATGGCTTGCGGAAATAAATTATCGTTCAGGGCTCCGCCGATGAGGGGCGCGAGCGCGCGCGAGAGACCCCAGCCCAGCCAGTAAATGGACATGTATCTGCCGCGCATGTCTGCGGGCGCGATGTCGGCCACGTATTTGCTGGCGGTGGGGACGAGCGTTAGTTCGCCGAATGTCAGTACGACCATGCTGAGCCAAAAGCCCGCGAAGCCCGTCATCAGCGCCACAGACCCCGCGCCGACCGCATAGATCAACATGCCAATGGCCGTGACGGATAATGTTTCATACTTGCGCGTGATTTGCGTCACGGGGTATTGAGCGAAAACGCATAACAGGGCGTTGGTAGTGGGGATCCAGCCATACATGGATTCGGCCACACCAAAATTTGTTTTTGCATAAACAGCCATCAGGATCCAAACCATGCTGGGGGCGATGAGGCCGAGGGCGATCATGGAGACGAAGGCCATATAACCTTTATCGCGGAAGACGTGCGCGTACGTTCCGCGTGCCGCACCTTCGGCTTGCCCGGCTAAAGAATCGGTCTTTGTTTCGCTGACGGTTTTATCGAGCGTCTCGCGCGCAAGAAAGAATAACAGCAAACTGTAAATAACAAATCCCGCGGATGCGCCATAGAATGCGAAGTTGTAGGATGACGAAGCGAGAAATCCGCCAATCGCCGGGCCGAGGGCAAATGCCGCGTTATTGGCGATGCGATTAATGGCGTATGCGTCGGTGCGCTGTTCGGAGGGGATCATGTCTGCCAGCATCGCATCTGCGCCAACCTGATACAGCGGATTTGACAAGCCGATCAGAACCATGAGCAGGACGAACTGCGGGTAGGTCTCTGCGCGCATTAGGAAAAAGTATGCGATGCCGTTCAGCGCAAGACTGAATACCATCACCACTTTGCGCCCGATCTTATCGGCTAGTGTGCCGGCCAGAAAAGATGCCAGCATTCCCGTGCCCGCGTTGATGGAGATAAGTACCGCCACAGTGCTGAGCGGCAGATGAAGTTTCCCACTGGCGTAGATAAGCAGGAAGGGCCAGATCATACTTCCGCCCGCTGTGCTGATGACAATGCCTGTGATCATCAGCCAGTATTGGCGCGGATATCGGTTGTAGAGGATTTTGATCCTGGAGATCATGGGGAGTTGGAGAAAGGATGAGGGATGAAAGATGATGGATAAAGATTTAGCAATATTTCTCTGCCATCTTGTTGACCGTACCTACGCCGCGCAGTGTGGTCTTTAATCCGAGCTTTTTTTCCAGCACCACGTTTGAAATTTTGGAATCGCTTTGCTTCTTTCGGCACAGCCAGTAGAACTCACGCCCGTGCGCGTGGAAATCATCGATGTCGGTTCTCAATGCCATCAGCTTTTTGATGGTGGATTCGTCAAGCGGATCGGTGAGGAATCCAATATTAAGCGCCATTGCCGCATCCAGTTTTGTTTGTGGAAACGGTTTATATTTTGCGATCTCTGCTAATTCCAAATCTGTCCTGATGAATGTGGCAGCTTCATAACCCAGCTCTTCAAGCAGCTTTTTCTCGATCTTCTGTTCAAGGGATTTTATGTTGGTGAGCTTCGTTTCGAAGATAATATTGCCGCTGGCGATAAAAGTTTCTACATTGGAAAAACCAAGGGATTCAAATAGCTGCCGCAGTTGATCCATTTTGACATTGTGTCCACCGACGTTGATGGCGCGCAGAAATGCGATAAATTTCATTTTCGAACCCTTTCTTATTTTAACAGCTTATACATAAAGACTGTTGTATGCAGTGAACCATCCGCGCTGTGAGCGTATTCGGGAATTGTCCCCGCCCGCGTATAACCCAACCTGGAGTACAGGCGCTCTGAAGGATCGCCTTCCCGTGTATCAAGGATCAAAGTAGTCCGCCCCGCCAGCTTTGCTTCGGCTTCGATGGCATTCATCAATGCCCGGCCAATACCCTGTCCACGCTGGGATGTGTGAACCATTAGCTTTGAAATTTCTGCGCGATGACTCCCATTTGGGCGGCTGGCCATGTCCAATTGCACAGCACCCAAAATTTTCAGATTCATTTCAGCAGTAAGCAGAATCCGATATGGGGTTTTCAATGCTGACACAACGTCCAGCCAATAATTGACAGCATCTTCGTGGGTGAGCGGTGGAAGAAATCCAATAGACGCCCCGCTTGCTACGGCATCCTGTAGGAGAACTGCAAGTTTTGGAAGTAGCTGTATGGTATTTTCGGGAGAAAGGCGCTGGATATTCATAATAATTTATGGTTGAAATTATAGCATTTGAAAAAGCCTCCGAGCTTTTCAAGAACTCGGAGGCTTACTGACCTGATTACTGTTTACTTTTTACTATCTTCGTCCGCCGCGATCCCCACCACGACCACCACGGTCTCCGCCACGTCCGCCATTTCGGTCGCCGCCGCGTCCACCGCCGGGGCGGGGTCCGCTCTTGCGGGCATCCTTCTCGCGGGCTTCTTCAGCAGACCAGCCTTCGAGCACGGCCTGTCGTGACAGGCGGATCTTGCCCTGCGGATCAACATCGGTAACCATCACTGTCAATTCATCGCCCAATACGCAGACATCTTCGACAGTGTTCACGCGTTCGCTGGCGAGCTGTGAGATGTGTACGAGTCCATCCACACCGGGCAGAAGATTCACGAAAGCGCCAAAGGCTTCAATGCGGACAACTTTGCCGGTGTAGATATTGCCGATCACAACCGACTCAGTGAGCCCTGCCACACGTTCCTGCGCGAGCTTTGCGCCGATGCCGTCGGTTGACGCGATATAAACGGTGCCGTCTTCCTGAATATCGATCTTGGTGTTGGTCTCTTCCTGCAATGCGCGGATATTCTTGCCGCCTGGGCCGATGAGTGCGCCGATCTTATCAATCGGGATCTTCACGGTGATGATGCGCGGGGCGTGTGGTTTCAATTCCGCGCGCGGGGCATCCAACGCTGCAAGCATCTTTTCCATAATGGACATACGCGCAGTGTTCGCCTGTGCCAGTGCTTCCTTCATCATCTGTGTGCTCAAGCCGCTGATCTTGATATCCATCTGCAAGGCAGTGATGCCTTCAGCAGTGCCAGCCACTTTGAAATCCATATCACCGAGGTGGTCTTCGGTTCCCTGAATGTCGGTCAAAATTTGATAGCGGCCAGTCTCATCGGTGATGAGTCCCATCGCCACGCCGGAGACGGGAGCCTTGATCGGCACGCCTGCATCCATCAAAGCCAGAGTCGAGCCGCAGACTGAACCCATCGAGGTCGAGCCATTGGATGACAAGGCTTCGGACACGACGCGGATCGCATACGGGAAGGATTCTTCGGCGGGGATGACTGGTTCGAGCGCGCGCTCTGCCAGCGCACCATGCCCGACCTCGCGTCTGCTCTGTCCACGAAGGGGTTTGACCTCACCCGTGGAGAAAGGCGGGAAGCTGTAGTGATGCATGTAGCGTTTGGTTTTATCGGGGGACAGGTTATCGAGTTCCTGCGCTTCACCCAATGTGCCGAGTGTTGCGAAGGACAGAACCTGTGTCTCGCCGCGTGTGAAGAGTCCGGTGCCATGTGCGCGCGGAGAGAGTCCCACTTCACACCAGATCGGGCGGATTTCGGTGGGGGTGCGGCCATCGGGCCGCTTGCCCATGCTCAATATCCTTTCGCGGACGATCTTGTGTTCGGCTTCGCTAAAGGCGGATTTTACGTCACTGGCTTTCGGGGCGTTTGTATCGCCTTCGATGCAATACTCAGCAACGACTGCGGCTTGCAATTCATCCATGCCGCCGTAGAATTCGGCTTTGCTCAACGGTTTGTCGAGCAATTCATTCATTTTGGCGTTGACTGACTCGAAGACTTTTTTCTGCAATTCTTCATTGGCAGTGACGATGGTTGCTTCGCGCTTGGGCTTGCCAATTTCAGCCTGCATCTTGAGCTGCAGGTCAATGATCGGCTGAATGGATTGGTGTCCCAGTTCGAGAGCGGCGACCATGACATCTTCGGGGATTTCGTTGGCGCCGCATTCCACCATGAGAATCGCTTCTTTGGTGCCGGCAATTCTCAGGTCCAGATCTGATGCGTTCATTTCCTCAAATGTTGGGTTGAGCACGAACTCACCGTTGATGCGTCCAACTCTCACAGCGCCGACGGGTCCGCCCCAGGGAATGTCCGAGATCATGATCGCGGCAGAAGCAGCGTTGATCGCAAGAATATCCAGCGGGTTGATGCCGTCGGACGAGAAGGTGTACATGATGACCTGCACTTCGTTCCGCATTCCGTGAGCGAAAAGAGGGCGCAGGGGGCGGTCAGTCAAACGACCAGTGAGGATCGAGTCAGTTGAGGCGCGGCCTTCACGGCGGAAGAAGGAACCGGGGATTTTTCCGCCGGCATACATGCGTTCTTCAAAGTCAACTGAAAGGGGGAAGAAATCGATGCCTTCACGAACGCCGCCCATGGTGGCTGCTGCAAAGACGATGGAATCTTCCACGCCGAAAGTGACTGCGCCGCCTGCCTGAGCCGCCAATGTGCCGGTCTCAAAGGTGAAGGTGCGCGTGCCAACAACGGCTGAATAGCGTTTTAGTTCGGGTTTCATTATTTTTTGTCTCCTGTGTATAAAATGGAGTCCAACAACTCCTGTTGTTGGTTTGCAAAGTCGGGTCCCCAAAGGGAATGGTAAGACTTTGCACTCCGTAACTTACCCGCCAGTTGGTCAGGGACTGAAGAGTGGGAACAACCGATGTTGTTCGCGCTATTCAATTCCTGACTGCGGGCTACGAGAAAGGGCGGGTGCGTCGCACCTTACTTAATTGGTTAATTTAGTTCGAGTAGATTCTCTTTATTAACTCACCTTACGCAATCCAGCCTGTAGCGCGACATTTATGTCGCCCATTTTGCGGGATAAATCTCGCGTTACCGCGTAAGGTGAGTTATTAATTTGAAAATCCTGCCCGTTTGGGTGCGACGCACTCTCGCACTGATTAAATAAGACCCTAAAGGTCTTTGAGACCTTTAGGGTCTTTCGCTAACTACTTACGGCGGAGTGACAATCGTTCGGTTACGCTTAGATAGTTCTGGTAGTTGCTTGAGCGCAAGTACGTGAGCAATCGGCGGCGTTGACCGACCAGTTTGAGCAACCCGCGGCGGCAGGATTGATCCTGCTTGTTGCTTCGCAAATGCTCGGTGAGCTGAGTAATGCGGTTGGTCAGGATGGCGATCTGGACTTCAGGGGAGCCGGTATCCTTATCGTGGCGATGAAAATCCTCAATCGCCTTGGTCTTAACTTCTTTTGCAAGCGGCATGACGTATGCTTCCTTTCTTTTAGATTTTTTTTTGCAGGTCTCCGTGTCCACAGCTTTGATCCTTTATAAAGGATTTGACCGTAGGGCAGGACCAGTCACGGCCGAGATTATACCAGAAAAATCTTGCCTCCAAATTCCATCTGTGCTAAACTTGCGGAACTTATCCCACTGAAAGGAGGCCGCTTCGATGAAAACCAAATCCACATCAAACATTGATCGTTATGCGTCTCCGAGTGAGTCATTTTAGACTTTTCATGCTCTTTTGCATGACCGCAGGCGCGCCCGCCCTGCGGTTTTTCATTTAACCGCGGATAACGTCATTGCGAGGAAGGTGCTCTTCCCGATACCATCCCGAATGCTCTTATCGGGACGAAGCAATCTCCAACATCATTCAAGAGATTGCTTCGGGCAAAAGACAAGAGCGTCCTCGCACATTGTCCCCGAATGGGGAATGACGAAATAACTCTAAAAATCAGGAGAATTCTGTGACCCCTACCATTTCAGTTTCCAAACTATCAAAACACTATAAGGTCCCCGAGCGCGAAGGTGGAATGAAAGCGGCTGTGATCAGCCTATTCAACCGCAAATACCGCACCGTCAAGGCGGTGGACGATATCTCGTTCAGCATCGAACCGGGCGAAATTGTCGGCTTTCTTGGCCCGAATGGTGCGGGAAAAACCACCACGCTCAAGGTTTTGAGCGGACTTTTACATCCCACCTCAGGTGCGGTTAATGTTTTAGGTTATGAGCCCACCAAACGCTCCCATGATTATCTGCGTCAGGTGGCGCTGGTGATGGGGAACCGCAACCAATTATCCTGGGATCTGCCCGCAATTGATTCCTTTGAGTTGCAAAGGGCGATTTACGGCATCCCCGTGCTTGAATTCAAAAAGACGCGTGATGACTTTATTGACCTGCTGGAGTTAAAGGACTTGGTCAATAAACCGATTCGCAATCTCTCGCTCGGCGAGCGCATGAAAATGGAGATCGTCGGCGCGCTGCTTCATCGTCCCAAAGTGCTGTTCCTCGACGAGCCGACCATCGGCCTGGATGTCACCATGCAGCGCCGCATCCGCGCCTTTATCAAGGAATACAACCAGCGTTGGGGTGCGACCGTTCTGCTCACCAGCCATTACATGGCGGATGTGGAAGCCCTCTGCAAACGCGTCATTGTGATTCATCACGGGCATACGCTCTTTGACGGGGAACTGAGCAGCCTTGTCACTCAATTCTCTTCCTTCAAGACGCTCGGCGTCACCCTGCCGAACCCCGAAGTTGATCTGTCACAGTATGGAGAAGTGCTTACCCGTGACGGTGCGCGCGTCACCTTGCGCGTCGCCAAAGCGAAGACTTCGCAGGTCACAGCGAATCTGCTCTCCGACCTGCAAGTGGATGACCTGACTGTGGAAGATACTCCCATTGACGATGTCATCGACAGCGTCTTCACCTCCACGGAGGAGACAAAATGAGGCGATATATTGACTTCTATTTAGCCTCGATGAAGATCGCCATTCTGGGGCAGATCCAATACAGCGTGGCGAATTACTTTTACATGATTGGCATGATCACGGAGCCAGTCATCTACTTGGTGGTGTGGACTACCATCGCGAAACAGCAAGGCGGTATGGCAGGCGGATACACTGCCGGCGCGTTTGCGGCGTATTACATCATCTGGACTTTGGTGCGCAATATGAACATCGTCTTCACTCCCTACGGGTGGGAATGGCGCATTCGCGAGGGACAACTGTCGATGGAGTTGATGCGCCCGATCCATCCCATCCACGGTGACGTGGCTTATTTTGCAGGCTGGAAGACCGTCGTTATCTTTCTGTGGCTTCCATTGGCGGCCATCCTCTCATGGATATTCAAACCCGACTTTGATATTAGATGGATGGAGGTTATCGTCTTCTTTCTCGCCATTTGGGGAGCGTATCTTATCCGCACCATCTTGCTCTCCCTGCTTGGCATGATCACTTTCTGGACAACGCGCGTCAGCGCCATCTTTGAGTTGTACTTTGGTTTGGAGTTGATCCTCTCTGGCCGC
Source organism: Chloroflexota bacterium (assembly GCA_016234535.1). GTDB lineage: Bacteria > Chloroflexota > Anaerolineae > Anaerolineales > Villigracilaceae > Villigracilis. Next base: position 21,557 of record JACRBH010000037.1, read on the forward strand.
CTCGTGCCGATGACCATCATGCCTCCCTGGGTGCAGAACCTTTCCAATTACCTGCCCTTCAAATGGACATTCTTCTTTCCCATTGAAGCGCTAGTCGGCAATATGACCGACATCCAGCTTTGGTCAGGTTTCGGAATGCAGGTTCTCTGGATCGCTTCTGGAACCCTCTTTCTGAATTTGATCTGGAAATCTGCCATCAAGCAATATTCAGCGGTTGGAGGATAAATTTATGAACCCGATAAAACTCGCTCTCACCTATCTGCGGATCGGTGTCTTGAATGAGATGCAATACCGCATTAACTTCTTCATTCAACTCCTTCAATCCTTTATTTCTGTTGCTACGGGATTGATCGGTCTCTCGCTTGTCTTTGGACAGGTAAATACACTCGCGGGCTGGTCTCGCTCTGAGTTGCTTGCTGTGATGGGAGTCCACCTGCTGATGGGCGGCGTGATTCGTTCCATTATTCAACCGAACATGGAACGCCTGATGGATGATGTCCGCAATGGCACGCTGGATTTCGCGTTGACCAAACCCGCTGACGCGCAGACCCTTGTCAGCGTGCGTGAGTTCCGTTTCTGGCAGTTGGTGGATGTCATTGTTGGGATGGTCGTGATCAGCATCGCTTTTGTTCAACTGAAAGGCACGCTGGGCATTTTGCAGCTTCTCGGCTTCCTCGCAGCGTTGATCATGGGCGGGGTCATGTTGTATTGCGTCTGGCTCATGGTCACATCCATTTCGTTCTGGGTGATCCGGGTTCATGAGATCAGCAACCTCTTTGAAGGACTATATGCCGCGGGTCGCTGGCCTGTTGGAATTTACCCCGATTGGCTTCGCACAGGCCTGACCTTTTTGGTTCCCGTGGCCTTTGCCGTGACTGTCCCTGCTGAAGCATTGACCAACCGTCTCAGTGGCACAAGTTTGCTGTTCGCGCTTGGCATGACTCTCCTTTTTGTCATCCTCTCGCGCGGACTCTGGCGTCTCGGATTAAGTAACTATTCAGGCGCATCCTCTTAATAACTCACCTTACGCGGTAACGCGAGATTTATCTCGCAAAATGGGCGACATAAATGTCGCACTACAGGCGGACTGCGTAAGGCGACTTAATAAAACAGAGCGAGATGTTGGTCTCGCTCTGTTTTTAAATATCTCCTGATGTTGGGCCGTATTACTTCTTCCTCTGTATCAACGCTTTCATTAATAACTCTTTCGCCATGTTCGGGTCTGCCTTGCCTTTGGTTGCGCGGGCGACCTGTCCCATGAGCCATTGGATGATGGTCTCTTTCCCGGCGAGGAATTGCTCCACTTCCTTGGGATTATCGCTCAAGACTTTTTCGATGGCTTCCTGAATAAATCCCGTATCTGAAACCTGAGCAAGATTTTTGGCTTTGATGATTTCCTGCGGGTCGCCGCCGCGCTTTAGCATTTCATTGAGCACGATCTTGCCTGAGTTGCCGCTGATGGTTTTATCTGTGACCATGTCAATCAGTTGCGCAAATTTTTCGGCGGGCAAATTAATTTCTTCCAGTGCCAATCCTGAATCATTCATGTAGCGCATAAACTCGCCCGCGATCCACGAGTGGATCGTCTTTGCGGGGCTCTTCGATTTGGCAACAATGCTTTCGAAGTAATTAGCAAGAGTCTGCTCGGAAGTAAGCAAATGTGCTTCGGACAGAGTCAGTTTGAAGTCCGAAATGAAGCGGGCTGTTTTTGCATCGGGCAGTTCTGGCAATCCACTCTTGATCGAGTCAATCCATGCGCGGTCAAGTTGAAGCGGAGGCAGGTCGGGTTCGGGGAAGTAGCGATAATCGTGCGCGTCTTCCTTGCCGCGCTGCGAAACGGTCACGCCGCGCGCTTCGTCCCAGCCTAATGTTTCCTGCACGACTTCGCCGCCAGCTTCATAGACTTTAATTTGACGTTCGATCTCATACGCGGATGCGCGAGTCAGCGCGCGGAAACTGTTGAGGTTCTTGATTTCGGTTCTGGTTCTTAACTCGGAACTGCCACTCGGTCTGACGGAGACATTCGCCTCGAAACGCAGCACGCCCTTTTCCATGTCGCCAGAGTTGACGCCGAGATAACGCAGGATGGCGCGGATTTTTGTCGCGTACGAAAGTGCGGCTTCCACGGAACGCATATCTGGTTCGGAGACAATTTCGAGCAGTGGCACGCCTGCGCGGTTGAAGTCTACGAGGGCGTAATTTTTTTCGTGGGACAATTTGGCGGTATCTTCTTCCAAATGCACGCGGCGAACGACAACCCGCATTGGATTTTCTGTACGCGAAGCGTCCAATATATCCAGCCAGCCTTTGGATGCAATGGGTAATTCATATTGCGAAATTTGATAACCTTTGGGCAGGTCAGGATAAAAATAATTTTTGCGCGCAAAGGTGTTGAATTCGTTAATCGAGCAATTCAATGCCAGACCTACCAATGTAGCTTGTTCAATCGCTTTTTTATTGAGGACAGGCATGGCGCCAGGCAAGCCCGTGCAAACGGGACAAATAAAGGTGTTTGGTTCCGGTGCGTTGGAATAATCGGCGGAGCAGGAGCAGAACATCTTTGAGTTGGTTCGCAGCTCAGCGTGGATTTCGAGTCCAATGACAGGTTCGTAGGTTAGTTTCATGGTTGATTTGTCTTGTTGTCAGGTAGTTGTGTTACTTGGATTCAACGAGTCTCGTGCGGAGTGCGTCGAGGTCGGTTTGAGTCAATCCGCCTGAGAGAAGGTAGTTTTCAATGTCCAGCGATGCAAGCGAGGAAAGGATGGTCTCACGGGTGGTTGTGTGTTCGCCAGCAAGAAGTTCTTCACGCACGGGGTCAATGCTCAACTCGTAATCGGCGACAATATCATCAGGCGAAACACCTGCGAGCGCGAGCAACAACAATGTGATAATTCCAGTACGGTCAACGCCGCGTTTGCAATGGATAAGAACGCCGCCAGGCTGCGCTTGTGCAATTGCTTTGAGCGCAGCAGCATGTCGTTCCGGCCAGCGACTAAGCGCATCCTGAAAGTAAAGAGGAGTGCACCACAAATCCGATGACCCCCATTTTTCCGCGAAAACAATATCGGTAACATCTTCTATGTCAACTCGAATGGATACGATGTCAGCATAGCGCGATGCCGTATCAGGCATATCTTTATCCATGCCATGCGTTCGTAACGAAATAATGGTGCGGATACCGTGTGCGTAAAGCGCCGACCAACCGTCCGCAGTGAGTTTGGCAGGATGATCTGAACGAACAATCGTGCCCCAACGGGTTTGATAGCCATCAGATGCATTCAATCCGCCAAGGTCGCGGACGTTGTTGCAGCCTTCCCAATTAAGAATTCGATTCGGTGTCATTCGTTTTCTCCACGTAGATTTTTAGAACGCCTGTGCTATAATATTTCAATCTCATACAAAGGAGTAATGGTCAATGAATGCAAATGCCTTTCGTCATTTTTACAACTACCATTTCACTGAAAACCGCAAGATATGGAATCACGTCGCTTCACTATCCTTTGAACAATTCACACAGGCCGTGGACTATTCTCATGGGTCTGTTCGGGATCAGGTCGTTCATCTCCTTGATGTGGAAGATGTATGGTTCAGTGAACTACAGGGCACCGAACCTTCCGAACCGCTTCCTTCCACTGATGTTGATGATCGAGATTCCATTCGCGCACATTGGGATAAGGTGGAGCAAAAGATTCACGCGTACCTTGCCGAGCTACAGGATGACATGTTATTCACCAGGCCAATCAAAGAACCAGAAGAAGATCAAAATCTCATTGTGTGGCAGGTGCTGCTCCATGTTGCCAATCATGCCACCGATCATCGCGCGCAACTTCTAAGAGTGTTGCATGATCTGGGAGTTGAGACGAAATCTCAAGATTATATTTTTTACGTGTACGATAATCCATGACATGCTAAAGAGGAGGTAATTGCTTGTGCCAGTCAGTGACCTGTTGATACGCATGTCCGACCTGGAACAATGTCTGTTCATCCAAATGCTTGCCGATGAGTTGCATTCCAACAGGCATATTGTTGGAAAATCCGCAGGGCAGGGCTAATGCAGGAACGCCTGCTGGATTTGTGGCGACAACATAAATATCGGAGAGATACATTTCGAGCGGGTCGTTTGTCTTCTCGCCGAGTTTGAAGGCGGTGGTGGGGCAGGTGGGGGCGAGGAGAATGTCCACGGATGACAGAGCCAGCTCAAAGTCACGACGAAGAAGCGTGCGCACTTTCTGGGCTTTGAGATAGTACGCGTCATAATATCCCGCTGACAGGGCATACGCCCCAAGCATAATCCTGCGCTTGACCTCATCACCAAAACCCTCGTGACGAGTCTGTAAGTAGATGTCGATTACGTCTTTGGCGTTTTCTGCAACGGAGAGACCGAACCGCGTGCCATCCATACGAGCAAGGTTGGAACTGGCTTCGGCGAAAAGCAAAAGATAATAAACGGGGAGCGCATATTGAGTGTTGGGCAATGAGACTTCTTGAATCTTCATGCCGAGTTTTTCATACGTGCGAATGGCTTCCTGAATGGAACTTTCCACACCCGCTTCCATGCCTGACACAAAATATTCTTTTGGAATACCGATGGTCATGCCTTTGACGGATTTTGTAACATGTTGCGTGTACCGTGGAACAGGTGAGTTGAAGGTGGTGCTGTCTTGCGGGTCGTGACCTGCGATGGTTTCAAGGACGGTGGCGCAATCGTAGACGTCGCGAGTCATGGGACCAATGCAATCGAATGAAGAGACGAGCGAGATGAGACCGTAGCGGGAAACGCGACCATAAGTCGGCTTTATACCTGTGACGTTGCAAAAGCCCGCGGGCATGCGGACCGATCCGCCTGTGTCTTCGCCAATGGTGAATGATGCCAGCCCCGCAGACATTGCCGCAGCAGAGCCTCCGCTTGAGCCGCCAGGGACTCGTTCCAGATCCCAGGGATTGTGTGTGTTGAAGAGCGCGGAATTTTCGCAGGAAGAGCCCATGCCGAACTCGTCCATGTTTGTTTTTCCCATGAGGACTGCGCCAACATCCGCGAGTTTGTTTGTGACGGTGGCGTTGTATTGCGGAACGTAGTCTTCAAGAATTTTCGATGAGCAGGTGGTGCGGACTCCGCGCGTGGAGATGCAGTCTTTCATCGCGAAGGGAATGCCCGTGAGCGGGGTGACGTTTTCGCCTTTGGCAATGCGTTCGTCGGCTTGTCTGGCTTGTTCGAGCGCAAGGTCATCGGTGATGGTGACGTAGGACTGAATCTGCGGGTCGATTTCGTGTGCGCGTTGAAGAGTCGCCTGCGTAAGTTCGACGCTGGAGATTTGTTTTGCTGCAAGCATTTCAGATGCTTCGCGGATGGTGAGGGAAGTTAGTTGCATGAGTTTTTCCAAAAACCTTTACCACAGAGAACACGGAGGTCACAGAGATTTTAAAAGGTTTTCTCCGTGGACTCTGTGTGCTCCGTGGTTAAATCTTTTTATTCATCACCTAAAACAGTCGGCACTTTGATATATCCACGCTCTGAATTCGGCGCGTTCTTTAGAAATTCCTCGCGGCTCATGGAAGGTTTGGCTGTGTCTTCGCGCAGGACATTTGTGTTGTTGGTGATGTCTGATGCGGGCGGGACGTTTTCAGTGTCCACTTCGTTGAGCATGTTGAAGTAGTCAATAATGGAAGTGAACTGTGGACTAAACTTTTGCGCTTCTTCTTCCGAGATTCCAAGCCGAACGAGGTGGGCTACGTGTTTGACCATGTCTGTGTCTATTTTGTTTGTCATAAAGTCTCCTCCGTCATTGCGAGGGCGCACTTGCACTTCCCTGGCACCGCCCGCCAGGGCAGGTGTGCCCGAAGCCATCCCCGTCTTGGTGTTGGAGATTGCTTCGTCGGGAAGAGCACCCTCCTCGCAACGACATTACTCAAACTTAATATGCAATTCTTTCAACTGCTTCGGCTCGACCGCAGACGGTGCGTCGGCCATCACATCGCGGCCAGCTTGATTCTTGGGGAAGGCGATCACTTCGCGAATGTTGGGTTCATCTGCCAACAGCATAACCAATCTGTCAATGCCGGGAGCCATGCCGCCGTGCGGGGGAGCGCCGTATTCAAAGGCTTCGAGCATGTGTCCAAATTTGGCTTGAATATCATCATCGCTCAGCCCAAGCATTTGGAACATCTTCATTTGGATATCGCGGCGATGAATGCGGATCGAGCCTGAAGCAGTTTCATATCCATTGCAGACCATGTCGTACGCATCGGATAACACTTCGCCGGGGTCGGTGTCGAACTTGGGAAGGTCTTCCATCTTTGGCATGGTGAATGGATGATGTTCCGATTCCCAAGCCTTGTTTTCTTCGTTATAAGCAAAGAATGGGAAGTCCACGACCCATGCGAAGGCCATCATATTTTTATCGGCGAGATCTAATTTATCGCGGAACCATAAACGCAGTCCGCCTAAAACTTTGTTGACCACTTTGCGTTCATCTGTTGCGAAGATGATGAGATCGCCGACTTCCGCTCCCGTTTTGGATTTGAGCGACTCAACTTCTTCTGCTGTGACAAATTTGGACGCGCTTCCTTTCACGCCTTCGGCTGTTAATGCCAGCGTGGGCATTCCCTTCGCTCCGAGAGTTTTCGCCACTTCTGTGAGTGCATCCACTTCCTTGCGCGACATGTCCGCTGACCGGGGGGCGACAATGCACTTGATCACACCGCCAGCTTCCAGCGTAGATTGAAAGACGCGGAATTCACTTTTCGCAAAAACGTCCGATACGTCCATCAATTCCATTCCGAAGCGCAAGTCGGGTTTGTCTGATCCATATTTTTCCAGCACTTCATGATGCGAGAATTTAGGCCACGGCGACGAGAAAAGTTTTTTGTGTGGCGCAACGGCGGGAATCATTTCAGTGAATAAGCCTTCAACCAGCGCAAGCACATCGTCACGATGGACAAAGGACATTTCGAGGTCGAGTTGCGTGAACTCAGGCTGACGGTCGCCGCGCAAATCTTCATCTCGGAAACAGCGCGCGATCTGGAAATACTTGTCCATGCCAGCGACCATGAGCAATTGCTTCAACTGTTGAGGAGATTGCGGCAGGGCGTAAAACTGGCCAGGATAAATACGGGAGGGCACAAGATAATCACGCGCGCCTTCGGGTGTGGCTTTGAACATGATCGGCGTTTCGATTTCGATGAAGCCTTGTTTGTCGAGATAATCACGCATGAACTTAATGACTTTGTGGCGCAGAACCATGTTGCGGGTCAGGCGTTCGCGACGCAAGTCGAGATAGCGGTATTTGAGGCGGGTGTTCTCGTCGGCGAGATCAGCATCTGTGCTGACCATGAAGGGCAGTGTCTTTGCGGGATTCAATACCTTTACTTCGCGGGCAATGATCTCGATTTCGCCTGTTTCCATTTTGGGATTCTTCATGCCGTCAGGGCGTAATTGGACAATGCCCTCGATTTGCAATACCCACTCCATGCGGACGTTGGTCACAAGGTCGAGAGATTCTTTGGGAAGGTCTGGGTTGATGGTGACTTGTACGATCCCAGCGCGGTCACGCAGATCGAAAAATGCCACACCGCCGTGATCGCGGCGTCGGTGTACCCAGCCTGAAAGGGTGATGGTTTGTCCGGCATGGCTGGCCCGTAATTCTCCACAAGTATGAGTTCTGTACATAATGCGCCTCCGAAAGTTTTCCCTTGTCATTGCGAGGAGGGTGTTCTTACCGACGAAGCAATCCCATTCTTGGGAGATTGCTCACCGCACTGGCGTACGGCACAAGTGTCGTCGCCAAAGAGCGGCTCCTCGCAATGACGGGTGTGATATAGATAAAATAAATCGCCCTTCGCGTTTGCGTCGGGCGATTTGATTTGACTTTAGTTATCTGTCAACCAGCAAAGCTTCGCCCAACGATATGGGGATCGTTATTATTGTCATCATTATTATTGACGAAGCAGTTGGAATTGAACATCGTGGCGGCATTATAGCATAAATATTCATTTACTACATGTCCGGTTGGCGCGGGATATTATCAGCCTGGAAAATGCGTTTGTTGCAGGGCCAGACCAAAGTCAGGAGAAGATGCGAGGCGTTCTGTTAGGGAAATGTAAGGTCGCAGGATTTTTGCCACTTTCAATCCAGTTGAAGATAATGTATATTTATTTTGTCACGTCAAATATTAATATTCAAAAGGAGAAAGAATCATAATGAGCTACAAGCTGATGTTCGCGCTGAACGCAATCGTTTCCCTTTTAGTAGGCCTGGTCTTTTTGATCGCGCCCGAACGTGCCCTGCTGCAATTAGGTACTTCAGAGACATATGTGTCTACAATTTCGGCCATGCGGTTTGTTGGAGCTGCGCTGATCACAATAGCGCTGCTCTTATGGTTTGCGAAGGATATTGCTGATGCAGCTATTCAAAAGAAGCTGGGGTTTTCGTTACTTGCCAGTACTGTTATTGGCCTGGTGATGGTTATAGTCGCCTCCATGTCAAAGCAGGCGGTAATTCGCTCCAATTCGTGGATTCCAGTTGTGGTTTTTGTCCTGTTTGGACTCGGCTATGGATTCCTTATATTCTTGAAGCCAAGAATGAAGGAATAGTATTTTTCAATACTCAGTAGTTCACGAAAGGGCTTGAACATGGTTTACTTGGCTCTTACCAAGGAGACCAAACCGCCATGTCCAAGC
>JACRBH010000034.1 GCA_016234535.1 Chloroflexota bacterium
ATTATGCGGTTCACCTGCGATGGGTGTGGCTGTTGTCCAACGCGAGGCAGGTAAAGTGGCGGTGGGGATAAAGGCTGGGGTGGATGTGGGTGTGGCCGTGGGAGGCAGCACATCCGAAACGCGCAGGCGGACTTCATCAATGAAAATGGTGACGTTGTCTGCGCTCCCGCCCGTCACAGCCGACCCGGCGATACGCACCTGCGCCGCATTGACTCTTGCTACTGTATTCAAAACAGAAGTGACAGGGACGGTCAGGGTGGTCAAAGTGGACGGAGGCTGCCCTTCAATTGGAGTCACTGGAAGAAACTTAAGGGTGTAGACAGTACACCATCCGAATGTACAGGCGGGATTGGTATTATCAAACACCTGAATGTAGTAAGTATCATTCACCCAGTTGGTCATATAAAAGCGCAAATCAAGGTCCACACTTGCTACGGCTGTGAGCGTGGTATTGTCTATCGCATTAAAAGTCCAGGAATTCAAAGTGGTGGAACCGAAGGGTCCCGTGGAACTGGCAGTCAGATCATTAAATATCTTGTCAATGCTATTCGCCGGGGAGGTAATCGCAAATGTGGATGATTGGGAAGCGCCCCAAAGATCCTGGGATGCCAAAGCGATCACACCGCCATCCGCAGTGGCAGTTGGCACGATCCACGGCGTGGGAGTGGGAAGCACCGGGCCGATATAAGCCAGGGCATCAAATGCATGTACAACGCCATAGCCATAGAACGGATCCTGCCCGGGCGCGCCAAGGTCCGCTGCGCCGCCCAACAAAGCGGAGCGCAGCGTGTACACGTCGGAGAACTGGGGCTGGCCTGCCAGCAAGGCCGCCACACCTGAGACCTGAGCCGAAGACATGGATGTGCCGGAGAAAGTGCTGAATGAACCGCCCGCAGTCGTGGAATAGATTCCGACGCCGGGCGCAGAAAGGCTGATATGCTCGCCGCTGGAGGAAAAGGATGCCCAACTCATACCACTATCCACCGCGCTGACGGCGATCACGCTCGGGTAACCAGCCGGGTAATAGGTTGTGGCATTTCCGCTATTGCCGCCCGCCGCGATAACAAGCACATTGTGAGCAAGGGCGTAATTAACCGCATTTTGCAGAAGCTCACTGGAACCGGTACCGCCGAAACCAAGGTTGATGATGCGCGCGCCCATGTCGGTGGCGTAAACAATACCTTCGGCCGCCTGGGCATAAGTACCAACTCCATTGTGATCGAGTATCTTGACCGGCAGGATGCGCGCATTGGGAGCGACACCGGCAATACCAAGGCTGTTGTTAACAGAAGCGCCAATGATGCCGGCCAGTTGCGTGCCATGTCCCTGATTATCGTTGACATCATTATTGCCAGACACCATGTTCCAGCCCTGCCAGTCATCCACATACCCATTGCCGTCATCATCAATGCCGTTGGATTTTTTATCAGCGCCGGCAGTATCAGTTCCAACTTCACCGGCATTCTGCCAGATGGAATTGGCAAGGTCCGGGTGATTGATATCCACACCGGTATCGATCACTGCCACCAAAACTTCCTGCATACTTGGCAGGGCATCCCAAGTCTGGGGTACTTGAATATCCCAAAGGTTGGGTTGTTGTGAGAAACCCGGGTCATTGGGTGTGCCCGCCATTTCGACCAGGTAGTTGGGTTCGATAAATTCAACGCCGGGGTTATTCTTCAAAGTGTTCAGCACAACACTAAGCTGCGCCGATTCGAGATTCACCACCAGCGTGTCAAGTGAGTCCACCAAAGCACCATCCCGCTTCAAATTGACGTTGAGTCCCTCCAGTGCCGCAACAACAGCAGCGCGATGCTGCGGGTCGATCTTGAGCAGTACTTCATCCTGGATGTGGGGGGAGACAAGTTGTTGGGCGACACTTTGATCTATGATAAGTGGAACGATCTCCGGAGTCACAGACAGGTCAATCGTCGGGAGGGCTGTTCCTGTTAAAGCAGGATCAACTGTCGGGGTGGCTGATGCGGTCCCGTCCCATGTGGCAGTCGGCAGCGGGGTTAAGGTCGGTGTCGGCGTTGGAGCCGGCAGATTGTAGATGATGCGGGTGGCTTCTTCAATCTGGCTGGCAGTCGGAAGTTCGACATCGCCCCCGGTCGTGATGATGTGTTCGACATAATCAACGGCGCTGGTGCAGCCATCTTCATAATTCTTTGAAATATATTTCCAGCGTAACGGCTTTCTTTCCTTTAATGTGGCGCGCATGGCGCTGCTGGTACAACCGGGACCGGCATGATAGTTGGCTGCCGATAACTTCCAGGCTTCCTGCCATTCCATTTGATTTATGGCGGCCTGCCCGGTCAGGTTCTTGACGATCTGGTCAACCTGGCGGAAGTTCGCCTTGAGAGCCGCCGCAAAAATCGAAATGCTTTTTTCGGCAACTTTAATATCCAAATTGTTGGAGCAGTTATAGCAATCAGCGCGCACCTGGATCAACGTTGCGCCGCGTAAAAACGCGCGCTCCGACGCGGTGATGCTGAGGTAATCTTTTTTACACTTTTCTTTTTCGAGCGCCTGGTTACAAATCTTTTTAAAGAAGTTATTATTCCACATCAGGAGGGTATCGGTGCCATTCTCAGTAAGCTGGCCGATGCCATACTCCGGCGGCACGTGCTTCGATGACTGCGGCCACATCTGGCTTTCCTGAATGAGGAGATTCTTAAACATGGCCGCCGGGATCTGCTCTTCGATGGCGGCATTCAGGATAAGCTCATCGAAGCGATTTTGCCAGACGTAAACATACGGCATCGCCGCTGTCAGACCGCAGGGGCTGGCATATCCATTCACCAATAAGGCGCTTCCGTTACATGAGCTGACATCCACATAACCGGCGGCAATCAACTTACCCGCCAGGTAGTTCAAGGGGCGGACAGTTTGCAAACCGGCGGCTGTAGTAGGAGTATCCAGCCATGATTTTGTTACAACAGTAGCAGTTACGGCTGCTGTTGCAGTTGCGGTTGGAACAGGAGTGGAGGTTATTTGAACAAAACTATATTCGCCATTTTGCCAGCCTGTGGCAATGTCGCTTCCACATATCTGTGTGATTTCTTCGAGTGTGGGTTCGCCTTCATGCGTCACTTGAATCGTACAGGCGGTTTGCCCGTCACTGTTGCGGATCAAATTCCAGGAAAAGTCTGAGGAACCCGCAGCGGCGTTCATCACCTGACCGCCAAAGAGCAAGCTAAAACCAAGCACAACCAACAGGATGGCCTGGGGAACGATTCTAATTTTTGCCCGGAAGGTTGACAAAAACTTTCCAATGTTTGTGAACAATGGAAGCTTGCGGTCTCTGGACAATGTGCGGGAATATGGCATTTTTTATTTCACTTTATTGCATGGTTAGGGCGGTAATTATAATGGCCGTCTGTTCGTTGAAGTATTATTTTAAGTAATGGTTCAATAATTGCCATAAAAGAAAAAAGATCAAAAATATAAAACAAGGATATGGAGGAGGGAGCGCTATGATGCGGGCTGTGATGCCTCGCTCCATATCCTTATGTAGGTTTTGCCGTAAAAGCCGCATGTCATCCTGTTACGGACCCTGGGAACAGAAGACATACGAAAGCTTTCAAAAACAGAGGTGAGTGCTTTTCACGACTTAACCTGTGTTACGAGAAGGGAGGGCGTGGGCAACACCCTCCCCTGAAGACTTGGAACTGACTTACGGGCCAACTACGAAGTTAACATTGCCGGCATGGCAGCGCAGACACATCGAGCGGTTGTCCATGCGCAGCAGAACGCTGCCGGTCGCCTCAGAGGCGGCGGTGGCAAGCGTGCTCATTGTAGCAGTTGTGCCGTGAGATACGTGGCAGGCTGTGCAAGCGCGGCTGACGGAAGTTCCAGCACCAGCGGCAGTTGCACCGTCACTGGAGAGACGGATATCGCCGGAAGCATGGCGGTACATATAGGTGGTATCGCCGCTATCGCCATTGTCGCCCCAACCAGTGATCAAGCCTGTTGTCGTACTGACAACGGCCTGGCAGCGGATTGGATCAACGGGGTGGAGATAGGGAGCAACGCCATCGGCATCCGGTTGGTAGGGGAGGAAGAGGGGACTGCCGGTATAGGGAGGAGTTGTACCGTTGAGGGGGTGACCGCAGTACATGCTCACCTCATTGGCATTGCGTAGACGGCTGTTGTTGAAATAGCGGTCATGGCACTGGGCACAGAAGAAGGCTTCATTTATGGCAGCCGGGATGTAGGTCTGGGCTTCAGTTGCGGTGACGTTCTTCAGGTTGTAAACGTTGTTGACGTTGCCAGCAGCGTAATCACCCACAGCGAAAGCGCCGGTGGTGCCAAGGGTATACCATTCGGTACCATTCGTGGCAAAGTAATCTGGAACCGTCCAACCAGAGGTTGTGCCACTCACAGGGAAGGCACCGCCGCTCCAGTTAACCGCAGAGGCCGGGGCTGTGAAACCACCCGAGCCATTGGGTTGCCAGCGCAACAGACGATAGGAAGCGACCTTGACCGTACAAGCCTCTGTTACAGGGTTGGCGGCCAGGAGGGTCGTGTTACAAATCTGGGTCTGTGTGGTCAGGTTGGTGAAACCGGAGGTACCGTGCGGGTTATGGCAGGAGGTACATTCGAGGATCAATGAGCCATTGGGGGTATTAACCGCGCCGGAACCCCAAACAGTGCCGGTAGCCCCCACTCCGTGAGTCGAAGTGGTTATCCTGGATACGGCATTGAAGGCAGGGTTGGCTGTGGTTGCACCGCTCCAGGTTGTAGCCATGAGGGCATTGGTAAAGCCGCCGCCGAAGAGGGAGGCACCATCGGTACCTTCAACTTTGGCATTCGCTCCACCGCCTGTGTAGGCATTGGAACCAGCCTGAGTATAAACACCGTCTTGCACGTTGGTGCCTGCGCCGCTGCCATCATGGCAGGACATGCAGAGGGCATGCTCATCAAGAATGAGCAGTGAATCGCTGCCGACCTTGGCCGAGTGGGCGCGGTGACAACCGGCGCACGCATCCGTAGTGGCTGCAAAGCCGCCGTGGGGGCCGTTATCGGCCATGGCGACTGTGGCAAGGGCTAAGACCAAAATCAAGCCCAAAACCAAAGCGAACAAAAGTTTCTTCATATCGAACATTCTCCTTAAAAATAGTGTCGTACAAGTTTCGATCAGGGTCCGTAGTATTGCTTTGTTGCGGAGCTCACCTCCAAAAGTTGATTAGGGACGAAGGTGTCCCATCTTTCACAGCGTCAGGTTTGCTTTCCCATGACACTAGTAAGACCAAATTTGAATACGATTGTTTTCGCGGTCAGCGATATACAGCCGTCCTGTTGCATCGATACAGATGTCGATCGGGTAATTGAATTCGCCTTCCAAAGAACCATACACGCCAAAGTTATAAAGGAAGGCTGGTTCAACACCCGAGACATCGTAAACACGAACATATTGTCCAACGGCATCCACCACATGCAGGTGGTCCTTGGCATCCATCCACACACCACGCGGCAGGTTCAGCGAATCCTCGGTGGAGCCAAAACCGAAGAAGGTTTTATATTGCATATCCACCGTCCATGCTGATATGCGGCCGTTATTGCCGTCAGAGACATAGAAATTGCCAAGCTTGTCAGTAACCACGCTATTCGGAAACGACAGTTGGCCGGGATCCTTGCCTTCCACGCCAAACTCCCTAACCTGCGGATTAAAACTCTGCCAGTTTGTGCCGGCCAGGTCTGCCGCAGAGTAGATCAGCACACCATGCTTGCCGGCAGTGATGTTAGTTATCATCAAATTACCATTTGGATCAAAACGAATTCCAAGCGGCGACCATTGGGATTGATCCGGTCCCGCCTTGCTGGTGGCGGTCTGACCGGGTAATTTGTAATCGACTGTTTTGCTTGTATTGTTGTAGTAATAGAGCGTGCCTAATGGAACACTGCCGTTATTCTTACCTGCAACGAACTCGCTCAACGTTATATCTTTGGCGATGATACCGTCCAGGAATACACCTTCCGCATCGAAGATGGCGATTACATTGTTATATGTATCATTCACAAAGACCCGTCCGCCGGCATCGATGGCAATATAAGTCGGCTTGCGGTTTGACTTGGTTGTGCCGGGAGGCGCAAAACTCTTGATGAAATTTCCGTCGCGGTCAAATATCTTGATAAGGCGTTCGCCTGCCGATTCGACCACATAGATGCGCTGTCCATCGGGGGATACCGCCACACCCACAGGCGCATCCGCAGGAAAGGAGAGCTTGTATGTGGGAGGGTAGGCAACAGTTTGCGATACCGGCTCGGGCAGCATATCGGGGATCGGCCTGGGCTTGAGCAAATAACTAATGAAGAAATAGCCCACGCAGCACAAAAGCAGGAGGAGAAGCACGAGTAAAAACAGCAGTTTTCGGCGCTTGCGCTCTTCCTGTACTTCCTCGGCGGAAGGAACAGGATCGGGCGCATCTTTTGATTCAAGTTCGATGTCAGGGGTTGTCATGTTCAGTTACCTTATTTTTTTAATCCAGCTTCAACACGCTGAATACCGATGGAAGCAGTGAAGTTGTTCGGATCAAGCTTCAGTGCGGTCTCGTAGGCGATTTTTGCATTAGGTAGATCACCAAGAGCCTCGTACACACGCCCGATGCCGGCAAATGTCAGCGGGAAATCAGGTCTGGCCTGGGCCGATTTAAGCAACAGGTCAAGCGCGCCCTGATAATCCTTTTTTGAATAGGCCATCATCCCGCGCGCATAATTGGCGAGATCAGGCTCATTCAAAATATCATAGGTGGCAGCCATCGCATCGTATGCTTCAAGATAATCCGGCACAAAGGTGGTGGCCGCAATATACATATTAAGGGCTTTGTCATAATCTTTTATACCTGAATAAGCTGTGCCTAATTTGTACATGGCATCGGCATCAGTCTGACTCCAATCAACCGCATTCTCAAAAGGCTGAATGGCTTTTTCCGGCTGACCAAGCTGCATATAACTCTCGCCCAAATAATACGAAGCGGCCTGTAATTGCTTATCAAGCCCGGGCATTTCCTCATCCTTGCGGCTGTCAATAAACTTCTGGAGCGGCTCCAGAGCCATTTCAGGGTTACCGTTATTTGCGTAGGAAATTCCCAACACGAAGTAAACCCGCATTTCATCGGGATATTCCTTTTGCACCTGCAAAGCCTGGGCAGCGGCATCGTCAAAACGGCTGTAAAGCAGGTAGGTTTCAGAAAGCGCAAGACGGACATCCGGGTTGCCCGGATCGTCGCGCACCGCCTGTTCAGCCTCGGCAATTGTCTTCTCCTGCACCGGTTGCTGGGTACTGGCATAGCGGTCAAAATAGTAGTAAGTGCCAAAACTGACCGACCCGGCCACGATCAAGATCGCAACTAAAATAATGACCCGTTGCACTTGATAGGCACTCGAGAAAAGGCGGTCATTCAAAAGTTTAAAAAAGTTTTTCATTTTTTTCTTTCACCTGTAATGGCTTTATCCTTGTTTAGGGGTTTTTGAGCACGCCCGCCGGATGGCAGCGCGTACATGAAATATTTTGATGGCATGTATAGCAGACCTGTTCGCCTTTATCGCGATATTCATCTGCATGGGTATAGAGCATGTCTTCGGGGTGGGAAAGGTTATGGCAGGCGCCGTTATTACAGAAGGACTGCCCATGGCAATTATAGCATTCCTGTTTTTCATCCTCTGTCACACTGCGATGATCAACCGTCCAGCGGAAATTTGTATGCGATTCGGGAACGCCGCCGACGATAACCGGCGCCTCAACAAGCAGGTCAGTGCCCCGGCCGACAATTGGTACTGTATGACAAAGATTACATTCGCCGCTGATGGTATCCCCGCCGCCCCCGCCGTCGATAACCACATGCTTGTCATCGTGGCATCGGAAGCAACCCAGCGAAGGAGTGTGGCGTTCGTTGTTGGGATTGGTGTCCCAGGTCAGATTCATCTCGGGAAAATTGGAGGTGGAATACAGATCCTTGAGTGCCAAGAGCATGTCAACAACCTGCTTATCCTTTTCGCTCTTCGAGACAGATGCCATTGGCTGGGCGGCATAATATTCGTTAAGCCTGTCTATGGCGGCAAAGGCCTCATCGTTGGAGGAATAGGCCGTCTTCAATATCTCCACAGCTTTCGAGCGGATAAAGGGTAAGTCAGGCGAGATCAAACCGTTGGTAATCGCCCTGTCCACCGCCTGCTCCGGATAAGGAATGTAATGCGCGGTGCGGTTATGGCAGTCAATACAATCCAGTTTGCGGATGGTGCCTTCGGCTTCAGCTTTCTCAACAAAAGCAGTCTGTCCCATGCCAACCAGATCGCGCGCAAAATATTCCTTCATGGAGCCGTCCGCCTGGCGGATACCGACCCAGGCGATAACCTGTCGTTGTTCATCGAGCGGAATATAATAAACTTCGCTGCTTACGTGCCAGTGGATGCCGTCCCCGACTGCGCCAGTGCTGGTCTGTTTACCGCCCATCTTCAAAATTAACGTGGTTTGGATGGGAGTATTCGCCTTGTCGTCATCATAATGGCGGATGGTCTTGACGATATTATCCTTGAAGGTGGTCGGTGAATGGCAGCCTTCGCAGGTTTCGCGTGCCGGGCGCAGGTTGTGTACCGGGCTTTTGATGGGGCGTGAATAGTTGCCGGTCATCTCGCCGATCAATTGTCGTGTGCCATCAATTTTGGATTGGATGAACGAAGCCGCACCCGGACCAACATGACATTGCGCACATTCCACTTTCGCGTGCGGCGACGCTTGATAGCGCACCCATTGTGGGTCCATGGAGTGGCAAACGGTTCCACAAAACTCGGAACTTTCACTATAGACAAAACCCTGTATTCCTCCGACCAGCAATCCCAAAGCCACAACAATAACTCCCAAAATACCAAGAGCCAGCTTTATTCTATGAGAGCGCTGGGTCAGGTCAATGGTAATGGTCGGCCAACCTTTTTTAATTCTTTCGCGGATCGATTTAAACATTGACATTTACTGGGTACTTCCTTCAGCGTTTTTTTTCATGGCGATTTCCTCGCCTGCCATGACTGGCTCCTCATCGGGTAAATAACCAAGTGGAATTTCGATCTCCACCGGCCAAAGTTTGTTATGGATGGCAGCTGCGGCCTGCTGCAAATAAGCCAGTTCAAGCGGATGCTCCTCACGCATTTGTTCGATGCTCATGTTGCCGTTAAAGATACTCAGGTTCAAAGCCTTGATAACGGAGTGGTAGAAGTGCCATGTCAAAATGGCAAGGACAGCGAGGATCGCTTCCCAGCGGTGAAGCGCACGCCCCACTGGAATGATCCAGCCAGCAGGAAGGATCATGGTCAGCTTTGCGGGAAACCACTGCATGATTCCAGTGATGCCCATGGCGATCGTGCCCCACACCAGTGCCCAGTACTCCGCTTTTTCCTCAAAGTTATAACGGTCAAAGCGGGGTTGATGCAGGGCCAGCCCAAGATTGAATTTGATCATTTGAATGGCATCCGTCACATCGCTCCAGGCGGGGAACATCTTGCTAATGTGACGGTGAACAAACGCATCATCAATGAAAACAGCCACATGATAGAGGGATTGAATCCCAAACACAAACGCGGCGATATGGTGTACCTGCCTGGTGGAGTCAATTCCACCCAGGAGGGTCAAAACGAAGTTACCCAATGCGCTGGTATAGAAGGATTGCGACAACCCTGTGATCGCCAGCGTGGTGAAGGAAAAGATTAGAACAAGGTGTTCAATACGCTGTCTAAGTGAGAACCTTACAACATATTGAGTGCCATCCTCCGCAACACGCAAACGTTTAACCGCATTGACCGCGTCGCGATAATAGATATAGCGTTTAATGGTGGTTGGCGCTTTGGGGGCTGCCTTCTTGATCTTAGGCTTTTTCATCTTGCTGTCCTGTTGTATTTGTCTCTGGCGCGGCATCAACCTTAATGGAGCGCTTCCTAAGTTTTTCCGCTATGCGGCGGCGGGCATCAAGGGCAATGTACACGAGAAATCCGCCTATGATCGTTGGGACAAAAAATCTATAGAAAGTTGTGACCGCATACAACACGGGGGTATCAACCCATGTGGGAGAGTAATGGCTCAACCATGCCTGCGGGAAGGTGATTCCTGCATCAGGATGGCATTGTTGGCATGTTTTTTGTAAATTAGACGGGTACACTGAAGACAGTTCATTATCCGGTGCTTGAATGTTGTGAATGCCGTGACAATCATAACAAGTGGCCTTTGTGATTTTTGCGTCACGAGTCTGCCGGAAAAAGTCCACGGTTCGTCCGTGAAAATCATCGAGATATGTCTGAAAAACATTTGTCGAAACGTCATACTTGCCCATCAAATCCTTGTCTGCATGACAATCTCCACACAAGGTGATCGAGTCTGCCCTAAAATTCTCGTCCGTTGGGCCGGTTACCTTGTGGCTGCCATGACAGTTGTCACAGGTTGGAACATCCGGATTGGAATCAGCCTCGAACGCCGCGCCATGTACGCTGCTCTCATAGGTGGTGTAAACCGACAAATGACACTTGCTGCATATTTCCGCGATCTTTGTGCGCGGCTCATTCGGAGATGTAATATTGTGGCTGCCATGACAATCCACGCATAATGGGGCATAACGATTGCCGCGCGCCAGTATTAGTGTGTGTTCACTGTCTGTTATTTCTTTAAACTTCTCACCATGACACTTTTGGCAGGAATCGTTTATTTCCATGGTCACAGCGCGCTGATCTTCATAACCTGTAATTTCGAATTTTGTCGTGTTTTGGCCGTTGCCGCCGAACATTTGTGAATGGCACACTTCACAGGATTTCGTTCCGGATTCATTATGAGGATATTGTTTCTGGGCATCATGGCATGCGCGGCACCCCTCAATATGATTGGAATCACCATGTTGTGCGGGATCATAATACAACGACATACTCGTGCCATCAGCAAATTGTCCAACCATATCCGGGTTCGAATGACAGCCAAGGCAATCGTTTGTCTCATGAGGGTTGACAGTGGTCTGAGCAGGAGTGGGGGTCTGGATGGCTCCCTGCGCGAGAACAGACTGGGAAGTTGCGGCATTAAACAGACTCCATCCTAAAACGGAAAAGCCAACCAGTAACAATTCGAACAAACGAAATCGCTTCATATAATCAACTCAGATTTTGAAAGTGACTGGATCAGGCCTACCAGATCCACTACGTGAGTGACCTGCAATTCAAGGCTTGAGAAGATGCGGATACGGTCACTGGCAAGGTCAAGGTGTATGATCTTTGCTTTTGGCGCCCACTCCAGCAACTGTGTAACTGGTGTTTTCCTGCAAATATCAGAATCGCCGGCGTCCAAAATGATAATGGCCGGCGATTCGGTCTGAACAATTTCATGGATATTTATAGCTTCGCTGTCGATCAATCTTACATTTAGAACACTTCCATATTCACTTAAGGTACTGGCAATTCCTC
Organism: Chloroflexota bacterium; assembly: GCA_016234535.1. Classification (GTDB taxonomy): domain Bacteria; phylum Chloroflexota; class Anaerolineae; order Anaerolineales; family Villigracilaceae; genus Villigracilis. The sequence goes on from JACRBH010000034.1 coordinate 11,431, forward strand.
CTGATAAAAGAGAGTGATGGGCCAAAATGAATACGGTCAGGAGTGGTTGAGCAGTGTCCATATTAATTAATACCAGTTTAACGTTCCCATTATGTTATTGTCAGTTATATATGGCCCGAATTCATACGCAAATTGTCATATTACGGTTGTTACTAAAATTTAAAAAAATATTCGGGCCCATATTGTGAATATTGACGCAATCTACCCTTGAATATTAACGTAATATGAGAATATCCATCACACCTATTTAGTAAAACTCAAAAACTCAAATGGGTAGTTTTTTTCTCATAAAAAACTACCCATTTGAGCGGGGACAAGAATTGAAAAGTTGTCTTACAACTTGGGAGTTAGATTGTGCCGCACAGCATAGGCCGCTGCTTCAGCCCGATTACTGAAATTCAACTTTTGCAAAATATTTTTGATGTGATACTTAACCGTGTTATCGCTAACGCCCAGCCTGTCAGCGATAAGTTTATTCGGCAATCCCAGGCCTAAATAACCGAGCAATTCAACCTCACGCTCGGTCAGGTTATCGTTACGCACTTCATTGGGGCTGCTTTGTTGAGCGACATAGTTCATTAACCGCGCCGTCACTGAGCTTGGAATAGGCGGTTCTCCTTTTTCCAACCCGCGCAGAAGGTTAATAAATTCATCCGAACTCAGGCTTTTGAGCAAATATCCTTTTGCGCCTGCGCGCAGCGCATCCACAAGTTTGTGGTCTTCCTGTGAGGCAGTGAGCATCACCACGCGAATCTCAGGCAGCATCCCTGTGATTTTCCGGGTGGCATCTATTCCATTCATCACCGGCATATCAATATCCATAAGAACCACATCGGGTTTCAAACGCGCGGCTTCACTGACAGCCTCCTCCCCATTCTTCGCTTCTCCCACCACCTGCATCCCGCCGGCTTTCAACAAACTGACCATCCCATCGCGGAACAAGGCATGGTCATCCACCACTAAAAAACGCAGCGTCATGCAGATTCTCCTTCAACCTTTAAAGGTAATTTTACAACAACTTGCGTCCCCTGACCCACTTTCGAAATCACTTCAAAGGAGGCTCCAATTGCACTCGCCCGCTCACTCATGATCTCCAGACCAAAATGCGGCTTACGCTCCGCAAAATCATCCGACGGGTCAAAACCCGTTCCATTATCGCGGACGATCAGAATGAGCATGTTCTGATCATTAACTTGCAGAGTCACGGTGGCGCGCATAGCCCTGGAATGTTTGCGGACATTGGACAGTGCCTCCTGAACAATACGCAGGAGTTGCAAGTCACTTCCAGGCGGCACTTGAATATCATATGCGCCCTCATTTACAACCTCAGTTGGAATATCGCTATATCGTTCAAAGCTAAGGACATATTCGGTCAACACTGAACCGATATTTCGCCCCTCGCCAATGTCTGTTTTAAGGTCAAGAATGGCCTGCCGCAGATCAGCAAAAACATTTCCAGCAGCCTCATCCAATTGGCGAAGCTCTGTAATGGCATCAGGTATTTTTTTCTGTTCGATCAACATGCGCACAGCTGTGGCTTTATTTCTAACATATCCCAAAATTTGCGCAGTGCTATCATGCAATTCGCGTGCCAGGCGATGACGTTCTTCCATGACAGCCTGATAGCGTGCGGAACTGGCCAGCTCCTTCAATTGCGTCTCTTCCTCCAAAGTATCTGCCATATGATTGAATGCATTGATTAGATCATCTATCTCATCGTTCGCGGTATTGACCGGTATGCGGACCGACAGATCGCCAAGCGCATATCGCCTCAATGGCAGCCGCAGCCTTTCCACACGTTTCACAATCAAAAAATGCGCGGCGAAATAAAGTATCAACGTGAACGTTAATGCAATCCCCGCCGAGGCGGCGACATCGATCCACATATCCTTGTTAATTTGAGCCGTAAAACCAGAGAGGGAATAGTCCGTAATGATCACGCCCAAAATACTCTGCAAGGGATCATGGCACTGGTGGCAGGCCGGTTCATTATAGATTTGAATACTGCTGCGAAGCATTGGTTCGTCAGAATCAGAATTGGGTAGCGAAATGGTAATACTATGTTGATCCAAAATCCCACTTGGCGTATGACATTCCACGCACCCGGGGGAACGCAGCGTTGGGATCGGAAGAAAATCGGCGGGCTGATCTGTTATTTTCAGATGGGCATTCTCATCAAAAATGGCGACACGCAGGATATTCTTCTGCTTCCCGATATCGATCAATGTTTGCTGCAGCATTTCCCTGTCATTCAACATCATTGCGTGCCGCAGGCTCCCGCTCGCCATTTCTCCCATTTGGATGGCGGAATTTTCAGCCATGACTGTCAACAAGGCGTTTCGGCGGTAATAATCCGCAACAGAAAAGCCTATTAATGCCGCCAAAACCGGCAAAGCCAAGCCTAATGCAACTTTCCAACGTATGCTTCTAAACATTTTGCCTCAATGATACCGATGAATGTACCATACCTAAATTAGGATATTTTGTCCAGTGGCAATCGTCCTGTTAGTGGCCTGCGCTGCACACCCTTATTTCTTAAGGCTCATTTTAATATGTGCGTTGTTATCCACTTTCCGGTATAATGCGAATCGTGGCAAGTTTTGTTCTTTAAATACAAATATCGATCCGCAAGTCATTGTCAAAGAAATGCCTGTTCTTATAGAGTGCTGCGTGAATATCCATCCCAATCGGTCATTCAAAAATGAACGGCAAGTTTGGATATTTTTAAAGAAGCAGTAAAAAATACAAACGTATTTCACCAAAGGAGGCTTTTATGCAAGGACAAATGATGGATTACCAATTGACCCTCACGCCGTTGTTGGAGCGCGCGCGGCGGCTCTTTCCCAAAAAGGAAATTGTCACCAAGGCTGGCCCATCGCTCGAGCGTTACACCTACGCAGAGATGACGGAACGCGTTGGGCGATTGGCAAATGCGTTGGAAAAACTGGGGGTGAAGCGCGGCGATCGCGTGGCAACATTTGCATGGAACAATTCCCGTCACCTGGAGATTTATTTTGCAGTACCCTGCATGGGCGCCGTCCTGCATCCGATCAATTTGCGTCTGCCCGGCGAACAGATCGCCTTCATCGTAAATCATGCCGAAGACCAGGTGCTCTTTGTCGATCCGAGCCTCCTGCCTGCGGTTGAAAAACTTGCACCCTATCTAAAAGGCGTAAAGCACTTCGTTGTTATGGGGGATAAAGTACCGGACGGAACCTCCCTGAGTCCTGTTCATGCCTACGAGGAATTGATCAGCAATTCGAGTCCCGAATACCCCTGGCCGCATCTTGATGAAAATGAAGCAGCCGCCATGTGTTACACCTCCGGCACAACCGGCAACCCCAAAGGAGTTGTTTATTCGCATCGCGCCATTTACCTTCACAGCCTCGGCTTGAGCATGACGGATTCGTTCGGCATGTCTGAGCGCGACACGTTCATGCCGGTTGTTCCCATGTTCCATGTGCTGGCATGGGGAACTCCCTTCGCCACGATCATGCTTGGGACGAAGCTCGTGTTCCCAGGTCCGCATTTGACCCCGCGCGATCTCGCAGAGTTGATCCAGGCTGAAAAAGTCACAACAACAGCAGGCGTGCCAACTCTCTGGATGGGACTTCTTCATCTGTTAGAGAATGAACGCTACGACATGAGCAGCCTGCGCGGAATGATCGTCGGAGGCGCAGCAGCTCCACAGTCCATGATCGAAGCGTTTGATAAGAAACACGGGCTCACAGTCATGCATGCCTGGGGCATGACCGAGATGAGTCCGCTCGGAACAGTCAGCCGGCTCAAGAGCTATCAGGAAAACCTGCCTGAAGAAGAAAAATTCATCCTGCGCGCCAAGCAGGGAACCGCAGTGCCGGGTGTTGAAATCCGCGCGATCGATGAAAGCGGAAAAGAGATCGAATGGGATGGAAAGGCTTTCGGTGAATTGGAAGTGCGCGGCCCGTGGATCATTAGTGGCTACTATAACGATGAGCGCACCGCCGAATCATTCCACGATGGCTGGTTCCGCACCGGTGATGTAGTGACCATTGACTCCGAAGGCTTCGTCCAAATCGTTGACCGCGCCAAGGATGTGATCAAGAGCGGCGGTGAATGGATATCCAGCCAGGATCTGGAGAATGTGATCATGTCGCACCCCAAAGTTTTGGAAGCCGCCGTGATTGCGTTGCCGCATCCAAAATGGCAGGAACGTCCGCTGGCGTGCGTAGTGCCGAAACCTGATTACAAAGACTCGATCACCAAGGACGAGATATTCGAACATCTCAAGACTCGCTTTACCAAGATGTACATGCCCGATGACATCGTCTTCATCGACGCTGTGCCAAAGACCAGTGTTGGCAAGTTCGATAAAAAAGTATTACGAGTGCAGTTCAAAGATTTCAAACTACCGGAATAAAAGGCAAAAGATGGGCGGGTTTGGACAGGTTTACGGCCTGATCAAATCCGCCTGTTTTTATTTTACTCACCTTACGCGGTAACGCGACATTTACATCGCAAAATACGCGATATAAATGTCGCGCTACAGGTTGGACTACGTAACGTCAGTTATTTTATTGAAGACTGTACTGAAATTCCTCTACAATACAAAATCTTTTTTGGACGCTGACAAACGCAGTTTTTTCTTTTTTATCAGTGGAAATCAACGTTCTTCATCGTCCCGATTCTGAAATGTACGGTAGAAAAACTGAAATTAAATTTATCATCAGGAGCAGACTATGACAGACCCGCTTTATTTTCAATGGCAAAACGAATTTCTTCTAAAAACCATTTATCCCATGCGCCTGCAAAAACTAAAGGAATTCCTTATCTACTATATGGAGATCGATATCTGGAGCCAGTACAAAGGCAAGGATATCGCAACCCTGCAAAGCGATGTGCAGGCCTACAAAAAAGCGCAGGAACTTGCCAAAGCTCAGGCATTCAGGGATTACGCCGCCCTGCTTGCCTACTTCAAAACAGCGGACGTTCACGCGGCCTACGCAAAGTTCACGCCAACCGATGAAGCTGAAATCGCCGAGATCAATAAACTGCATCAATTGTTCATCACCTCCTGGTCCAGGGATATTCGCGGGGAAAGAACCTTCGTAATGGGACAGATCGCCTACTGGCTCAATCATTACAACCTGCTTAAAGATTCGATCAAATCAAAAAAGAGACAAGTCTCAGTCATGGGTCTCGACCATCCCAAGCGGGACGCGGAAGCCAAGGCGCTGGCATTGAAAGAGAATGTCACTCTGCCCATGGTGGAACATGAACTCGCCCAGTTGCGCGCCTTCGATAAAACCTACGAAAAGGTGGAAAAGCCAAAGCTTGAATATTACAGATTGCAAAAAGCCGATCCCAACTTCAAAACCACCGAGGCTGAATTCCTCGCCGCCTATGCTCCCGTCCAAACTGTTACGCTTCAGAATCTTGCCCAATGGAAGGTTGATGAATACATCGCTTCATTGGAAAAGAAAAATCAGTACGAATTACTGGATGAGATACATCAGCGCTTCAAGAAGGAGCCGAAACGATTCCCCTACTGGCTCCAATATATGGTTGTCCATTTTTCAGGGATGCGTTACGCCAGCGCGCATGGTTCATGGGCTGACCCAAAAGACTTATTGATTCAATTACGTCTCGCTGAAGTCGCAAAGGAAAATGCAAAGATCGCGGATGATCTTGAAATTGAAAGACAATGCAAGGAGAAGGTTGCTTTATATGAAGGCACAGGTGGGCTGAACAGACCAAAACTGGCTCTGGCAGCCGACAAAGCATGGAAGGATAAAGTGGCGCTTCACATGTTAAGCGTCAAAGCCAACGGGCCCAAAACTCGCCGCGCCGGTCTCGCCGCCCTGAAAGCTGAGGAAGTCAATTATGAATTCATGTCGCTGACAACTGATGAGGCGCTGAAAAAGCTCGAATCCATGCAGGCCACTTTCCCGAAATGGGCCTGGAAGGAAATTGTCAAGCTGACTCCCCTGCGCGTCAATCACGTCAAAGATTTGAATTGGGAAACACTGTCACCGGAGGAAACAGCCGAACGCAGCTCACCGCAATCCAATGACCTGCGCATGGTGATGGACGCCTGGATCACCAAACATATCGGCGCTTGGCGCGATGAGCATGGACGCTCCCACGAGTTGATCGTCTCCCGCGCAGTCTGCAACGAGACCGCCGAACACATACAACATATCCGCGGACATTTGCCGCCCGGCGGGTTGACTCCGAAACCGAGCTGGTATCAGAAAAACGAAGCCGACAACAAGTTGCCGGGCGAAACGCATCCATATTATGTAAAGCCAACCTCAGCCAAGGATTACACCCAGGGCGCGAGCATCTTCTGGCTGCGCTTCGTAGACAAACAGCCCGACCAATGGCAGGTTGCCAAACCCATTGCCACCAAAAACGGCGTGGGATTGCTGGACAAGGGTTTCATTGGAAGAAAGCCAAAAGATAAAAATGATATTCCCTGGGTCTACAAACCCGGCGATACCACCATCCGCTCGCGCACATACATGGATGCCAGCAAGAAGAAAGTTACCCAACAACAATGGCTGCGCTGGATCCACGAAGCGACCGTTGCGGAAGCCGCGGAAACTGCCGACGGGCCGGTCATTATCACTTATGAGACGGCCCTGCCCGGCGGAGACCTGGGAACGTCCGCAGTGGGCATTCACAAAATGCCCCTGGCCTGGCATCTCTCTGATGGAACCGAGGAAGCATACAACCGTTCCTTTGTGGGCTATGTACCCGAAGGACAAGTTCCGTTGGAACACTTGCAAACGATGCTGGATTGGAACAGGATACTGCGCAAGCAAGTAACCTAATTTAAAGGATCATGTCGTTGCGAGGGCGTTCTTGTTCCTGCCCGAAGCAATCCCCAATAATGAGCAGATTGCTTCATCGGGAAGAGCGCCCTCCTCGCAACACTTGCGCCGCACGCCAGTGCAGGTGTGACATTATTTTTTCCCTGCAACTTTTCCCCACCGAATCCTGTACTACACTTTAGCCATGAATGCGTCATCAGACCGCGACCTGATCGTACTTGCCCGTCGCGGCGACGCTGGGGCCTTCGGCGAACTTGTCACGCGCTATCAAGTCAACGTGTTCAATGTTTGTTACCGCATTCTGCATGAGCGCGGCGAAGCCGAAGACCTGGCGCAGGAAGTTTTTATCCGCGCCTACAATCGCATCCACACTTTCGATATCGAGCGCGAGTTCGGCCCGTGGATTCGGCGCGTGGCAGCCAACTTGTGTTTGAATCATCTCGAGTCTCAAAAAGTAACCACTGAGATCAACGATGAACAGGACGCTGATCCTGCCCAATTGCCTGAAGCAGTTCAAGAGGTCCGCGAGAGAAGCGAGCAAATTCATCAGGCAATGTCTTCCCTGCCTGCGCATTATCGAGTTATTATCGAACTGCGTCATTATCAGGAACTGACCTACGATGAAATTGCCGTCGAGCTAAACATCCCATTGAGCGACGTGAAGAGTCATCTCTTCCGCGCCCGCAAAATTCTAGCGGAGAAACTCCATGCACCTGACCGATGAGCAACTAAATGAATATCTTGATGAAGCCACAAACGAGCGAGCGCAGATCGAAGCGCATCTTTCTTCATGCGATGAATGCGCGGCGCGTTTGTCCACGCTTCAAAATGTATTCGCCGAATTGGATTCCCTCCCCGAAGTGGCGTTGACTCGCAATCTTGCCGCGCCGTTCACACCCCGCCCGAGCCTGCCAGCCCAACTACCAAAATTCCTCACGCTGACAGTGACCCTGCAAGCCGCTGTCGCGTTGACAGCGATCATCATCGCCGCACCATTCATTGCCCAACTGATTCCCGTGTTGGAATTATCATCATTGAGCAGCGTGTTCATTCAACTGCAAACACAATGGGCATCCTGGCTCGACACGCTCTCGCAATTTCAAATGCCGACATTACCGACTATCCCGTTTGAACTCTCCAGCATCTATTTAATGTCTGCCGTTGTTGGCGTGTTCATGCTCTGGCTGGTTGGGAACGGGTTGTTGTTGAGGAATCAAATTAAATAATTTTACGTTGTAGGGGCGGGCTACCCCGCCCCTTACAATGACAAAGAGGAAAACACAATGACCGACATCCTTCGATTATCTTTCATCATTATCCTGCTGACCATTGCCCTGTCCGCATACTTTCTCGTCATCGGCGTATTATTCACGAACCGCGTTGCCAAAACGCAACGAGTAATCACAGCCATGCCAGGCCGTTCCTTTGGCGTGGGGCTGGTCAACTTTGCATTCTTCGGAGTGATCGCGCTGGTTTTATTTTCAGTCGCCGGGAACGCCGGTGAATTCATTCGATTCATTCTTACCGTTCCTGCGTTATTAATTACTGCGGTCCTTGTCATCATGTTGAGCTTTGGGCTGGCAGGCACGTCCAACCTCCTTGGCGAGCGCATCTTCCCCGATCAACCCGCATGGAGACAAACCGCATGGGGCACCGTGATTTTATCCTTCGCCTGTGCCCTGCCTATTGTGGGATGGTTTCTATTATTTCCTTATATCGGCTTCGTCGGCATCGGTGCATTTATATTGGGGTTATTCCAGCGTGAAAATAATTAACTCACCTTACGCAGTGTCGTTCTGAGCAGAGCGAAGAACCTCTACGATTGTCTCAGAGACCCTTCGCTGTCGCTCAGGGAGTCACGGTTGGGTGCGTAACATCAGTAATTAAGAGAGTGCGTCGCACCTCACTTAACAAGACTAATCCAACCCGCTAGATTCTCCTGCTTAAAAAAACACATCCACCCGTGTGGTGCGATGCACCCCCTCCAAAAGACGCGCTCATCTCGCGTCTTTTTCTTTTCCTGCAACTTTTCCGACTCCATCCCTGTATCTCTTATAACTCAACATAAAAAGGACATATCCAATGGCTGACATATCCGCTATCTTCTTCATCCTGTTAATCATAGGCATCGCCTTCCCTGCCATGCTCACCGCGTGGTGGCTGTTGTTCCCTGCTGTCATCTCGCGCGCCCAAATCCGCGTGGACAAGACTCCCATGCAAACTTTCTGGATGGGACTTGCCATCGTCATTGCCGTCACCATTCCCGTCGTCATCCTGCTCGCGCTTCCATTTGGCCCTGCAAAATTCATCGGTTGGATTTTTCTTGCCGCATCGCTGGCGCTTTCCTCCATCGGCTCCGCGGGCATCGCCGCTCATTTGGGTGCAAGACTCACAAGCCAAAGCAACCTCTCCCCATTAAACGGATTCCTCCGTGGCTCGGTCATCCTCGAACTCGCCGCCTTCTTCCCCGTCCTCGGCTGGTTCTTCATCTGGCCGCTCCTGCTCATCACAGCCTTTGGCGCGACTGGTTTTGCGCTACTCAACTGGATTCCCCGCGAGAAAACCACTCACACACCTGAACTCATCCCGACCCAAGTCTAAATTCACTACAGAGATTCTTTCTTCTTTCATCTTTCTTCACACACCACTGATTACTGTCCACTGATCACCATGCCACTTTCCCGCCGCGACTTCCTCAAACTCGCCTCCCTCGTTACAGCCAGCGCAGCGCTCTCATCTTGTGCTCCCGCGCAAGCGTATCGCAGACTCGCAGGTGACCTCCCCACCGTCCCGTGGACAGCGCTTCCCGCAAGTGACTTCCCCGCGCTAAACCGCATCACCTTCGGCGCAAGAGTGGAAGAACGCGCCCGCTTTGCAGAAATTGGGTTGAAGAATTACATCGAAGAACAACTTGATTTTGAAACCATCACCGACCTTGCCTGTGACCTTCGACTTTCGACCTTTGACACATTAAAAATGGAAGCCAATGAACTCGAAGGCATCAGCAATCAACTCTTTGATAATTATGATCGCGAGAAAGTCCCGAATGAACTGCGCCAGGCAACCTTCTTGCGCCAGCTTTACAGTAAACGTCAACTCTACGAAGTGATGGTTGAATTTTGGAGCGACCACTTCAACATCTTCATGGACAAGGAGAAAGAATTCTTCCTCAAGACCGTGGATGACCGCGAAGTGATTCGCAAACATGCACTTGGAAATTTTCGCGACCTTGTTTGGGCATCTTCTCATTCGCCAGCAATGATGATCTATCTCGACAATCAAGCTAACGAGAAGGGTCATCCCAACGAAAATTATGCGCGCGAGTTGATGGAACTTCACACACTCGGCGTGGACGGCGGCTACACTCAAAAAGATGTGATGGAACTTGCACGCTGTCTCACGGGTTGGAATGTGAAGGAACATTTCTGGCTTGGCGATTTTGTCTTCAAGGAAGACATCCATGATAAGGGTGAGAAAAATGTTTTGGGTCTTTCGATTCAACCGTCGGGTATGAAAGAGGCGGAGCAGGTTATCGAGATGCTGGTCGCGCATCCATCCACTGCAAAATTTATTTCCACAAAACTCGCGCGGCGCTTCATCGCCGATGATCCGCCGCAGGAACTCATCGAAAAAGCTGCGCAAACTTTCCTCAACACGAATGGCGATATCAAATCTGTTCTGCGCGTTATTCTTTTCGATGGCCTCGCGTTTGCAAAACCAAAATAAAAACGCCCCGTAAATTTTCTTCTTTCAACATTGCTAATTCTCAACGCCGAAACTGATGGCATTGCTCTGCATGAATATCTCGTCCGCATGGGTCAGCTTTATTTCAACTGGCCCACACCCGATGGCTACCCCGACTACAGCGAAGCCTGGCAGGGCAACCTCATGCCGCGCTGGCAGTTCGCCTTCGCGTTGATTCGCGATGAACTCAAAAATACAAAACATAATTTGCAAAGTTTATTGGATGTCTCTTCGACTGGCATTTTGCAAGACGATGTGGATTCGATTACATCTTTATTATTAGGTTCCCCGTTAGAGCGCTTCGCTCGTAACGAAATAATTGATTCCGTCCGAGCAGCAGGCGCCACCGACGAAGAGACTCGCCAAATCATCGCCGCCAGCATCATCGCTTCGCCTGCGTTTCAATGGCGTTGACATCTCGTCATTGCGAGGAGGGCTTTAACCCGACGAAGCAATCTCATAATTCAGTTGGAGATTGCTTCGGGCGGACGAACACCGCCCTCGCAACACTTGCGCCGTACGCCTGTGCGGTGTGACGGAAAATTTTAGGAGTTTATAAATGCTTACTCAAACTTTACCAACCTGGCTTCCTCGCCTCTCTTTCGCCCCCGTCAACACCGCCCCACGCGGAGATACACTTGTCGTCGCCTTTCTCCGCGGCGCAGCGGATGTGCTCAACATGGTCGTGCCGCACGGCGAAGATGCGTATTATCAACTGCGGCCTTCATTGGGAATTGCGAGACCTGATGATTCGCGAAAGAAGAAAGAGGAAAGAACCGTTGACTTGGATGGATTTTTTGGTTTGCATCCAAACATGAGTCCTTTGATTGAAGCATGGCAAAGTGAACAGCTTGCCATCATCCACGCTTGCGGCGCGCCTGACGAATCGCGCAGTCACTTCAAAGCGATGGAACTCATGGAGCGCGGTGTGGACGATGAACGCGGTCCCGCCTCAGGTTGGATCGGACGTCACTTGGCCACGTTGAACACAGGCAACTCATCTCCCTTGCGTGCCGTGGGAATGGGAACTCGTCCGCAACGAAGTTTGAGCGGGTCATTTCCTGTATCGGCCTTGCGCTCCATCGCAGACTTTCACCTCGGCGGCGATCCGCGTGCTTTACAGCAAATGCGCGCCGCATTAGAGACAGTTTATGCAGAAGATATTTTAGGGCAGGATACCTTGTCCATTATGGACACTCTGCAAAAACTTGATGTCCAAAATTACCAATCACCATTTACCAATTACCCCGACACCGAATTCGGCCTCGCCCTCAAACAAACCGCCATGCTCATCAAAGCGGACGTTGGACTCGAAGTCTCCGCTATTGACCTCGGCGGCTGGGATACCCACTTTGCCCAGGGCTCATCCACTGGCCTCATGCCCAACCTGATGAAAGACCTCGCCGAAGGACTCGCTGCCTTTCACGCGGATATGGCTGACCACATGAATCAACTTACCACCGTCACCATGTCCGAGTTTGGACGGCGCGCTTCTGAAAACGGTAGCCTCGGCACGGATCACGGTCACGGCAGCATGATGATGGTCCTCGGCGGCAACGTGGACGGCGGCAAGGTCCACGGGCGGTGGCCGGGACTGGCGGAAGGTCAACTCATTGGGCCGGGCGATCTGGCCGTCACAACAGATTATCGCGATGTGCTTTCCGAGATTTTGACCAAGCGTTTGAACAACCCCGCGACAAATGAGATATTCCCCAATTATCAACCAACGATACCAAATGTAGTTTTGTAACGCGACATAAATGTCGCGCCACAAAACTACTGCCCACCCATATCCACCGTAATATAACCGCCAAAATCGCTGCTTGAATAATACGCATATCCCACGCCGATTTCGGTAACGCCTGCATTAAGCACAACATCCCAATGACCCTGATCTGCCCGCCATTGACTCATTGCATTTTGCGGCGTGCCGATGGCGATGATCTCACTGAACCCAACCCCTGTATATCCTGCGCGAAGGAGTCTGTCATAGATCGATGAACCGTCCGAGCCGGTATGGCCGAGGAAATTGTTGCAGGCCATATCCGCGCTGTGACTTTGCGCCGCCGCCGTCAATATCGAGTTAACCGTCAGTGTGGGAATATTCGCAGCCGCACGCGCTTGATTGATCAGTGAAATGATCTCCTGCACATACCCGCCATTTTGAGTATAGGCGCAGTTGCTATTCCCGCCGCCCGGCACAAAAGGCGTACTTGCACTGGTTGATTGCGGCGAAACATTCCCAACCAGTATCTTTACCCAAAATGTTTTTTCGATTCCAATGGCAAGGCTGTTTCCAGCAGAATCGTTCAACGTGAAATAACCTGTGTATGCTCCATCAGCGGAGGGCGCGGCCAACTCCACAGAGACTTGAACCTTGTCCTTCGGAGCAGTATCAGGCACGGGCGCGGAAAGAGGCGCATTCATTTGGTCGCCCGAATCAAACGCCAGCGTGTAATCCTTCCACGGACATTTGCCTGTGTTTTGAAATTCCCATGTCTTGGTGAATTTTTCGCCCGCCTCCATCTGGGCATTGTCTGGAATGGTCACATCGCGCAGCAACACCGCGCTGTCTTTGCAGTTCGCGGGCGCAGTGACCGCAAGCGTAGGATGAATTGTCGCTTCGGGCGATGGAGTCAAAGTAGCAGGCACAAACCCAACTCGTGTCGGAGGTAAAGTCGCTGTCACGAAACCTGATCGATCCGGGGTCGCGGTTACGGAATCAGTCTTGATGGAAATACAGGATGTTAATAGGAACATGCTTAATAGAACTATCTTTTTGAACATGGAGCTCCGTAATTGTAAAAGATCGCAGGTAAATACATGTTTCCATGTCTACCTGTTTACCTTCTCTAAAACATCACCATCTGCCCGGTGGATTGTTCGACAGGGTCACTGGCGATCTGCGCATCGAACAACTCGCGCGTCAGAATCGGGACCTCGGAGATGGCGCGCAGCAAACGATATTTCACCACCCGATGATTTTTCAAACGCGCCGCAAGCGATGAGTCACGATCCTGCTTATAAGAAATGAGCGCGGCGCGTCCGCCGGGAACAACAAGGATGGTCTCAGGAGTGACGATATCCAACGCGCGGCTGATCAACGCGGAAGCCAGAATATAAAATGAACTCGCGGGTTTCCCGCTCTGCGCATCTTCCCATAATAAAAGTTTGTCTTCCCTGCGGATTTTGTAGCCCAATTTTTCGCCGAACGTTTCGATCAACGCGGAAATATTATTCAGCTCCTCGCGCCGCGCAGATGCGACATCTTCATCGCGCAGTTTCCAGTAGCCTGATTCTTTTTCGGCATACGAATTCAAAACGGCATAGATCAATCCTTTGGATGGCGTGATCAGGCCTGTGAAGCGCGGATACAAGTCATTCTCAATTTCAAGATAGATTGCCTTCTGATTCTTTTGCAGGTATGTGACGATTGCCATTTCCACGCGGTCTGAAAGCGCCTCGTTTTTCGGTTGATCGGAGCGAAGTCCCCATAACCCTGTATCTATATTTTCACCCGATGAATGATGCGCAAACCGCTCATCCTTCAAGGCCAGTTCAAACAGCGCATGAGTCTTTCGTAACGCCTCATCGAATTCAAGCTCAGGCGCTTTGAGCGCGTTCATTTCCGCCAGGGCAATTAATCCCGCAGTATGAACATGCAAATAACTGGCGGGTTCTCCGCGCGCTGTCAGATATTCCAGAATCGAATTTTTCAAAACAGTTACATCGGCGTTTTGCGGGTTTTGTTTTTGGGCTTTCTTCCAGATAACTTGCACTGGGTCATGCTCGGTTCGCAAGGCAACGCTTTGCAATGAAAATGCAGAAGAACTCGCGGCAGTCAAGGCAGATGTAAGAAAAGCGGGTTCAGGCTCGGGCAGCTGGCCGAAAAATAAAACATCGTCGGGAAGCAATTCATATAGCCGGCTGAATGCTGAATGCAGGGCAGTTGCATTCCACGCCCAATCGTATCGGCGGCGGCGCAGGGCAACTTTGTACGGTTCCACCGCATCCCTGCCCCACAACCAGCCCGCCCACAATGCTGAGAATGTCCAAAAGGCCTGGTTGGGTCGCGGCACAGAACCGATGACCGCCGCAATTGGAATTTCCTTTTTGACGATGTTCGCAAGGTCCTTCAAGCGGCCTTCATAGATTAAGATGCCTCTGCTTTCTGGAATTTTCACAGGCCATGCTTCCACCGGGACCGTTGCGCCTGTCTCTGCCCACAGACTTAATCCACGCTCAAGCATCATCCACACATTCTGCTCGCGGAATTGATTCGGCGTGCTCAACTGTTTCGGCCGCGGACGTTCCGCAGGGTGCGCCCAAATTGTATTGCCCGCGTCACATGCCAGAAGGACCAGCGCGGTCAAGGCGCGTTTTCTTTCCGTGGATAAATTCAAACTGTCGAGGCGGTTGATAATGGTAGTAAGCACATACAATGGACGCGGCAAATAATATTGAATGGCTTCCTCCGCGTAAAAGCGGTCTTCATCATTCAAGGCGACGACTTTTTCAAATGCGCGTGAGCGATGCAAGCCATCTGTCGCGGCAATCTTTTTTGCACGGTCGATATCTTCATCCGTGACAACGCGCTCGCCAGAGTCACCGCAGTGTTTACATTCATAGATGCGGGCATAAGGCGCATCTGCGCCCTTGCGCCACAGGAAGGCCTGGGCATGAATTTGCTGATTACATTTTTCGCAAGTTGTGAGATACAACGATTGGAGATGGCCTTCGAGTCTTTCGTCCCCTTTTTTTACCGCGCCCAGGTCGGCAAGCGCGGCAGTGAATTCTGATTGTTCCGGCGGGTTGGCAAACATCTCCAGCAGAAAGCGCGTGACGGGGTTGTTCGCCGTGACCAGCACGCGGTACCCGCTGCGCGCGGCCTCCAGGACCAGCCGCGGGGAGAATCCGAATGGGTCGAGCAGCCAGGCCGAGGGTTTGTCCAGATGCGAGAGCCAGGAAGAGACAACCCCATCCTCCAGCGCGGGTAAAAATCGCGAGAGCGGCCCCGAGTCGGCGGGTCTGAATCCAGAAATATAAGGTTGCGAATCCATTTGAATAATTGTAATGAAATATGGGCCCGGTTACACTTTGTGCCTGGCATAGTATTAAATTGCCTGTGAATTTTATGCGCTTACCGGAAAGATTGTACTCGAAAAGGTGATAGAATCACGCCGAGGATAAACCCATGGCACCTGGGGAACAAATACTCATTGTTGAAAGTGATCCAGATATTGCCGATTTGATCGGGAGGCAATCGCTCCAGCCGCTTGGATATAAGGTGACGGTTGTAGGCGATGCTGCTTCTGCGCTCAAACGCGCGGTTCAGACTCCCCCGGACCTGGTTCTGGCTAATTTAAATTTGCCTGGCTTGAGCGGGAAAGACCTGATCGCCGCATTGACTTCGCATGGCGTTCGTTCGCCTCTGATCGTGATCGCCGAAAAAGGACAGGAAACCGATGCGATCCAGGCCTTTCGCCTTGGCGCATCAGATGTCATTTTCTGGCCCGTGCGCGATGCGCAGGTGGTTTCCATTGTCGAGCGCTCATTGCGTCAGACGCAGGAAGCACGCGAACGCCACAAACTGGACGGCCAATTAAAAGCCGCAAATGAAGAACAGCAGCGAAGGTTGCGGGATCTAACCACGATACTTTCCACGGTAAAAGCCGTGGTTTCAATCACAGACCAGCGGGTCTTGTTTGACCGCATCCTTGAAAGCGCCCTGCAACTGGCCGAAGCAGACATATGCTGGCTATTATTGCGCGACGAACGCACCAATGCCTACCTGCTCCGCGCACAGCGTAATTTACCCGAAGCCTGGGCGAAGAAGATGAATCAATCTGTGGATGACGGTATCAGTTCACTGGTTGCCCTTTCGGGAGAGAGCCTTGCCATGAATGGCTCATCCCTCGAAAAATTCAAGATCGCGGCGCTGGGAAAGTCGGTTGGGGTAATTCCGATCAAAATTCAAAACGAAGTGATCGGATTATTAATAGTCATTCGAAAGAAAGACCGTGAGATGACCCGCGATACACAGGTCCTGCTCGAAGCAATGGCAGACTACGCGTCCATTTCACTGGTCAATGCGCGTTTATTTCGCGCGCTGGCACAAACCGCTGAAAATGCGCGCGCCAACGAGAAACAGCGCTATGCGACGCTTGAGTCGGTCCGCGCGACGGTGCAGGGAGAATTACAGGCAGCCAGTTACCCCCTCAACCTTGTCTTAACCGAGATGCCCGGGGCGCTCAACGCCGAACAAAAAAAGGCGCTTGAATCTGTGCGAGCTGCATTAAGCCGCATGTCGCGCTCTTCTGAAAAGACAGTTGTTCCAAAAAAATAAAAAAGAAATCATCCTGACCATATGGCGAAACAAGATCTAATTCTACTAGCGCTTAATCCAGCTCCAATCTTGGATTTAATGGATCGCACCCTGCGCGCGGCGGGTTTTGAAGTGGCGCGCGCTTATGATAAAAGCGGTTTGGACAAGTCGGTGCAGGAATCCATACCGGCCCTGATGATCATTGGTGAAAGATTCGCAGAGCAGGAAGGCCTGTCCGTTTCAAAGGAAATGCTCGAACGCTTCCCCACATTGCCGATCATTTTATATGCCGAACGCGATGTGACAGGGCTTGCCAAATCCGCGCTTAAATTGGGCTTGAGCGGTTATCTATATCCTCCGCTCAGGATGGATGACATCGTTGAAGAAGTTCAAAAGAGCCTTGCGCGCGGCAGAAAACTGGGAGATTGGCTGCGCCGCGAAGTAAAGCGCACCACATCCTCGCTTGCTGAAAAAGCCGAGATATCCGAGACCGAGCGCAACAAACTGGAAGCGATCATCGCGAACATTCAGGACGGCGTGATCGTGGTGGACCATCATAAGAACATCCTGTTTGTAAATCGCGCCATTCGCGAAATTTTCAGCCTGGATGGAAAAGAACTGACGGGCAAATCGCTTGCAGACGTGATCGAGAATGCAGACTTAAAAGCCCTGCTGGTCCGTTCCAACGAAGGACCTTTGAAATATCACGAGATCAATTTCGACGATGGACGCGTATTCAATGCGCAATACACGCCCATCCCCAAGATCGGCGCGGCTGTGACCATGCAGGACATTTCCTATCTCAAGGAACTCGACCGCCTGAAGAGTGATTTTATTCATACGGTATCCCACGACCTGCGCTCCCCCCTGACCTCGATCCTGGGTTATACAGAATTGATCGAACGCACCGGCCCATTGAATGAAAACCAGACGGAATTTTTACAGCGCTTACAGGGAAGTATTCAACACATCACAGCACTGGTAAATGACCTGCTCGACCTGGGACGTCTCGAAGCTGGCTTTGATACCCGCCGCGAAATCGTTCACCTTGAGAGTGTGTTGAAATATTCGCTGGATATGTTCGACGGCCAGATAAAGAAAAAGAACATACAACTTACAAAAGAGATTATGCAGGACTTACAATCCATACGCGCGAACCCGATTCGCATCCGCCAAATGATGGATAACCTTATCGGCAATGCGATCAAATACACACCCGTGGAAGGCTCCATCAGTGTGAGCATATCCATGCGGGAACATCAGATCATTCTTAAAGTGGATGATACCGGTCCCGGCATTCCACCCGAAGAGCAAAGCCATGTTTTCGAAAAGTTTTATCGCGCCACAAACGCACCGGAAGGAGTGGAAGGTTCGGGCCTGGGCCTGGCCATTGTCAAGTCAATCGTGGAAAGTCATCAAGGACGTGTATGGGTGGAATCAACCCTGGGAAAAGGTTCATCATTTAGTGTGCTTCTCCCCACACAGGAATAAAAAAATCATCCGGCCATCTGCCGGATGATTTTTTTATTCCACTTAAACATGTTGCCGCCGAGTATGCACTCGGCGGCAACTTTCGCCAAAGGAGGAGACAGGGAGGAGCATTTTGGAGGTGTCTATGTTCCGTCTCCTTCCATATATTAGCCCACTTCATTTATTTCAACCATCGTTGAATGTCACCAAACGAATGTGATAATAATCACAAATACTTTACAAGCCTTGAAGAAAGATACGCGCCCGCAAAATAGCTTCATTCAGGGCGGCATAAGAGACCACCTCGAGTAAGGGGTCTGAATTCCCGCTGATCATTTTGGATACTCTTCTATCTTTTTGATGAAGGCACAATACACGTTTTCCACATCCCAATGCAAAGGCAATCTCATATCCCACCCCATGTGACGGCACACTGACCTCCGCGATCAACACATCACAATTTTTTATCCAATTCACATCGCGTTCGTAAACTTCGCGCGGAGCAAGCACGCGCTCATTTTCCATCGCTTCCGCCTGAGCCAAATGCGACGTGGGGATTTCATGTCCATCCATTTTTAATGCGGCAACAATTTCCTGATACGCGGCTTCGAGTTCACGTCCACCCGTAATGGAACATGCGAAATAGATGTTCATTTTTTACTGGTCGGCAAACGTGAAAGGATCGAGTTATCGCGCTTTTGCTGCGGGGCTGATGGTCCCGCGCCGGTCCGCATACTCTCCAACTCGGAACTGAACTTCATCCAATCATCGACCAGAATAACAAAGTGTGGAGTTTTATCCTTGAAAAAAAGCGGCGACAGAAAAAACCTCAAAACTGTTTGCGACATGGGATATGCATTCAACTCGATCACGAGCGCGGTCATTTTCGCCATAGGTTGAATGATCCCGGCCTGCCATTTTGAAACAGAATTTGGCGGGAACAATGCGCCCATATTAGCCGATGTTGCGCGCCGGAATCTTTTGTATGAAATGTTGAGCCGCAAAAACGGTGTCACCAGCCGCAGGTGATCGCTGAACGGCCGCACATAGGCGCTCTTACGCAAGATCAGGAATAAAAAGCCAAGAAACGCGCTCAACCCGCCTATGCCGGCGAAAACCAGCCAGCGCCATTCTTCAAGCCCCAGGTTGTAAACTCCATAAGCCAGAAGAAGCAAAAACAACCCAAGCGTTAAGATCGCAGGCCACCAACGATCCATCATGTGAGTATAGATCACGAGCGGATAACGACGGCCGCCTTTTGCCATGCGATTATTGTTCCTCTTCTGGATTAAGCGGACTCGCGTTTCTTTCCTGACCTTTAGGCTGGTCGCTGTTTAATTGGGCGCTTAGCCGGCTGATGGCTTGAGTGAGATGCTCCCCGCGCAAACTAAAGGTGATGTCGCCGCGAGTCTTTTCGATGATGCTGCGCGCCAGGTCTGTTTGGCGGCGCAAGCCATTGGTGATCGCATCCGGATAATCCATGGTTACCAGTACGGAATAAATCTCATCCATGTAACCGAGCAGCCGCTCGGCTTCCTCTGAATAGCCGTGACGGAGAATATCCAAAATTCGGCGGCGCAACTCGCCGACGACTTCCGCCAACCCGTTGAGAAATGTCGCAGGTTCAACGACCAGCTCTTCGGGAGTCTGAAGCGGCTCGTTCCTTATCAAGGCGCAGGTTACGTTCGCTTCCACAAATTCCTTGAGCGCGTCCTGTGTATAGCC
Organism: Chloroflexota bacterium; assembly: GCA_016234535.1. GTDB lineage: Bacteria > Chloroflexota > Anaerolineae > Anaerolineales > Villigracilaceae > Villigracilis. Next base: position 31,510 of record JACRBH010000034.1, read on the forward strand.
CGCATAGAATAGATCGGGGAAATTCACCAGGGAAGTGCGCAGCGTATCGGCCAGTTGACTTGCTTCCTGCAAATGCCCATTCATCACATTGAATTCGTCGCGATGTACGGCGCGAATCGCAAGCGAACAGGCGCGTGTTAATTGACGGGCCTGGGCAAGGGCATGGTCGCGCGCCGAGGTGCGCGCATCAAACATCTTGCGAATATCATCTGTGATCTGTTCGAGTTTGCGCATGTGACGCTACGGTTCTTTTGGCGGTTCGGGCGGCTGTTGGAATGGGCGGAAGAGGTTATCGGCGAGCGTGGAGTTGGTGGGCAAAATGATTTCGCCGAAGGCTGTTTCGTAACGCGCGATGTTTTCAGTCAGCGCCCGCACCAACAGCTTGGCGCTGAGCGGAGTCATCACCACGCGCGAACGGATCTTTGCCCTGGGTTCACCGGGCAGTAGATGGGCAAAGTCAATGACAATATCAGCCGGGGAATGAGCAATGCGCGCAAGGTTGGCATATACAAGTTCAAGGTCGGCGGGAAGCTCAAGAACGGGGCCAGTTGATTTGGTAGGTTGTTGGGGAGTGGTCATTGGAATATCCAATTGATAAGAAGCAGGCCCAACACGATACGAATTGTCAGACCTGCTTCATCGTTATAGTTAGAATGGAATGTCATCCTCGGGAGGAAGCTCTGCCATTTCCATGCCGCCGCTTCCGCCTGAAACCGGGCCGCCTTCGCCAGCCTCGCCACGCGCTGAAAGGAAACGAACCGTGTTCGCTGTGATCTCAAACGAGGAACCGGCTGTTCCGTCCTGCCTTGTCCAAATGCGGGGGCCGCCTGTGGTTTTATCGGGAGTGAGGCGTCCTTCAACAAGGACTTTGGAACCTTTTTTTACATATTGATTGCAGACTTCAGCAGTTTTTCCCCACGTGGAAACGCGAAACCAAATGGTCTCTTTGACTTGTTCGCCATTTCCGGCGGTGTACTGGCGGCTCGTTGCGACAGAAAAAGAGGTAACAGCCTGTCCCGATGGCGTATAACGCATTTCGGGATCCTTGCCTACATTACCGACAACTATAATTGTGTGATACATGGGATTTGCTCCTTGGGGTTAAGGTACCCGTCGAATCACGACGGGGAACAATATGACAATGTGTATTTTACACTAA
>JACRBH010000040.1 GCA_016234535.1 Chloroflexota bacterium
GTATGTGACCGTGCCTCCATCCTCCACGCGCAGCTTGAACAGGTTGGATAGTACAATGCGCAGCATGGATTTCTTTTGGACTTCCTTATCTTCCATCGAAATCGGAGGCAGTTCCTCCTGGGGAATGGCATGTACCGTCAAGCCAAGTTTTGCGCGCAGGGCATTCTTCATTGCCATCTTTTGCGCCTGAGTGCCCATCACCTTCGTCCGCTCCCAATACTCGCGGATCATATCCGCGGCCTGAACGGGGTGATCCACATAATCGAAGCGGATACTGCCAACAAAAGTCCGCACGGACACATTCCCGTAATCCAAAATGCGGCCAATCGCATCCGTTTCCACATTGACAGCCAGGATTGTCGCAAGCGGAACTTCCTGCCGGCTGTCGTAAATACCGATCACACGCTCCACCCACACAACGCGGTGATTGGTCACAATGTAATAATCGTTGCTCCAGTCAATTGCGCGCCAGATCGCCCATAAAAGATCAATGATCAAAACGAACAGTCCGACTGCGTAAGGAGTTGTCGCGCCGGACACCACCGACCATAGAAAAAGCAGGATCGGAATAAAAATTACGAACAATGGAGCCATCAGCGTTTGGTACAGGCGGATCTTGTGTCTGCGCGCAAGAAAATAAATAACTTCCTTCGGCCCAAGCCATTTGAATCGCAAGGCGCGCGCCAATTTGCGGCTCTTGATCGCCACTAAAAAATTCGGCTTCAATTTCTCATGTTTTGTAAGCAGCTCCTCAAAGTGCGCATGAGAAAGAAAAAGGATGACAGAATCCTCCATAGTTGTGATCGTCGCCGAACGGACTCGATTCTCGAACAATGCTTCTTCGCCGAAATAATCTCCCGCAACCAGCCATGCCAGGAAATCCGTCCCTTTTTCGCTCGGGCGGGTTACCTTCACTTTCCCCTTATAGATCATATAAAACCCATCGGGCTTCGCGCCGCGCTGAAACACAACACTGTTTTCAGGCAGCGGGCGTTCGTCCAACTTCGACGCGATGCTCGAAAGCTGCTCATCCTTCAAGCCGCCGAAGAGATGGATCTTATTCAGGAAGACAACCCGGTCTTTAAGTTCTATCACGGTTTTATTCTATCAAATTTCACGCACAATCGTACAACCATAAGCCGGAGATTCCGTCAGCGCGGGCCAATGCCCTTCGAGCAGCGACTCAACCGCCTCGTCCAGAAAGAAGCGCGATGGAATCCGTTTGCGAAACGTGACATCATCCACAGCGCCTCGATAGCGCAGGATTCCATCCCGGTCAATAACATACACATGCGGAGTTGTCTGCGCCTCATACAAGTCCGCGACGAAACACAGCGCATCCATCAGGACCGTTGGCAGGCGCCGGGCGTTAGCGGCATTTCGCACCGCCTCAGCATTCTCACTTCGATTCGCCGCAATGGACAGCATCGCTACATCGTCGCGCCACACTTGCGCTGTGCGCTGCGCAAGCATCGCCATGATTGCCCTGTCCGTCCGCTCCGAATGCGGGCATTCGCATGACCAAAAATTAATGATGACAATCTTTCCGCGATAATCGCTTAAACGATGAAGCCTGCCTTCAAGATCAGGCAATTCAAAATCAGGCGCGGGTTGGTTGATTTCCATATGTATTTGTAGGGGCGGGGTAACCCCGCCCCTACTACATGATTAATCCAAAATTCCAATACCAGCAAGCTTTTCGATTACGCCCACCACGGCAGAGTTATCCAATTCACCCATGCCCATGTCTATCATTTGCTGGAACAACTTCGTATTCTCAACTGTTCCAGGGATCGGCACATCATATTCGTTTGCGGTATCCAAAACAATTTTCATATCCTTTAACTGCATGTAGGATTTGAAACCGGGGTTGCGGTTGCCGTCAAATAAACGCGGCGGTTTGATATCCAATGCCCAGCATTGAGCCGCACCGGCCTTGATCGCATCCACCACCTTGCGCGGATCGACGCCGGCCTTTTTCGAGAAGACGAGCAGTTCGCCCATCGCCACCATTTGCGCCGCAACCATGATCTGATTGGCGGCTTTGGCGACCTGCCCCGCACCCGCATCCCCAACGTGCGTGATGGTCTTGCCCATTGCCTGCAAAACAGGCATGGCCTTTTCCAACGCCTCAGCATCGCCGCCGACCATGATGGTGAGTGTCCCATTCTTCGCGCCAATATCGCCGCCGGAGACAGGCGCATCCAGTGAAAATATTCCCTTTTCTTTTAATTTCTCCGCGATCATTCTTGCGGACGCAGGTTTGATGGTGGAGTTATCAATCACAATCAGTCCCGCGCGCGCGCCTTCGATGATTCCGTTTTCGCCGAGGGCAACTTTTTCCACGTCAGGTGAATCGGGCAAATTCGTAAAGAGAATATCAACTTGTGCGGCAACTTCCCTGGGTGAGTTCGCAGCGCTCGCGCCTTCGCGAACCAATTCATCCACAGCGGCGCGCGAACGGTTATGCACCACGACAGGAAAACCTGCTTTAAGAATATTGCGGGCAATCGACTTGCCCATCAACCCAAGACCGATGTAACCAACTTTAAGCATGTTGTGACTCCTATTTGCCATTCAATAATTTATCGTACACACTTTCAGGGATATCTGAAATCTTATAAATGCTGACGTATTCCAATCCGTTGATGTAAATGGTCTTTTCAGGTTGAACATCCCGCAAGGTATGCAGAAAATCAACCGACTCAGGCAGATTATTTTGCACAGCCGTGTATAAAACCAAATAATCGGAACTCTGCATTTCACTGGCAATGGTCGCAAAGTCGTCTTCAACCAGATATATCCTCTTGAGCACCAGGGTCTCTCCGGGGAAGAAAAAGGAGAATGTGCCCATGCCATTATAAACATACGCGCGAATCTCCCGCGCGTTCGGCTTCTGTGAAAGATAATCAGCAGCAATATCCATCCCTTCGCCGTAGCCATAAACAGCCGGCTTGCTTACAATAGAGTTCTTGTACGTAAAATAATATGGATAATATGGAAGAGCGCTCCCAAGTTGAAACGCTGCAAGGACAAAAAGGATTAATGCGCTGATATAGGCACGGTCCAATACAGCCAGGCGCTTTTGAATCCACGCCAAAAAACAAACCCAGCCTATCCCAGCGACAACATCAAGGGCGACAAAACTGCCAAGAATATACTGGGGGGCATTACGTCCCTGCGCCACGGAAAACATCAAAATAAAAAGCGCGGCAGTCAAAACCAGGTACCCGATCGTGGAGCGCACAGGAGCATATATTAAATCCCTGTCTTTTGAAAACGCCATAACCAGAGCCAGGAGTAATCCGAGCCATGAAATCACTGTTGACGAAATCCACCATCTTTGCAGGTATAGGAGAATCGTGGAAAAGCCTGTGGCAAGCTGAAAGCTCGAAGGTTGAAGTTCCCCGGCGACATCGAGGCGCGCGCCTTGAAAAGCATAGCTGAATGCATTACCGAATACTCCATAAAGCATTTCCCCCGGCGCCACCCACATGCCCGGCCATAGAACAATATATACAATTGCCGCAGCCAGCATCCATCCCATAAAAGTTTTAATGGCCTCCCAAATCCTTGAAATAAGCGGACGCCCATCCTGTTTGAATAACCCGATAAAAATCATCAAGCCAACAACCCCAACGGTGACAATGGAGGATGATTTGGTTAATTGAGCAAGACCGAACGCCGCCTCTGAAATAAGCAGGTATAACAGCTTGCGTTCTTTGTTCAGATATACCTGCATACCCAGCAAGGAAACAAGCACCAGCATCGCCAGCATACCTTCATGATTAAGCAAACGCGAATGACCAAGGAAAAATGGGCCATTCATTGCCAGCGCAATGGCAAGAAACGCCGCGCGTCGATCAATGAGCATTTGAAGCAGGAAATATCCTAATACGGCCAATGTGATCAACAGTCCAGTTTGAAACAGCCTGCTGTTACGGACAAGGTCGATAACCTCTTTTCCATGCGACTTCATGAAGTATTCAAACTTGGGCTTACGGACATCGAAATATCCCTGACCAAAACCACGGTACTCGGGAAAATAAGACAACATCCCTGCGGTGACCATCCATGTGGTGGTTACAGCTGGATGGTAATCGTAGATTGTGTTCGCAAAATCCCCATGAGTGAGCGCGTAATAATAATTCGAACCGGAAATCACCCACCAGGGTTCGTCAATTGTGACAACCTTATCTATTCCAATGACATGCGATGGGATAATCAACGCCAGCAGGGCAATCAACATGATCGGCCAGTTCGGTATATTTTTTTTCATAGGTTTACTCATAAGTTGGACAGGGCCTGATAGACACTATCAGGAAGGTCATCCACTTTATAGATGATGACATATTTCATTCCGTTCAACCAGATTTCGCGCAAAGGTTTTACAGATGAAAGTATATTAAGGTAGGGTGTATATTTTTCCGCCTGTCCCTGATTGGCCTGATACACAACCAGATAATCTGCCGAACGGATCGCATTCAGCAGGTCCTCAGCATGGGCGCCATCGATCCAAAACGGTCTGAATCCGACGGTTTCGCCGGGGTAAAAGTACGAAAAGCATCCGCGGCCATAATAGGATAAAACTGTCGAATCCTTTGCGTTTGGCAGGCTGGCAAGATACTGTGCGGCGACTTCCAGTCCCTCTCCATAGGGGAATTGCGGAAAATCCCTTTCTGTGCCAGTCTCAACATGGAGAGGGTTTTGATATGTAAAATAATAGGGAAAGAAAGATGCTGCGCTCCATATTTGAAAGAATAGGATAAAAAGCACACCGGCATATTTTATTTGTTGAGCCCTTATGGGAGAAATGCGGGACACGCTCCATTCAACAAAATGGAACCAACCCAGGCCCGCCAATAAATTCCAGGCCAAATAACTGGTAAGGATATAGTGCGGCGAATTGCGTCCCTGTGCGATGCTGATCATGGCGATGAAAGCAATGGCAGTTGTCACTAAAAGCGTAAATAACTGCCTGTATGGGCGGACCAGCTCCCGGTCACGTGTGAACGGGATGGCAAACCCAAGCAGGATTCCCAGCCACGTCAACGGAGTTGTCCTCCCCAAAAAAACCCTGGCCACTTCCCAAATCCCGTATATGTTTGAGTTGAGGTTGAATTGAGATACTTCCAGGCTGCCGGTCACTTTAAGACGCGCGCCCTGAAACGCATAACTAAAGGCGTTTCCATATACCTCGTAAAGCATTTTTCCGGGCGCCACCCACATGCCCGGCCAGAAGATGAAGTATGTTGCAGCTAATACAGCGATCCAAATTGCAAATATTTTCGAGATGCTAATAAGCGCTTTAAAAAAACCACCCTGTCGTTCCTGAAAGATTTGAATCAGCAATAAAATCCCAACCGGCGCAAGAATTGCAATTGCGGATGATTTCGTGAGCTGGGCGAAACCGGCCGCGATACCGGACAGAAGCAAAAATATGATCCTGCGTTCCTGTGAAAGATAAATTGCGAGGGCCAGAACGGAGACCATTACGAATAACGAAAGCATGGCCTCATGGTCGAGCAAGCGTGACTGACTTAAATGAAATGGGTCGAACGACGCAAAAAGAATAGCGAATAAAGCAATATGGTTTGGAATAAGCCGTTGTAACAAGTAATATAGAAATAGGAATAGAACAAGGATTACAAAGATTTGTATCAAACGCGCATCATACAACAGCGCAAGCGGGTCTTTGCCATGCGAATACAGAAACGGGTCGAGCCGCCCTTTTTCGTAATCGAGATACCCCTGACCAAAGCCGCGATATTCCGGGAAATACGCAAGCATGGCAAAGGAGATGATCCACATCGTAGTAACGGCAGGCTGGTATTCGTAGACAGTGTTCTGAAATTCCCGCTGACCAAGAGCATAATAAAAATTCGCGCCCTGGCTCAGCCAGGACGGTTCATCGAGTGTGACAAACGAGCCAATCTTTGGGACGCGCGGCGCTAAAAATAAAACGATCAAAACAACATAAATTGCAATATCTGTGATTCTTTTTTGGGACATGGGCGGGATTATAACATGCGCATTTTGCGCGGATTTTGGCCTTTCCCTTGATGGTAAAATCACTCATCGGATCTAAAAAGTGAAAAATATATTCAATAAATTGCGTCAAAAAGAGCTCATTATTGTCTCTGCCATTGTGTTCCTGATAATCCTGCTGGCTTATGGCCTGCTGTCTCCCCGCATGGGCTTTTACTGGGACGACTGGCCTTTTGCATGGTTCCTTAAATTTTTTGGCCCGACGGAGTTCATTGAATCATTCCGCCCATTCCGCCCGTTCCTCGGCCCGATCTTTACGGTAACGACCGCCTTGTTTGGGGGCGATCCATTTACCTGGCAACTCGTTGGATTGACGTTCCGCTTCCTGCTCTCACTCGAAATCTGGTATGTGCTTCGGTTGGTCTGGCCCGCCCAAAAGTGGAATACGATGTGGGTGGTGCTCCTATTCACTGTTTATCCCGGTTATCAACAACAATGGGTTTCGTTGACTCACATCAATCAGGAGATCATTCCGTTGACGTGGCTCATCGCATCCTTTGGCGTGACAACTTACGCGATCCGAAATGAGCATCTCCGCAAACGGCTGACGGTACTTGCGCTGATATTGCAAGCCATGGGACTTTTCGCAACCGAATATTTTTTTGGCCTGGAAATTTTACGGTTTGCATTTTTGCTCGCGATCTTTGCGGAGGCATCATTTACGCGAAAAGATGTTTTGAAAAAAGCTGCGTTTTCCTGGCTCCCATATTTTTGCGTGTGGATTCTCAACGCCGCATGGATTTATACCTATCATCACTCAGCGGCATACAGTTCATACGGTATAAACATTCTGTCCGGCGCATCCCTCGCGCCACTTGCGATAGGGAACGAGATACTAACAACCATCTCATTGTCTGGTTTCATATCATGGCTGAATACGTTTAGCATCATTTCAACCATGGATGGGTCGTTGACTCAGATAATATCCGTGGTGATTCTTCTTATTTCGACATCGGTCATTTTTATATTTATGCGGTTCCTCTCCAACGGGACAACTGACCAGCGTACTATAAAAAAAGATTCGTGGGGACAGTGGGCCATGTCCATTGGGCTGGTTGCGATATTCGCCGGCCGACTTCCATCATGGGCCGCCGGGCTGCCGCTCAAACTTGAATTCGATTATGACCGCTTCTTTATTTCCATCATGTTCGGGGCGAGTATATTCATCGTTGGGCTGGCAGATTTCATCTTAAAAGATGGGAAGCGAAAGGTTTTCATCCTCAGCCTGTTGATCGGGATGTCAACCGCATATCAGTTTTCAATTGCGAACACATACCGTCGCGACACGGCAAATCAACAGGATTTTTTCTGGCAGCTGGCCTGGCGTATTCCCGCACTGGAAAAAAACACAGCCCTGCTGACTTATGAACTTCCCATAAAGTATGTTTCAGATATACAACTTACTGCGCCATTAAATTGGGTCTATGCCCCGCAGATCAGTGACCGCAGCATTCCGCATGTATTGCTCTATCTAAAAACCAGATTCAACCCGGCAACTTTTCAGGATGGCCAGCCAATTGATATAAAATATCGCACCGTTGATTTTAACGGCTCGACTTCAAATAGTATTGTGATCTATAAAGAAGCCGACGGCTGCCTGCGTGTTCTGGACTCCATCTATGCAAACGCAGACACGGTTCCCGGCGCCAACTACTTCCTGCTAAACGCAATCCCGCTTTCAAACCCCGATTTGATTCAAACGAAGGCTCCCCAGCCCGTTATGGACGAATCTTTATTCGGAGCTGAACCCGCTCATGGCTGGTGCTATTTTTATGAAAAAGCCGAACTTGCCCGCCAACAAAATGATTGGGAGCAAGTTGTGAAGTTATACGATCAGGCAGGGAAAAATGGATTCAGCGCATCCATGCCGGTTGAGAATTTACCTTTCATTGAGGCTTTCGCCCTAACTGGCGATACAAACACCGCAATCAAATTGACCGAACGCACGATCAAAGAGCAAAATACATTATGCCCGGCGCTATACACCGTCTGGAATCGTGCCGGCTCTTCAGATGAAGTTGAAATCATCCTAAAAAATGGCTGTAAGCCATAATCCCCGCTATAACGGAGTCAAAAGTCTCCTGACTTTTGACTGTTGAAAACCCCTTTTTTAGTCATTCAATCCTGACGAACTTGGTATAATTTGCGGCCTATGAAATACCACATCTGGACCGAAGGCTGCCAAATGAACGTAGCCGACTCACAGCGGGTCGGTTCTTCGCTTGAGCACCTCGGTTACACCCTGACTGAAACCATCGAAGAAGCGGACGTTA